>NZ_CP025815.1:2161845-2470680 GCF_003352045.1 Sulfitobacter sp. JL08
CTTTTGATATGCAAGGTGGAATTGGTGCGACCTTTTCCCATATCCAAAAACTGCAACAAAACTTAGAGATTGGGTGAGTCGCCACCTGCGTCAAAGAAATCGGGCTTGCGGATACTCTCGCTTCGGAATCATGCGCCCAAACAACCCGACACCGGCATTAGTTTCCTGCGCCATGCGTAACGCCAGCACCCGCATACTAGGCTCTGGATTTACAAGACCGAAAATTGATGAATTCGGCAAAGCGGACCTTGGTGCGCTCCGCGGCGAATGACTGCCTTGAGCCCGAAGCCGTCCTTTGGAAAATTCCTGCTAACTGTCTTCCCTGTTCCTCTACCATGCGAAATAGTGAGGCACTCCAAAAAAAAAGGCGCCCCATCAGAAGCACCTTTGAAATTTTTGTTAAACAAACGGGTTACCCTGTTGTCGGAACGCAGCCATCGGTTACTGGGTCGTAAACACTACCTTCGGCACATGTCATGGAAGCTTGCTTTTGCTTACCCCCGTTGCATTCAGAAGCAATTCCCATTGCGGGCAGGATGCTCAGGGCCACCGCTGCGGCCAAGGCCTTGATCGTCATTGCGGTTCTCCTTTTCACTCAAGTGCTTCGGAGGATAGCAACTGAACCAGTTCGGTCAACCAAAACAATAGGAAAAATGTCAGCGCACTGCTGCCATCCCAGAGCCCGGCACTGGCGCGGACATTCGGTAATGGGGCTCTCGACGTATTCAGGGCCAATGACGCTTTAAATAATATTGTTCGCTTTAACGCGGCCACCGTCGCGTCACAGCGGCGTATCCACGATTAATATTGGTATCAAGCGATCATTAATAGGCAAATTCCAGCATGCCTTAAAGAAAGGACTATTTTCTTAGAGAAGACGCAACTGGCTCTGGAATAAATTGGCCCCTGAAAACGTCCTTTATGTACTGGGTTTATTAGAATTGAGCCCGGAAGCAGCAGCCTAGGGAGGAATTGATGGCATTAGATACTGACAAAAAAGGGAATATGGATGGGAATGTGGATCAGCACGAAGAAATTGATCCGAACCGCCGTAGTTTTTTAACCAGGACCAGCGTTGCGTCTATTGCTGCAATTGTAGGTACATCAATCCCATTCCACCAAAACTTGCCTTTTGGTTTCGTACCTGCAGCGTCAGCTCAGGACAACGTCCTTGTAGGCAAGGATGGGTTGACCCTCTTGAACGACCGTCCCGTGAATGCGGAAACGCCGCCGGAACTTCTCGATGATGCGATTACACCAACGGACCGGCATTTTATTCGCAACAACGGATTATTGCCAGACAGCATGGACGCGGCGACCTGGACGCTGACCGTTGACGGATTTGTGGATGCACCGCTTGAACTGTCTATTGCTGATTTGAGCGATCAGTTTGAGGTAGTGACCATGGCTCTCGCCCTTGAGTGCGGCGGCAATGGCCGGGCCTTCTTCAACCCGCCCGCAAAGGGAAATCAATGGACCTACGGTGCGATTGCTTGTTCTGAATGGACTGGTGTAAGGCTGAAAGACGTGCTTGAGAAGGCAGGTGTTCAGTCCAACGTTATCTATACCGCGCACTACGGCGCTGACGTTCACCTTTCTGGCGACCCAGAAAAGCGGCCGCTTTCACGCGGGCTGCCGATTGAAAAGGCACTAACTGACAATATCCTCATCGCATTTGAGATGAATGGCGAAGCTCTGCATCCGATGAATGGCGCTCCTCTGCGTCTTGTTGTTCCCGGCTGGCCAGGGTCGTGCTCGCAGAAGTGGCTCAGCCGGATAGAACTGCGCGATCAGGTTCACGATGGAGCCAAAATGACCGGCACATCCTACAAGGTTCCGGCCTATCCCGTCGAACCGGGGCAAGAGATCCCCAAGGAGGACTGGGAGATCATCCAGCGAATGCCTGTCAAATCGCTCGTGACTTTCCCCGCGAACGGAACTGACCTGAGCGGTTCAGAAACCGAGGTGCGTGGTCATGCATGGGCAGGTGACCGCTCGATAGATAAGGTCGAGATTTCCAAGGACTTTGGCAAGACCTGGATGGATGCAGACCTTGACGCGCCTGTCAACGACGGTGCCTGGCAGAATTGGCGGGCCACCGTCACTTTTCCACAGGCGGGCTACTATGAGGTCTGGGCCCGGGCGACTGACAGTGATGGCATTATGCAACCCTTCGCAATCGACTGGAATGCCAAAGGGTATCTGAACAATACAATGCACAGGGTCGGCGTCCGCGTCAGCTGATTTTACTTTAGGGCGGCCTGACGCAGGTCGCCCTATAAATTTCTAATTACAGGAGCGTTTCATGTCATTCGCACACTTGCGAAGCGTCGTAACCGCGTGCGCCGCGGCATTTCTTGCCGGGCCTGTCACGGCAGATATAACGGCAGCACTGGGTACAGCCGACGCGAGCGCCGGAGAGCGTGTCTTCAAAAAATGCACAAGCTGCCATACCGTTGAAAAAGGTGGTAAAAACCGTGTTGGGCCCAATCTCTATGGGATCGTTGGACAACCTGTAGCGTCGGTTGAGGGTTTTCGTTATTCCGATGCCATTCAAGGTTTTGGCGGCGAATGGTCCCCCGACCGGCTAAGTGCATACCTTAAGAACCCACGGAAAGCTGTGAAGGGGACACGAATGAGCTTTCCGGGTCTGAAGTCGGAGGAGGACCGCGCCGATGTCATTGCGTTCCTGAACAGCAACTCAGACGATCCCCAGGAATTCAAAACAACAGAGACGTCCGCGAAGGAAGAGCCACAGGAAGAAGTGTATGAATTCGGCAGTTTGTTCGATGCTTCTGGTGTTGAAACGACCTATTATGCATGCACAGCCTGTCACTCGGAAATGATCATCGCACAACAGGGACTGTCCCGCGCGCATTGGGACGAGTTGCTGGAATGGATGGTCGAAGAACAGGGTATGTCGGAAATACCTGAGCCCGACCGTACGGAAATCATTGATTACCTTGCAACCCACTATAATGAAGATCGGCCTAATTTTCCGCGGCCATAAATAACTGATCTTCTGTGTGCGGGGCCTATCGGTGAGTGTCAGCCCGTACAGGGTGTGGCAGTCTCTGTCGCATTCTGCATTGTTGCGTAGACCCTGTCCAGTGACTGTTGCCGGGTCTCTTTTTGCAGATATGCGGAGATAGCACTGAACTTTTGCGCATCCATTCCGGTTGCCAATATCGCATGATGCAAGCCGTCGTCGGTGCTCCAACCGTATGTCTGAGATCCGGCGGCGGTCGGCAAGTCCAGCGGTTCAAGACCCCTGAAATAGGATAACCGACAGCCATTCCGCCCAGAATAATGAGCTACTGTGCCCGCTTGGAATGATGACAGTGCAACTGCCCGTAGATTTCCACCAGTTAGATCAGGCATTCCGGATGCCGCGGTTGTCGAAACAGCGCGCAGATCGCTGCCGATCACAGTAAAGTTTTCTTTAAGGTACGCTTTGTGAATATCTAGCAACGTATTCCGGTCGCTGCTCACAGTACTTATCGCTACCGCAAAAACCACGGAGGCGGCAAGGGCACCTCCAGCCAGCCAAGCTAAGCGCGATCCAATAGAAGTAACTGGGGATCGGTCTCGAGCATCATCAATAGGCACAGGGCGCAAAGTGGAAAGGCTGTTACTTGCCTCGCGTACACGCAAAAGCGTTGATGCAAGGTCGGCTTCACTTGCCAGACGCGCCTTGAACTTACGAGCATCACCCGGCGACATTTCACCGTCATGATACGCGCTAAGGTATTCCCAGTCTTCGTCGCTTAAATGTGTCATCTCTTTCGAACTGCCCGTTTTGCCGGAAAAGCCGTATCGTCCACAATTGCTAAAAGTGCCCTGCGAGCCCGACTAATCCTGCTCATGATCGTGCCTGCCGGAACGTCCATAACCGTTGCCGCCTCCGCATACTTCAGCCCCAAAATGTCCACAAGAAATAACACTTCACGAGCCTCCGGTTTCAGCTTTTCGTAGGCCAATCTGACCAGAACATTTCTGGCGGTATCAGACTGGCCGTCAGTCACATCTAATAGACGTTTCTCAGCGGCAAGATATTCCCTGCGCACACGTCGCTTTCGAAGTTCGTCGTACCTAAGGTTTCGAATGACCCGGAACATCCACGGGCGCAGTTCACTCCGTATTGTGGGGCGGTTTTCCGATCTCACGGCTCGTTCAATCGCGTCTTGCACTAAGTCTTCTGCGTTTTCCTGACGTTGACAGATCGCGCGCGCATAAGCGTGAAGCTCTGGAAGCAAGCTTTCGAGATGCGGAAAACAAACCATGCGGTATCGTACCGTAATCCTCGATGTCGAGCAAAGCGCTTTTATGTGGCCGTCCGCCTTTCTATGCTGCTTTGGTTTCAATCCGAAACGATTGCTCTCTCATTCATTGAAGTCACCAAAAAAAAACTGGTGAACTGACGATCCCTTGATAAAATCCTCGATGCACGGGGACGGAAAATGACGAAGAACGACAATAGCGACCTTGTTGAGTTATGTTACACGTCAATAAATGAGGTCGAGGGATACCAAGTCTTTATTGAAACACTTTCTCAAAAGATTTGTGCTGATGCCGCAGACATTGTGCTAGAAAATACCGCCGATGGTTCATGCCAAACATTGGGATCTTTGGGCTTCGATCCAACTTTTCTGGAAAACTACGACACAGAATATCTTGGAAAAAACCCGTGGTTTGAAGAAATAGAAAAGCTAACTCCGAACAAATCTCATACAGACGAAATATTCTCCGAGAAACTGGAAAAAAGTGCTTATTTCAATGAGTGGGTAAAGCCACAAGGACTAGAGCACTCGATCGGCGCAGTTCTGGAGAGCCAAAGGGATTGCAACGGTTGGATCGGTTTATCCCGTTGCACTGGCAGTAATCATTTTTCCGATAAAGAAAAAGTAGTCATAGATATCGTCTTACCTCATCTGAAACGCTCAGTTTCAATCTTAAAGCGTTTAAATATTGACGAAGGAGCGACCAAGGTTTTTTCCATGGCAGTTGGCTGCATGGCGCTTCCCATCATCGTTTTGGATAACCAGGGACGCGTAGTTGAGATGAACACAAAAGCCGACGAGTTTCTTTCTAAGAACTCACAGCTTAAAATCTCGGTTAGTGGACACATTCAAACGCACTGCGGCAGAACACACGCCAAGATCGGTGCGGCAATTTATCAAGCACTGACCACGCTCGATAAACCAGAGGTACTACCACCTGCGCCTGTAATCGTTCCAGGCCATCAACAGGACGACGCGTGCTCATTTGAGGCGGTCCATTATCGCGGCTCGTATGGTTTAAGTGGTGTGGTCGTAGTCTTAAGACCAGTACGCAAACTTTGACCAGCAGCATCGGGCTATTCCGAACTCCGGCCGTGCAGCAGACGTCTAATTAGCATTCTGATGCTGCGCGGCGGCGAACGGCAACTTCGTCCCGCATGTGAGACATACGTCGCAACCGCAGCGAACGTCCGCTGCCGGTGAAAGCAGTCGTTCAAAAGCAAAAATTCGAATTTGTAATCATGAAGGACTGCTTTGCGCCGCACAGCAGACAGTCACCAAATTTCGGTGAATGACTGCATCGAGCCCAGACTCTCTGTTTGTCAAAGAAATGCGAATGACAGCTTTCGCGGCCGTTCATAATTGTCCGGCCAATGCTTGCCTCCACAGAATCCACAAACGGACAATTTGTGATAGCTGCCGCAAGTCGATTGACTGCGCGCTTTTGATTGAGCAGGTTAGAAAATGTGACGTTTTGCAGAGACGGCCACGCCGCTAAATTGAACTGAAAACATGTCGTCGTAGGAGGCAAAATGCTTGATCACATTGGTCAGATTCCAGCCGCAGCCGCACTAAAATTCTCTGACAAAGATGCGCTTGTATTTGAAGGGCGGACATTTTCGTTCAATGAGATCAACGATCTGGTGGAACGCGCGGCAGGTGGGTTGAGTGATTTGGGTATCTCGCCAGGTGATACGGTCACGCTCTATGCTGCGAATTCGTGGGAATGGATTGTCAGCTATTACGCTATTGCTCGGCTTGGCGCGGTCATCAATCCGGCCAATACGATGTTGACCCCCAAAGAGATCGAATATGTCGTAAAGGATTGTGGTGCCAAAGCGATTATGGCCTCGCCTGAAAAAGTGGCCGGGATCATGGGCGTCAAAGCCGTATCAGATGTCAGCGCCATCATTTCTTTTGGCAGCGAACCTGCCGAAGGGGCCGTGTCGTTTGATGCGCTGATCGCAGCGAATATCCCTGCTCCTGCACCGATAGATGTTGACCCCGCTGCTTTGTCAACAATCGGCTATACGTCGGGCACAACAGGGCACCCCAAGGGCGCGATGCAATCGCACCGGGCAGTGATCACCAATGGGGCGATGACCAGCCAAATGCAGATGCGCGGCGCACAGGATTGTGTGGTCAGTGCCCTGCCATGCCCGCATGTGTATGCAAATGTTATCATGATGAGCATGATGATGTTCGGCAGCAAATTGGTGTTGCATCGTACATTCGATGTGGATTTGGCCTTTGCCGATATCGCAGCGCACAAAGCAACCATTTTCGACGGCGTTCCCGCCATGTACATGTTCATGCTGAACAGCCCCACTCTCAAAGAAGCCGATCTGACGAGCCTGACGCGCTGCTATGTTGGCGGTCAGACCATGCCGGTAGCCACCATGGAAGCGGTTGAGGCCGCGTTCAAAATACCATTGATCGAACTTTGGGGCATGACTGAAATTGCCGGTCTCGGGTCAACGCACCCGCTTTACGGCACCAACAAACACGGCTCAATTGGTTGCGCTCTGCCTTATTGCGAACTTCGGATTGCCGATGCGGAGGATGCCGCCAACACAATGCCACGCGGCGAGGTCGGCGAATTGATGGTCCGCGGCCCAATCGTGATGATGGGATATTTTAATGATGAAGAAAAAACTCGCGAGGCGCTTGAACCGGATGGCTGGCTGCACACCGGTGATTTAGGGACAATGGACACGGATGGTTGCGTCTATATTGTGGACCGTAAGAAAGACATGATCTTAACTGGGGGATTTAATGTCTACCCCGCTGAAATAGAACGGGTTTTGGCGACACATCCTGCCGTTGCACTTGCCGCGGTTGGCAAGCTGCCTGACGACATCAAAGGCGAGATTGCAAAGGCTTATATTGTCCTGAAAACGGATACGACCTGTTCTGAAGATGAGATAATCTCGTTTTGCCGAAAATCTCTGGCTGCCTATAAATGCCCGCGCAAAGTCCAGTTCGTCAGCGACGTTCCTAAGACCAGCACAGGTAAGATCATGCGCCGGGAATTACATACGCTGGATATTTGAGCAGATCATTTCGAGAACCCCGAAATGTCTTACTGCATCTGGGGGATGCGCCGGTCACAATCAGCAATCCGATCAAGTATTCCGATGGCAGTTGTCGCTCCATTTCAACTGGCGAAGCTCGCGTGGATCGAACTTTTGAACCACAATAATCGAAGGCGATCATTGGGCGCGACAGCGAAAGCGGACATCTGCACGTACCGCAGCGAACTCACCCTTAGTCCGCAACTGAGACCTTCGTTGTGACTGCAGCGAACGTCCGGTGCTTTTGAAAGCAGTCATTGAGAGCCAAAATTCGAATTTGCAGCCATGAAGGACTGCTTTGCGCTGCACAGCAGACAGTCACCAAATTTCGGTGAATGACTGCAACGAGCCCGAAGCCGCCGGATTGAAATCGTGTGCTTCGCCGGTGCAGCAAGCTGAGTTCCCTGATCGATCCGAGAGCTACGCTGCAAAGTAGTCACAGAAGCCGACGTTCGACATTAACGCAGTGAAGATCCAAATGCCTACAATCGAGTTGCAGACGAAGCATGCATTCGATGCTGTTGTCCCCAAGGCTGTTTTTACCAAAGTTTTAGCTTCTCCGCCCACCAAACAACGATATGAAACCAACAACCTACAATTGTTGTTCTATGGGCAGCCACCCTGTCAGTCTCGCTATCAACTTACGCACGAATCCTGCGTTGGGCTCGTCGTAGTAGATTTCGCTTATGCCAGCGCCTTCATATCGCCAAATTGGTTCGCCGCCGGGTCCAGCAACTACGTCGAAGACGTAGTCTCCAACCTCGGCATTCCACTGGTTCAACATATCCGACGCCAGTTGTGGGCTTTCTATGATCATCCCTATTTCAGTATTTTGCCGAATGGACCGAGGATCGATGTTTGTCGAACTTACAAACAATCTTTCTGCATCGATGATTGCCAGTTTCGAATGAAGCACCAACGGGGTCCGACTGCCTTCGGCGATCAACGGCGCATCTGCGCGAACCTCGATAAACTCTATCCCTGATTCCAGGAGGCGGTTCCGGTATTTTGCGTAACTTCCATGCACATAAGCGTGGTTCGTAGATGCCAGAGAGTTTGTGATGATGCGCACCCGCAAACCGCGCGAGACGAGCCTTTCGAAGATATCAGCACCGTAGTCCTCAGGCACGAAATAGGGTGTAACTATCAGAACCTCACGTTTGGCTGACAGAAGCGTATTGTAGAAGGCATTGCCAACTTTAAACGGACCTTGGCCTGGTGGTCTACGCAGCTTCTCGGGATCGTCCGTGACCACATACGCCGCCCCTCGATACGACGGCTTCATTCCCTCTCTAAGATCTCGAAGATATTGAGAGTTAACAGCGCCTCTGTAAACTTTGGAAGCCGGCGCGTCGGGGACGGCACGTAGGACGGTGACCGCCTCACTCAACAATGTCGAGTCGCCGCGCGTAAAGCTTTCGACTGGTACCGCCCATTCATCATTCCAGAAGAGGTCGAAAGCATCTGATATCTGTTCAACCGGCGGACCGGCAACGAATAAATCAAAATCAGCAAATTCGCTTTCTGTTTCTATTTGGTAATATTCGTCCGCGATATTGCGACCGCCTACAATGGCCAATGCGCCATCGACGATGAAGGCTTTGTTGTGCATGCGTCGATTTACACGCCTAAAATCAAGCAGGAAGTTAACTGCCAGCGTGCTGTTTCTTGACAGGGGGTTAAATGCGCGGATTTCGACATTCGGATGCGCGTCGAGGGTTGCGATCTCTTCATCGCGTGCACTTGTAAACACGTCGTCGTATAGGAGGCGGATTTTGACGCCTCTTTCGGCTGCGTCATAGAGCGCCAGCCAGATCAACGCACCAGCAGTGTCTGGCTTGATGAGAAATGTTTTGAGGTCGATCGATGCCTCTGCCTGTTCGATCATTCTCAATCGTGCGCCCAAGGCATCATTGCCATTGCCTAGCGGTGCCAGCACAACCTGATTACCGCTCAACTTGGTTCCTGATACATTTT
This sequence comes from Sulfitobacter sp. JL08, assembly GCF_003352045.1. Taxonomy (NCBI): domain Bacteria; kingdom Pseudomonadati; phylum Pseudomonadota; class Alphaproteobacteria; order Rhodobacterales; family Roseobacteraceae; genus Sulfitobacter; species Sulfitobacter sp. JL08. The sequence goes on from NZ_CP025815.1 coordinate 2,171,177, forward strand.
CCAAACGACTGACGGTGGACTGTGCAGGCGGCAAAGCATTTTGTGTCGGGCGGTTTGTTTCGAAAGGTACGTATGTGCAAGCATTCAAATGCGCAAAGCAAAACGCAAAAACAGCTAAAATGAGACGCCGGCCACAGAGATATCTTATTGCGCCGCTCCCCGCCAAACGGTTTGGGTATGCATGAATGCCTCTGTGTCGCTTGGCTTTGCCAATATTGAGGGGGTGCCACCGGCATATCCGGGATAGCCCGGCTCTTGCGAAAGGTATTGTGAAAGCAGAGGCCCCAAGTTTCACGCTTGCAGGACCATAAGACGCACAGCTTCCGGCCCGATGGCTTCCAATGTGTGGGTGGAGCTTGCAGCCTGCGGAAGGCGGAAAATTCCTCCAGGTCCAAGAAGTGTCTCTTCGTTTTCTGGCGCCGATATACGCAATGAGCCGCTCAGAACCACGGCTAACTGATCTTGATCGGGTACCCGCTTCCCGCTCTTGAAACCGGCTGGAAATTCAACAAATACCACGAGCTTGCACTTGGTTGCCTCAGAAATTTTGGCCATATCGCCCATCAGATCGTTGTTGGATACACGCAGCCTTACCTCCGATTTGTCCAGATACGGCTGACCTTCTTCGTCAGACAAGAGTTCTGTTATACTTAAGGCCAAGATTTTTCCTTTTCTCTTTTATCTAAAGGTTCGGTCAGGTCTTACGGTGATTTTCGCGCTGCAAGTTTCCCATTCCATACTTCTACTGGAACCTTTGGTTGATCCGGATCTGCTACGTATGATGGCGTCATGATCTGAACGCCGTTTTCGTGGAACACATCCACAATGTTGCGGTGCAAATCGGACAAGATGCGAGGCAAGCTTGAGCCACGAGTGGTAAAGGCGTTGATTTGATAGTTGATCGCATAGTCGGCCAGTTGCGCCCAGAGAACGAACGGCGCAGGTGATTTTTTGAGGTCACGCGTTCGATTAGCGGCTTCAATCAGCATGGCCTCCACTTTGTCTTGCGGCTCTTCGTAGCCGATGCCCACAGTCGTATGAACGAGCAGACCACGCCCGTCGATCTTTCGCGAGTAATTCACGACCTCGGAATTTAGAAGCTGGGCATTAGGAATGCTCACCATTTCGTTTTTGACGGATTTGATAAGTGTTTCCATCATCTTGATTTCGACAACGTCCCCAACCTGATCGCCTACTTTAATTCGGTCACCGATGTTAGTGCTGCGACGGTAAATGACAAACAACCCCGCCATCATGTTGCTCACCACTGTGTTGGAGCCAAAAGAAACCATGAGGCCAGCAAGAATAGTCAGTCCCTGAAATGCGCGACTGCCTGATCCGGGTATATGTGGATAAGCAAAAACGATAGCGATCGCGATGATAATGACCCGCGCAATGTTAAATGTCGGCTTGATCCAGCTTTGTTCAAAGTCCTTCCATTCGATTGCGCCGGCTTCGATGTTGTCCATGAAAAGACGCAAGCCCTTGATCAGATAGCGGGTAACCAAGAAGATTATGATCAGCGTAATCAGATTGGGCAGATAGCTGAAAAAACCGAATATCACATCCATCAGAGGTTGCGAGACATAGGTGAGCAGAAACTGCGCGAATGGGCGGGTTTGAACAAAGGACAAGAGAACGAACGTGAGGTAGTAGTAAAGGATAAAAATATATCCAATCCACAGCACCATATTGGTTCCAAAACCGATCAATTGCGCTACAGCTTTTCCTTTTACAACTGCATTGGTGGCCTCTTCGAATTGCGTAAACCGCTTTATAGTGACCTGCTGTATCCATCGAATAAGCTTTGAGCGCCCTTTCAAAAACAGGAAGGTCAACAAGGCAAATCCGACGGTCAACCCGACAGCAACCAGCGCGCTGTCGACCAGCGCCTCTTCTGACCGACCAGAACGATAATTGGCGATAGATTTTTTGATTGCCTCTGCATGAAGCTCGGCCAGCACTATAAGGCTTATTTGCTCAAAGTCCGCATCGGCCTGGGTCGCAACCGTCAAAAGGCGTCCGTTTGCCAAAATCGCAAGCCCGAGACCATCTTCACGGATCTCATAATCAAGCTCCACAAATTCCGGTAACTCAGCAATCTCCAGAATCCGTTGTTCGATCCTTGCAGCCCGTTCGGGCGCAGGCAGTGCGCTGAAACCGCGCACGAGAAACAATGTCTCACCGTCAATGACAACTGGAGCAGCAAAAGCGTCGTCTGCCTGTGTTTGGGTTTCAGCGGCCTCTGGAGCGCTCTCCTGAGCCTGCACCACTGTTGAAAGCAGCGTGAAGAGTACAAGCGAGAGAGCAATCAAGGCCGTCCGCAAAATTTTTCCAATGCACTGCAAACAGTAGCCATAATCATTAGTTTTTTTCCTATGCTGACTGCACAACTTGCGAGCTCCTAACGTCATGTTGAAGCGCCGTCTTGGACTAGCTGCCCATTGTGAATGACGTGAACGTCCCGTTGTGGAAACGGTATTGATATTCCTTCCGCATCGAAACTTTCTTTCGCCTGGCCTGTCAAATCCCAATAAACTGTCCAATAATCATCGGACTTTGACCAAGGTCGACAGAAAATATTGACGGAGCTGTCGCCCAGTTCACCGACAAATACCTCTGGGGCAGGATCGTTCAGGCATTTGGGGTGCGCTGCCACCAGTTCTTTGAGAACCTCGATGGCCTGTGCTGCACTATCGGAATATCCGATACCAAAAACCAGATCGACACGGCGTTCAGGGGATACGCTAACGTTGGTAATAACGTCGCCCCAGATCTTGGAATTTGGCACAACAATGATCTGATTATCAAATGTTCGGATTTGAGTGGATACAACCGACATCTCGTTGACAAAGCCGGAAGCCCCGCTGACTTCGATGTAATCTCCGGTATCAAACGGTTTGAGGATCATAATCATCAGCCCGCTTGCCAGATTGCCGAGCGTATCTTGCATGGCAAAACCAAGGATGAAGGACAAACCGCCGAAGACGGCAAACAGAGGGGTCACGTTGACGCCGAAGAAACCCAGCACAACCAGAATGCCCAAGATAAAGGTGGCCCAATACACTGCACTGATAATGAAGCGCTGAAGCAGGCGAGACAGATTTGGCACTCTCGCAAGACCACGAGTTGTAGCGCGCCGCAAAAGGCGCGCAACATAGTACATAACCCATAATGCAACGAAGAATCCGGCGATCTTGAGCAGGAACCCCAATCCCCCTTCTGCGGAGGTCAGCCAGTTGACGGAAAGCTGCCAAAGCGTTCTCGGGTCTGTTGTCCGCACGGCTTCGAGCCCGAGTGCGTTAATATATGTATCATGTACCTGCGTCTCTTCTGCAGCAGCGCCCTTTGTGCGCCAGGCTTCAATGACAGCAGAGTAGCTGTCTTGAACCTCGCGCTGTCTTTCCAATGCAGCAGCCAGTTGACCGCGCAAAACAGCGTCGCGCGCTTCGTTTTCTACCTCGAGTTCCAGATTGAGCAAGGCGATTTCTTGCAAAACGCCCTTGATGTGCTCCTGCCATGTTGTGGCAAGGTCTGATAGTTCATCCGCCGTCATCGGAACGGTGAGAATTTCAAGCTCACTTGCGGTCGTGGTTACGGCAGTCGGCTCCGGCGCAGAAAATATTGGAACAGCCTGATCTTGTGCGACGGCATCAGAGCCGAGCCCCACAGATAATGTGAGACAGCAGATCGAAAGGAGTGACAAAAGACGGTGATGGGTCATTGAGTTTTCACTTTTTCCAGGCCAAGGAATAACCTTCTGTTTTCAGATTTAGAAACGCTGTCCCACGAATATATAAAGAAACTCTTCGGAGTCGTTGTTTGTAGAGACGTCGACGGAGAAATCCACTGGGAACTTTTGTGACACGCGATAGCGAACTCCAATGCCGCCAGCGATGCGGTCGCCGTTGTCTGTGAGCGATCCGAATTCTGAACCGGTCCAGCCAATTCCGGCGAAAGCGACAAAGCCAAATCGATTGCCCAGACGTTGACGGTATTCCACTTGCGCCGATACCAGCCGGGTGTCGTAAAATTGGGTCGGATTGAAGCCCCGAAGCCCATCGGTAAAGCCGATTGAGCATTTGTCAAAAAATGGCGCATCAGATGAGGCAGCACATGCCGATAGTCTACCAGCGACAACTTTTTCAGCGCCGACCGTACGGTAAGCATCAAAATTGAGTGAGGCGTAGTTATAAGCTCGTGAACCTTCAGACAAAGAGAAACCGCGGTTTACGTTAGCACTCAAACGGGACCCGTTTGTTGGATAGTCGCTGTCATCTCGGAGGTCCCACTCGTAGCTCACTCCCAGGCTTCCAAGCTCAAGCTCCAAATCGGGCAAAAGGTCATCTGGAATGCTGGTTCCGCCAGTGTTTAATCCGATACTTGTGTTTAGGTAACGCAGGTTTAGGCCAAAAGTGTTGGTCTCTGTTACAGCGAATGTAAGTCCGCCGTTAAACAGCTCGCCATCTTGCTTGATCGGAAGCTTCAAACTGCCAAAGAACAAATCATAGCGTATATCCGCTTCCGCCAAGGCAAGGTTGAACCCCCAACCGGTCCCAAATGACAGATTGGCCGCAATCCCATAGGCTTGGCTGCCATTGTCAGACCCCATGGCGCCGAGACCTACAAAAGACGTGTCTGCTTCCGGTGATAATTGAAAGAGGTAGCCTGCGCCCAAGGATAAGCCGGCACCGATGGCAGGATTTGAAAATGGAATGGGGACGACCAATGCAGAGCCGTTCCTGATGCCGTAGTCCGAGTTTTCCTGAGGTGCGCGTACAGGTGACAAACCGTTGTCAACAAGATTGGGGTTTGCCAGCAAGTCACTAGATATACAGCTCGCAAATATTGCTGTTCCAATTAGGACGCCCACGTGTTTCGAAAAGCACTTCAAATTCTTCACATGGTGTCTCACTTGTCCGCTAGCACTAAGCTATTCTTGCTTACTTATTGGTTTGAAGCTTATTTATCTCTGCAATTTGAGCTTAAGGAACGTCTGATCAACGCCTTCGGCTTCGCCGCCGTGCCGGCTTGAAGGTAGTTTGGGGCGTCAGACGTCCCATTTCCAGCGATTTTCCCGCTGTTTCGGCCGCCTGAGTGGCGGTTTCGGCGTTTTTGGGCAGACTCTGCCTCATGCTGCCAGCTTTCTCCGGGTCATGAACAGGTTGCCGAGGGCGAAGAGCGTGAACAGATGCGCCCGGTTCTTGGCCAGCCCACGGTAGCGCGTCTTCACGTGGCCGAACTGGCGCTTCAGGATCCGGAACGGGTGCTCAACCTTGGCCCGGACCTTTGCGATGATCCGGTTGATCTGCACGTCGAGCGGATCCAGTTCGCCACCTTTGGGTGCCTTGCGCATCACGCCCCAGAACCGGCCTGCATCCTTGGTGAAGGCCGCCTCTCGTTCGGAATGCACGTAGCCCTTGTCCGCCCAGACGGATGTTTCGTTGCCGTGCAGCAGTTCGTCCCAGACCTGGCTATCGTGGGTCTTGGCAGTGGTGGTCTCCAGGCTGTGGACGATGCCGCTGTCTGCATCGACGCCAACATGGGCCTTCATGCCGAAGTACCAGTCATTACCCTTCTTGGTGGATGACATCTCGGGATCGCGGGCCTTGGCTTCATTCTTGGTCGAGGACGGCGCATCGATGATCGTCGCATCCACCAACGTGCCAGAGCGCAGCGTGACGCCCTTGTCGGCAAGATAGGCATTCACCTCGGCAAACAGCTTCTCGGTCAGCTGATGCTTCTCCAGCAGGTGCCGGAAGTTCAGGATCGTTGTTTCGTCGGGGATGCGGTCATCGCCAAGCTCGATACCGGCAAACCGGCGCATGGCCTCGCTGTCATACAGGCTCTCTTCGGCCATCGGATCGCTCAGCGCGTACCAGCTCTGAAGGAAATACACTCGCAGCATCGTCTCCAGTGGCATCGGTGGCCGACCACCCTTTGACCCAACCTTCGGATAGTGCGGCTCGATCAGCGCCAACAGACGACCCCAAGGCACCACCGCATCCATCTCCGACAGGAACTTCTCGCGGCGCGTCACCTTCTTCTTCACCGCATCACCAAGGCCGGGAATGGCAGGCTGTTTGGGCATCGGCGGGCTCCTCTCTCATCCGCAGAAACCATACCAAATCAAGCCAAAATGGGGAAGTTCTTCAGAGATTCCTTAAGTAAAAAACGGGCGTCCTATCGAGCCAAAGATTTTTCAAGCTCTTCCAATTTAACCTTTGCATCACCTGGAGTGTCCCGTAGCAACTCCATAAAGGCGATTACTTGCGTCTTCGTTTCAATTGGAATTTCGGACTTATCCACTGCGCTAATAGCAGCATCTAAATCGATACCGTTGTCTGTAACGATTCCAGTTTCTCGCCAGTCAGCGATCAAACTCTCGATTTCTTTTCTCACTTCGCCGGACGTTTCCGTCATTTGCCTGGAAATCGTGTCACTCAAGATGGCGGCACTAGCTTCAAGTTCTTCCATTTTAGCTTCAGCTTCGACTTGGAGCGCTTCGGCCGCTTCACCCGTCGCGGATGTCAGATCGTCGGCGGCGTCAGACAGGGCATCACCCGCTTCTTGTGCCGCTTCGGACAAACGTTCTGCTGGCGTCGGTTCGGGTCGCGTAAACGTGTATATCGCAGCAGCTACCACCACTGTCACTACGGCAATTAAACCGATTTTCTTCATGATAAAAACTCCCGTCCTTTTGTCAGTATTGCAGCTTGTTTCGCGCTTACTTAAGCAGATCCCCAACGATCCCTACGGCATCGACCACGGTGGTCAAGTCTTGGCTCACTTCAAGGATTTCATCATCTACGCGAATGTAGCGATTACCTTTTCCAGGTGCTTTCAAATTCCATTTCGACAAATCATCAATATCGTCAAAATCAAGATCTTTGGGCAGCTTGGCGCCCCGCGTATACCTTTTGATCTGCCCCGGCGGGACTGCTTTTGGTCCCTTACCGGGTTTGTTATCAATCTGAACGGCTTTGTCTTTCTTGCCCTTGCCTTTGTCGCTCTTGTCTTTTGCAACCGCCGCGTCTGCCGAAGCGAGAACTGCCACAACGGCCAGGCAAGCAGTGATTAAAGTGAAGTTTTTCATCAGTTATATCCATTTTAAGGTCACGCGACTGATCCTGTCATGTGTGCATCATTGAGTGCCTCAAACGAGGGCAGTCTAGAGCTAAAAGACAATCCGCGCTCGCAACCCAAAAAGCGTTATGCTTGATTCATCCGAAGTCAGCAGCGGGTCCTTGATAAACTGGACCGAAGGCGTGATCTGCAGGTTGGGCGAAATAGAGAAGCGGTAAAACGCTTCAATAGTTTTCTGGTCGCCTGAGATACCGTCTGCTTCGGCCCAGTTGAGACCGATGCCCGCCAAGTCCGTGTTGCGTGCAAAGTAACCAAGACCCGCTGAGACGGACTTCTCATACAGGGCTGCCCGTCCTTTGGACGTACCCGCGCGAAAGAAGGGCATCCACTTGTTCTTAAGAAACCACGCGGCGGAGAACGTCGCGCCGTAGTCTTCGCGGCGGCTTCCGTCATCCGCTTCATCGGCATGCCAGAACGTGAAATGGATATTGTCAAAGTAGATGCGATCAAAGCCGCTCGTGTAGCCGATTTCTACACTTTTGAAGAGCTCACCATCGGAGAAGACATCAAGATCGGGGCTTGACGGGTCCGCATTCGCGTCAGCGACAGCGCCAGTCACATAGAAATTCGAGCCAAGTTTTGCGCCGCCCGCGATCGCGAGCCCGGGGTTGGGGGCGTTGATCGTAGGGTTCGTATTGAACGCCAGATTTTGGAAGGCGGTATATGGGCTGACAAGCCCGTAAACATCTAGGAAGTCCGTCACATCGATTTGGCCGATCTGGAAGGTCCACGCGCCATCGTCTGCCCGTTGCGTCCAGAACAGGTTTGTCAGCAGCGTGCCATTGTCGTTAAAGGCTGTGCCGGTGATGGACAGCGCGCCGCCGTCAAACCCAAAGTTTTGTGGCGCAACGTCGCCGTAGGCATGGCGGTCTTCCAATTTGAACGTCAGGGAGCCATTCTCTGTTGCCTTCCAGTTCCCGTAGAACCTGAAGATGCCACCTGATGCGTTACCCTCTCCCAGATCGGAGTCCGACCACTGCCCCAGTGACAGGTAGTCAAAATTGAAGCTGAAGCCATTCTCAGCCAATCCTTCTTTCCATCGGAAGTAGCCGGGTGCAATGTTCACTGGAAAATCTGACCGGAACTGTGGGTCAGTGAGCCCATCGCCGGGCTGCAAATCGGCCTGTACAGAAGATGGCCCGCCCAACCCTTGTGCGATGGCTGCGCTTGACAGGCAGACCAGAACTGACGCTAGAGAGAGTATTTTTCTAACCATGTGAGACCTAACGGATGGGTGCAAGGACAGCGGCGCGCGTTGCCGCGTCGACCGGTGGAGACGGCGGGTTTGGCTGGAACGGATTGCCGATGACCGGGCTGAATTGCAGGGTGAACTTCCAGTCCGATGCAAAATCATCAGGCGCGACTACATTCTTTTCGATGCCCGCATTCAGTTTGACAATCTGGTTCCCGATCGCCGTTGTCTTCGAGACTTGTACACCGAATGGTACGGTCCAGTCATTTTCGCTGTCCGCGTTCCAGTCATAGGTGATCGTGGGTCCGGTCCCGATTTGCCAGCCGTCATTCAGACTGAAAAACAGGAAGTACTGCAATGATGTGATCGACGTATCATCACCGCTGCCGCCAACCTTTTCATTGTGGAACGGGAAGAACCCCCAGATACCCCAGTCAGTGGGCTTGACAGCCAGAAAGCTTGGGCCCAGCAGCCAGTTGTCAGACGAAATGCCGCTGCCTGTCGGTATCGCACCAACGACACCCGCGCCGAACGTCCAGCCACTGCTGCTCCAGGAATACAGCAAGTCATAGGATATGTCGCCGAACTGACTAACGTCCGAAAAACCTGACGCCGAAGCAATGGGCTGATCGAAGACATAAGAAAAAGCAGGGCGGAAGATCAGGTTATTTCCGTTCTCCAATACGAATGGAAGCGCAGGTTGAAATATGGCTGTCAGACTATCTTGATCGTCTGCACCGGGCAGGTCGCCGTCGAAACTGCGATACTCCAGTTTGAAATTCAAAGTCGCATTCGCCGCGCCGGGGTTCGCAAGTTCTTTGGCCAATTCGTCGATATTGGGGCCGACTTGGGCATAGACAGGGAGAGACAACAGGGTCACCACGATAAAGGCGGCTAGTGATTTGAAACACATATGATTCACTCAATGTTCCTCTTGCAAACGCGCTCATGCCATAAAAGGGCGCACCGTTTCTACGTATAGCGGTACGCCGTCCCTCAATGAGACGGCGTACACGCTTGGTCCAAGGTACTACTGTTCCAGTTCTCTGATTCGCGAGGCCTCAAGCGTCCAATTCGCCATCAAGCCTTCTTCGTCATACACGAATGCAACCGTATCGACTTTGGTTTTGGTTGTATCAACTTCAGCTGTGATTCCTGCGCGGAACACTGCTACCGAAGCATCGACACCAAGTTCGAGGCGCTTTCTGGAGAAAAACCGCTCATAGGCTTGTTCGTCAAGAAACATTACCGCGTATCCGTAAGACTGCGCACCTGCTTGTGCGCCGACCGAAAGCGACGAAGTGCGGTAGTGTCCCAGAACCTGACCGTCTTTAAACAACACGCCATTCCCGGCTTCTCCACCAACAACCAGTCCGGCTTTCTTTATTTCAGGAAACACCATCACGGCGACGGCCTCATCTGCGTAGCGCGCGGCGCGCCTGTTCCCTTCCAGCAGGGAATTCCAGCTTGCTAATGCGTTAGCTTCAAGCGCGCTCAGTGTTGCAGCGTCCCCCATGTCCTCCACTGCGACGCCATAGCTATCGCAAAGCTCTGTTGCCGCCATGGCTTTCAGCGTTCCGTCAAGGCTGATCTTTATCGGGTTATCGTCAGGATTTAGCGTCAACACATACTTTCGCGCCAACGCTTCTCCAAACTGAGGATTGTTCGCCTTCAGATAGCCGCCACGATACCCTTCGCGGAAATCAAGATCTCCAACGGCGGTACCAGTAAAGCGTTGTCCGTCGATGTCGAGAACAACGTCACCTGTAACGCCACCGTAAATGTTCACGTCAGGGTTTTGGGTGTAGACGCCGATGTAGCCGAAGGGCGCGCCTGCTTTTTCCTTGCCCAGACGCACGAGATACCCGTCATCCATGGTGCGTTCCATCACGCAGCCCAGATTTTCGGACCCTTGGTAAATATCCCAGCCTTCGACTTTATCCACAGGAACGTCTGTTTCAGCAAAAGCAACGCTCGACGCGCCAATCAGGAGTGTTGCGAGCCCGCAAAGGCCCAAAGATCTTGTTTTATTCATGATATGTCCGTTCCCAGATTTGTTCAGCACCTGATGGTGGTTGGTTTTGGCTAAAAATCGCGTGGCTGGCGCAGGCCGAGGTTAGCACCATGGGCCAGCCACATTACTCGCTACTCAGATCAATTGATGGCGTATTGTGTCAGCAAAATTTTACGGACGCTGTCACAACGCCCTGCATCCAACGGGTCGCCGAGGTATTCGCCATCTTCCGCTGCTTTCTTCATGAGCAGGGCTTTGGCCTTATCTTCACCTTCAGCAACGTTGCCGAAGTCTTTGGTTGTGGCTGCGATCAACAAAGCATACCGACCATTGTCATCATCGGTCATAAAGTTGTCGCGGCAATATTCCATCGCGCCTGCGTTTGCGCCGAGTTTTGACGCGTCTGACACATCGGCGGCAGCCGTCATTGTTAAAAGCAAACTTGCAAAAATAGTTAAGGCGGGTGCTCTGAGGTTCATTTTCTACTCCTAGAGTTGAGGAAGGTTCGATTTATCATGCTGCGTCTTTCGGGCTGCGGTTGTCATTGCCTTACGCAAGAGCCGAAGGCGAAGCGAGACAGCGGCGTCTCTCCATCCAGCGTGACTGTGTAACCGCGAGCGGGACTGAAGACGCTGGCAGCCATTGTGGCCGCCAGGAAACTACGGCGACTCTTCATTGGTTGTCCCGTTGTCTTGCAGTTGCCCCGATGCACGCAGGCGCTCCGCAATGGATGCTGCCCATTCATTTGTGGCCTGAGGCGGCGAGCCAAAACTGGGGGCCGTTTCAACTTCTGTTGCGTCCAAGATATAGCTAGCGCGCATTGGCACCTCACCGTCTACGATACGAAAACTGTGATTTGTTTCCTCAATCGACAGTTTACCCGTCAACCGCACAGGTTCATGCATGGCGCTGGGGCTCCAGTCGCCTTTGACGCGCGCGGATCATCTGATTTGCATTAGGCGGTGGCGTGTGACTGCACATGCCCCGCTCAGGAACGAGATAGACAACTGTCGTTCCATCCTCATTCGGTGGTGCCGGAACGGCAAACCCGGCTAGCGTTACAATTTGCCCATCCAGTGCTGGATTGCCCGCTGTTGCTGCCTTCTCGCGCCGGTCGGCCACGACCCAACGCTGTTCGATCAGCCAGTCCGCATCGATCCCGTCTTCGGCCAGTTCTTCAAGCGCCGCATTGATTTTTGCGGCACTGTCGGCCATCTGCGCTTCGCTGAGTGTGGGGTCATTGAGCAATTCCCTGTTTCGGACAATTGTCTGCAAGGCATCTATCTGTTGATAGTTCAAATCCCGAAAAGGGTCCTCATATGTCTGCGTAGTTTCGTCTACAAGATCGGCCCAAGCGATCGGCTTGCTTTCACCTGCATGCACAGCCGCCGCCATGACCAGAGTGAAAGCCGCCGCACAGCCAAAATATGAAAGCACAGTCATTGTTGTTTTGCCCTATCCAGAGGTTTTTTTGCGGGCCGGCCGAGGTAAAAAACCGCCCCGCACTATCAGGTCGAATCGACGTTTCCCAGATTATGCGATCAGGGGTAGACCTTTGGTTCTGAAACCGCAGGCCGGTACATGATGCTGTCACTATCGACCAACGTGTTCTTGTAGGCCCGCCCGTCCTTCATCACCAACTGCAGCTTGCTTTCGTCTAGGATCAGGTTGATGTCCTCCAGCGGGTTACCGTCCCACAGCAGGATGTCCGCATAGCTATCGGGCGCGATCCGGCCAAGGTGGTAAGTCGGATAAGGATTCTTCGGACCAGACCACCCCATCACGATACCGGCATTTCCGGTCCAGTGCTTAAGTGCCTGCGCAGGCGTGAAGCCAGCTTCGACATTGCAGGTGATGTCTTCCTTGATCTTTTCGACAAGACCCGGGCTGAACATGTCTGAGCCGCCAACGATAAACATCCCGTATTCGTTCATCCACTTGGACATCGCACGAACGCCTTCACCGACCCTGACGCCCTTGAGTTTCTGTTCGTGGGTGAAGAATGCGGGCATGGATTCGTAGCTGCCGAACGATTTGACGCTCATGTAGCACTGGAAGCTCCAGACGATGTCCTCGGTCTCTTCGTATTTGGCCACCATACGTTTGACCATATCTTCGGAGATGAGGAAACCATGCTCGAAGGAGCGCGTGCCAAGGCGCAGGTGCCGATCATAGCTTTCGTCGTGATAGGCGTGGACCGCAACGTAAGTGCCGTTGTCGGCCGCGATCTCGACAGCCTTGGCGACCTCTTCTTCGGACAGACCCAGGATATCGAGCGGATCGAACTCGCTGGCGACTCCGCCGCCTCCCATGACCTTGATGAACCCCGCGCCGCGCCGCAGGTTCAGGCGCACGGCTTTCGTGACCTCATCCGGGCCATCGACGACCCAGGTGTTCTGACTGGCCTGCGCGACGTCAGCGTGGTCGGCAAGATCCGAAGGCGGGATGTTTCGCCCGGCAAAGTCACCATGACCGCCGGTTTGGGAAATCGCGCCACCAGAGGAGGTAATACGCGGACCAGGTAACAGGCCCATGTCGATGGCTTTTGCAATGTCCAGAGGATCACCGGCAATATCTCTAACCGACGTAATGCCCTTCATCAGGATGTTGTTGACCAGGTGATGCTGTGCGATCGCGCCGCCCGATGCCTCGTCCCACCGCGTTTGATAGGCGGCAGTGCCCTCTGGTGCATTCAGCATCACGTGCTGGTGCATGTCGATCAAGCCGGGTGTCATTGTTTTACCAGTACCGTCGACTTCAAACGCACCGTCAATCTCAATCGGATCAGTTGACACTTGCGTGATCACATTGCCCTCGACCAGAACATTGGCGTTCATGATCAGATCGGGATTAAACCCGTCGAACACATTAACATTGGTGAACAGGATGGGTGGCGGCGCCTCATCATCTTGTGCCACGCCAACTTGGGGCGCGAACGCCAGAACGAAGCTGGCAACGACGCCAGCCATAAAACTGCTGTTTTTCATGTGATACTCCTGTTCTTCTTGTTTCAGTTAACCAACCTGTACCACAAAACCAACGCCAACCTTTGTCGCCAGGTTGAAATGGTTAATTCGCTGTCGCAAAATGGTAAACTGTGTTAAGCTTTGACAGATAAGGGACCAATCAGGGCCGGAGCTTACTTTTGACCGCCGTTGTAAAGCTCAGATACGCGATAAATTTTGCACGTGCGTGTGAAGCGGTTGGATACGACCCACTGAACCTGTTGCGCAAGGTTAACATAGACGAGCGGTTACTCGAAAATCCTGAACACCTGATTTCGGAACACCAACTCTGGACGCTGGCCGGCGAAGCGGCAACGGCAACCGGAAAATTTGATATTGGATTTGACGCGGGATCCGTTTCAAGCGTGCAGGATCATGGCGCGCTGGAGAGTCTTTTCAATCAGAAAACCCTGTATGAGCGAATGGTCACGTTCTGCGAACTGGCAAAACTGGAATACAGCAGGGCTGATTTTTTTGTTCGTCCAGCTTGGAACGGTTTGCTGTTCGGCCGTAAATCAATCGTGGGGAACCGAGAGCAAGTGCGCCAGGTAGAGTTGTACGTGCTACAACTCATGCTACAGACCATTAAAAGCGCTCTGGGGGAGTCGTGGTCACCCAAAACCCTGAACCTGCAATCCGACCATCATCCCGACCTCGAAATGCTGGCCAACTCGCCAGACTGCAAGATCCGTTTTGGCCGGCCGGAAACTGAAATTCTGATCAAGCGCAACGAAATCGCTTTTGGCTCTGTTACCGTTTCCAATACCCTTGTCTACTCGGATTCGCCGCAAACCACGCATGCCGTAGCAGCGCTGATCCAGACCTATCTTTTCGATCCTCGTCTATCGCTTACTTTAGCCGCTCGCATTTTCGGAGTGAGCGAAAGGCAATTGCAGCGCGATCTTCAAAAAGAGGGAGAAACCTTTTCAAACATCCTCTCCCGTGAACGCATTCGTACTTCCACAGACTTGCTGGGGACGTCCAATTTGTCCGTTTACGAGATCTCAAAAAGCCTTGGATATTCGAACCAGGCACATTTCGCTCGCGCGTTCTCGCGTGCTACTGGCATGACGCCGTCCAAGTTCCGAAAGTCCTGCCTGGATCTCTAATGCAGCGATAGGCGTAGGGATTTTAAGGTTCTGAACCGCCGGTATCGAGCAGCAAATTCCGGCCTGTTTATCTCCGGCATTTTCATAATTCAGCATCCGCAGCGAAAGGCCGCTTCTATAGGCAGCGCTGCAGCAACCGCATTGATGTTCGAAGAGTAAAACCCAGCCGGCGGCAATATCCGGGGCTAAACGATCTTTCAGAAACTTTGTCCGCATGTGAGACATCCAGCGCTGGCACAGTGAACGTCTGGTGCAGATTTCGGTTATTTTGACTGTTTTCAACGGCCGCTTTTGGGAAATCGTGCTGCTTCGCAACAACAGGTTCAGAAATTAGGCCGTCGTGCGAAGGTCGATTTTACTGCGTTGGCATCCGGCAGAAAAGTCCGCAAGGCGGTCATAGATGCGGAGCGCGGCGAACGTCCAGTGTTGGAATAAGCGGTCAGTCCCTCACTCAGAGCACAGGAGTTTATGCATAGATAATTCGTCGATAAATCTTACCTGCTTGGTTGGACCTCCCCCGTCTTCCGACAAGTTCGCGGGCAAGAGGCACCTCTGATCACCCGAGAGTGCAATCAGTGGAGTCTGAAGCGGTAGGTTTGACTTCTATGAAGTAGCTAAACCCTTCATGTGCTAACCAAACGTTGCATCTTTTTTGAACCTCACAGCGGGAACCTGACCATACCGGAGCTGGGCTTCGGCCTGCCCATCCAGATTAGGAACTGTGAGAGACTGTCGACCTGGTCGTCATATTTACCGTTTGGAAACAACATAAGCTCATGGCGGAACACGGCAAGCCAGGGAGCGTCTTTGGGAATTGATATGCGCCCCCCTTCGATCATTGGCGAGACCGATTGCAGGCGCGTGGGCTTGTCGTTTTTCGGGATAATACCATTCACATTCAGGCGGGTGTTTTGTTTCAAGTCCTGGATCATCTGAATGCCTGACCCGGCTTCTTCAATCAGGATCAGGCTGACCTTTACTCTGTTTGCCTCGACTTCAACCCGACGGCGCAATTCCGGGAACTCCAGTTTGGCTCTGTGCAAATCGATCAGCCAGGCGTAGCTGTCCCGCACCAACCAGGTGGTGCAAACCGAGTAATCATTGGCCTCTTCAGCCTTGCTGGCCGTGTCCCAGCTTTGCACGATCTGGTCCCCCGGCAACCTGTCTGGCGCCTTGTCATAGCTTTGGAACCAATCCCATTTCACAAGCCCGCCGCTGAGCGGCGCAGGCCGTTGCTGGTATTGCGCCGCAAAGACATAAGAACCCAGTTCGTCTCGACGCCGGTCCAAAAGGTCCCGCGGAAGGCGCGCCGCATGCAGAAGGTCGCCTTCATTGCGCCGAACGATCCGCCCCCGATTGAGCGCAATCTCGACGGGTTCTTCTGCAATGGCCTGCAAGTCGAGATGTTCCCACCCGCCTTGCTCCAACAGGACCCCGGCCAGATCCGCTTCGTGCACACGCTGCTGGATCAGCACGATTGGATCATTGCCGGGATCATTGAGACGGCTGAGCAAAGTTGAACGATACCAGTCCAGCACCGCGTTGCGCTTGACCTCGGAAGTCATGTCTTCAGGCTTGTGCGGATCATCGATCAGGATGATGTCACCCCCGCGCCCCGTAACCGAGCCGCCCACTGAGGTCGAGAAACGTCCACCACCCTTTGAAGTTTCAAAATCATTGCGCGCGGCACGCCCCCGTTCGATCCGCGTGGCCGGAAAGCACTCCTTGTACCAGGGCGCGTCCAATACCTTCAGACAATCCATCGCCAGTTTCTCGGACAATCCCTCGGCATAAGACACTGCCAGAACCCGCTTGCGCGGATTGCGGCCCAAAAGCCAGGCCGGGAACGCCACCGAGGCCGCAATCGACTTCAATGACCGCGGCGGCATGGTGATGATCAGGCGCGTGATCTCGCCCCGTTCAATCCGTTCCAATTGATGTGCAATCGCATCGATATGCCAGTTGTGCTGATAGGCACTGTCGGGATCAACGCTGGCAAACCTGCCTAATGCTGATGCAGCGAATTTCATCGCGTCGACGCAAGCCCCGCATACAGATGCTTTGCGGCATCGCAGCGCAATTCCCCCAAACCAATCTTTCGCAGCGCCAGCGCCTGTTGTCTCAGTTGCGGACCAGGTGGCCTGAGGCTCGTATCAATATCAAGGAAAGGTTATGGACCATTTTGTCTCCAGTGGCAGCACAAACGGCATGTAGATGGAAGGAGCCGATTGCGCATCATTGAAAAGCTATGCTAACTGGAATTCCGCCAATAATCTCATTGAGTTGAGTGGCCCGTTGACTCCGGTCAAATCGGCTGTTGTCGTTTAGACCATTGCCAATCAACTGCACGACTTCTGGCGAGCCCGCGAACTTCGAGTGACTACCGGAACTGGAATTGTCTATTTTTGACAAGTCGATTGCGATAACTCCTAGAGCTGCGAGCTCATCGATATTGGATGCGCCGACGCGCGGAACACCGCCTGCAATTCGGCGGGAAATGTTCAAGGCGCTGTCGTCTTCAGATAGCAAGACGAAAAATCGGTCGAATTTGGTGTCTATCTGCTCCAGTTGCGCCCGGAATAGATCCATATCGATGTCAGGCGAAGCCAATATGATAGTCTGAAGTCGTCCTGCGGCATTGAATCGGCCTGTCTGTGCCGCGTCTTTCATCGCTTCCATCGTCAGGAAAGCGCCCATGGAATGTGCAAATATGTCGTATCCTTCTGCATTGGTGCGGGCCAGGATCGCGCTGATTTCGGGAAGCCTTGGCCGAGCAATCAACGCGCTGTTTAAATCATAAACGTAGCGTGTGAGGCTGGCAGCGGACGCCCAATCAAAAAGTACGGGGACACCTTGAAACCCACTATCTTCGACGAATTGGGCCAGCCTTAGAACAGCATCACTGGTCGTGTTGTTGTAGCCGTGCACAAAGAAGAGAATGTCCCTTTGCCCTCTTGGGATTTTGCGCAATTCACGATTGATCGATGCGATGAACGCTGTGTCAGTCGCGTAGATGGTCGGCTCGACGACCGCAAACTCAGATCTTGGGTCTGGCGGTAACCTTTTGGGGCGTTCCAATTCGCCTGTAACATGCGTAGGTGGAATAGAAACCTGAACAGACGCTAGGCCCAGTTCCGGAGCCCGTCGATCAGAAAAAAACGCACCGACGGTTTCCGTTGGTTGCCGGGTTGTCATCAGGAATACTTTTTGTTTGACCGCCGTTTCAACTGACGCCACGGGGACTTTGGGATTATCAACGCCAATCAGTTCCGGTGGCACGGAGCAGGCTTCCAGTGAGAAAGACGCGACCAATATGCATATCCATTTTGCAAGGAAGGATTTCGATACCCTGGTCAATGTTTTCCTTCCAACAGAAATGCCGATTGTTTCATTTGCATCTTGCCTTTTGGCTCGACGGATTCGGCAAAGTACGGATGTCTAGTCAAGTCGCCAGAGCCCTCATTGGGACCCTCTGCAAAAGCCAGTGCGACGGTCCAGATTGGAAATCCTGATACCAGAACGGCCTGTAGAGTTCGCGAAAGTTTCTTCATGATCCCTGTGCTCCTAATACATCAGTTCTTTTTCGCCGGTTCGCCACTGGTCAAACCAAGTGTCCAACGGCCCATAAAGACGCAGCCCAATGAACCAGCCTTCCCCCCCGACAAGGTCTGGATACAGTTGGCTTCTTAGGGCTCAATTCAATCATCGAGCAAGTGCTCGGACACCCAATCGCCCGCTTTGCTCACAGCAACTCTTGACTCGGGCGATTCCGGCAAAGCCGCCATGAACACATGCGGCATACCCTCATAAAGGTCGAGCTTCACGGTCTGCCCGGCCTGATCCAATGCTTGATAGAGCCTTACAAAGTTGCTGAGGAATATCTCTTTGGTGCCGCCCTGGATGAGGGTAGGCGGAAAGCCCATTTTAAAGTCCCCGTAGACCGGGGAGACGTAGGGATGCCGGTGGTCCGTCGCATGTGCATAAGCCAGCGCCGAGGGACCGAGGACGTCCTGATATGTGAAGAACGGTTCGGCATCCCGGAGCGTCACGTAGCTATCCCCAGTCTCAGAGATATCGGTCCAAGGCGACCAGAGAATTAATGCTGCCGGCATTTCCATGCCCTGATCACGCATCTTCAACACACTGCCGGCCGAGAGGCCGCCGCCCGCCGAGTCGCCGTAGAGCACGATATCCGAAGCCGCAAAGTCTTTCTCACCAAGAGCGGCGAAGACGGATAGGACCTGATCGGTTGTTTCTTGCCACTTGGAATGTGGCGCCAGAGTGTAGTCGACGGCCATTACTGTCAGACCCGTTTCATCGGCAAGTAGGATCGCCGAGGTGATCGCACCTCTGGCGGAGTTGAAGACATAGGCACCACCATGTAGGTAAACTGCGATCTTGTCGTTGCGTGCCAGTTTGTCAGGTGTGACTTCGACCGTCGGGACGCCGCCAAGCGTGATATCCCGAAGCGTGCCGTTGAACGCCTCAACGAACGGTGCTGCAGCTTTGATCTTTGCGGTAATATCGGTGTCCTGCAGTGCTTTCCACGCTTGCACATTATCCGGGGAAGGCACCGCCGCGTCCCGCCCTTGGCCGAGTGCGGAAAGCGCTGCGCTCCATTCAGACGAGATTGTATCCGGCGCATGCGCCCACGGGGGCTCAGCATCTTGAGCAAGGGATACTGTAGCGATTTGCGCGACGGCGGCGACACTTACAGTGAGCAAGAGTAGACGATTGCGTTGCTTCATGGCGAATACACTCCTTAAATGTTCCGAGGTCATGTCCGAACCACAGTGGTTGGGACGTCACCTCGGAATTGCTCTGGAACTGGCTCAGTTCACGGATTCGAACACAGGGAACTGGTATTCACCTGATATAATTTCCGGTCCCGGCTTGTACATCCGCACGATGTAGTTCCAGCCTTCGGTGATCGGAAGGCAATTCACCCGGCCATCCTCGCAGCCGCCAGCATGGATCGTGACCAATCCGTCCTCGTCGCGCTTGGCGGTCACGTTATTGACCGAATACATCCCAAGGTCGTTTTCCTGCATGTATCCTTCCGCGTTGTACATCGTGATCGAGACAAATCCGCCTTCTTTGATTGGGATCTCGTTGGAGATCTCCATGCGGTGCGGTATCTGACCGTCGTTGGTTTCCGGCACCGCGTTAAGATAGATCGTCGCATCCTTCGGGTTGCCGCCCCAGCCGAAAGCCGTCCCGAGCAAGTGATCGATCGGATTGAGTTCATTCTTGTCACCGAAATACCCGGATGTATCCTCTTTCGTCGCGGCCAGTACGTTGATCGCTTTGCGCAAAGTCTCAACCTGTTCAAGATCCCAATCCGGCACCTCGAATGCGCCGGGATCGTCCTGTGCAATGGTCACCGTATCTTGCAGGTCAACTCCGACAGCAACGTCCGCGGGATCGTTCGCGTTGACGAACGTTCTCAGAATGACAACTGCATAGCGGGTTCCCATGAGATCTTGGTTCAGCGTAAACGCGCCCGGTGCATACTCCATCGGCAGCATGGAATGGTCCTGATTGATAATCAGAGCCGACAAGTACCTTCCATCGCTTTCCGGAAGCGTTATCGTAATTGGGTTTGTCAAATCGAACACCCCAATTGAGTACAGTGTATCGCGCTGCATCCGGATCACGTCCTGCTTGTCGATCGGCGTCGGCTGACGAATGTGAAAGAACTGGCCGAACCCGCCCTGCTCCACATAAGCCGCCATTGTTCTGTCGGTCTCGGCCCTCACAAAGTTGTCGACCGTAACCGACTCCGCCGCATAGCTGAATGCTGCTACGCAGGCACTCAGAGCAAATACACTGGAAAATATCACCGACTTCGTTTTCTGTTTCATGTTCGCATCCTCCAAATGCTCGTTTGGTTGTTCGTAAATACGTGCGCGCGAGGTCTCTGATGTCTCATATTCGAACCAGATTAGAGGAACCGCTCTCGAGCCACTCGTTGCCGTAAAGAGTGGATATCCAGACCCGCGCCAAGGTTTCGTGAACCGTTTCTGGCTTACTCTTGGGTCCCTGCCCAAACGCCTTGAGAAGCGTGTAGACATCTAGCCGGTTCAGCGTAATTGCCATGAAGCGGGCGTCTAATTCAGGTATCAGACCTTGTGCTTGGTCGGCCTCGATGCGGGCTGTAATTGCATCGTCGAACTGTTCAATGAATTGAATCCAGGCTTCTTCGAATGTCGCATCAGTGGTCGATGCGTCACTGGCCGCTCGCAAGATCGGACCTAGCCGGTAGCAGACGTCGACCAGCCCGGCGAGGGATTCGTTCAGTCGCGCGACCGGATCTCCTACACCTTCGAACCACGGGTCCGTAACAGCGTAAACCTCGCCTTTTAGCATATCCAACAAGCTTTCCATAAGGTCATGCAGGTCTTGGAAGTACTGGTAGAAGGCCGAGCGGCTAAGACCCGTAGAAGCCATCAGTTTGTTGACCGTAAGATCACGAAACGGGTGGATCCAGACGAACTCCAGCGCAGCATTCAAGATAGCGGCACGTGTGCGATCTGACTTGCTAGCGCGAAGCGTCGCTTGCGGGCTCACGATCGGCGGATCAGGTTTTTGATTGGCTTCGGACATTGCGACTCATTTTCTGATACAATGTTTGTTTTATCTGACACATTGTCATTTTTCAAGTACAGCTTCCGTATCTGCCAGGAGGCCGCTTGTGTTGAAAAGCGGCTTTGTGAGCGAAAGCCAAGTGCCCAAGCTTTTGGAGCTGCAATATGGTGAGCAACTATCGCCGGCTACGAACAAGGGAAGGGCCAGTTCGAACTGGAACTATGCGTCACCTGGGCCACTGACCCAATTGATCCTTGCTGGCGAACTTCTCGATACACGCATAAGGCGGAAAAGTCCGCCACTCGTTCATATGCCTCCCTGACCTCGCTATGCCGATGGCAAACGCCCGCTTTCTTAGCTACCGTGCGGCGAGATTATCAGACTGGTTAGGACGAACGGTTTGCTGCGTTAGCGAAGGACGCGATTTCAATTCGGGTGCTTTGGGCTCGATGCAGTCATTCACCGAAATTTGGTGACTGTCTGCTGTGCAGCGCAAAGCAGTCCTTCATGGCTGCAAATTCGAATTTTTGCTTTTGAAAGACTGCTTTCACCGGCAGCGGACGTTCGCTGCAATCACAACGAATGTCTCAGTTGCGGACAAACCCGCCGTTCCACGATATAAATAAAGGGATAAGATGGAGGACGCATGGAAATCGGACACTGCCTTTGTGGCGAAATTGAATTCGGTGTTGAGGGCCATCCAAACGACGTCCTTAACTGTCACTGCAATTTTTGCCAAAGGGCAACCGGTTCTGCCTATTTGGTCGAAACGATGTTCGACAGAAAGAATTTTCACCTGCTGCGTGGGGCACCTCAAGTGTATGACCACGTCAGCGAAGGTAGCGGCAAGGTGATCCATATTCATTTCTGCGGCACATGTGGGACCAAAACCCATATGACATTCGACCGGTTTCCAGCTTCGGTCGGTGTCTTCTCCGGCACCTTCGACGAAAAAGACTGGTTTGAACGAACCCCCGAAAACGCCCTGCATTTCTTTCTCAGCACGGCCCCCAAAGGAACGGTACTACCGGCCGGATTCGAGATATATGACGCCCATTACTGGCAATCGGAGGGTGTCGCTTCCACGCCTGTTGTGTTCGATGAAAACACAGTTGTGACCGACGAAGTGAAAGCGGAAAGCGTTGAGCGGTTGAAGAACTTGAAGCCCTGATTGCCAGTAACGTTCAGCAATCTTTTCGCAGTTATTCTTCACGACAGCTCTGGGCTGCCATTAGCTGCGGAAGTCATGAGGGTCCGGTTTTGGCCGTGGTCTGGTTTCAGGTTGCTTGGCGGTTAAGAGGGGCGATCACTTAATCACTTCAAGCGGTTTTGTGGTGCTGCCGTTTCGCCCGTGCCGCGGATTTCTAGGTACGCCATGCCGGGCCGTTTTATGGACTCGTCCAGTATCGTTATGGCATCGCGGGTCAGTGACGGCGATCCATAGCTGTCCTTCAGCGATGCTAGGGCGTCATCCCTGGGGATGATGTCTTCGGCTACGAAAGCGCCCGCGCGACGGGCAACCTGTGACAGGATGGCGTTTCGGTCGTCGCCTGGAGCAGCCTTGGAAAGCCGCCAAAGATCGAACTCAAAAATCATCCGACACCGATCTCCGCCGTATTCTTCGATCACTGACTTTCGCCCTTTTGGCTTCAATCCAGTGCGACGAAGAAGGCGTCCGGAGGCTTCGTTTATCATGTCCCAGTAGCCGGCATAGATGACACCTAGGTCGTCGAGGGAACGAAGCCTCTCACCCAGTGCATCAGCAGCTTCGCTCATAAGCCCGCGCCCATGCCATTGCGTTCCCAAGGCGTAGAAATATTCGCCATTCCAGCATTGGTGTTCGTTGCGTTCCATGTAGAAGCCTGTGACGCCCGCCAAAGCTTGATCGGATTTGGGCACGACCGAAAAAAGGCCCATGCCGCCATCATCCCAAATGCCGCCATCGCCGTCACTGCCCATGATCGAGGTCCAGCGCTCGGCCTCAGCGAGGGCGCTTTCTGGCGTTCTGATGTCATGCGCCAGCATTCCGACGACATTTGGGTCTGAAAACACCACCTGCGCTATGCCGTGGGTGTCCTGCTTGGTCACCGGTTGCAGAATGAGCCGATCCGTTTCGATAATCATTCTACCGCCACTTCCTTGATGCCGCCGTGTGTCTGCAAAATAAAGAAGGCTTGCGAAGGCACTGGCAGGGACATTGTGTCTGGTGTGGATAAATCAGCGTGAATTCCTCGCAGCACCCGACCTGCCAATCCATGCGAAACAATGATCTTGTGTTCGTGTGGGTCGTTGGTCAAGTCATCCAGAAAACGCGCAAGACGCAACCGAAAGACATCAAAACCTTCACCTCCGGGTGAATTGAAATACCATTCGCCGGGCGCGCCTACATCACGGTTACCGGGCCATCCCGCATCGATTTCATCGTCGGTAAGCCCATCCCATTTCCCAAAATCGAGCTCAGCAATCCGGTCATCCGTCACCCTCTTCCTCAGACCGGCAAGTGCCGCGGCGATGATTTCGGTTGTTTCCAAGGCTCTTGTCAAAGGGCTTGAGAAAATCACACAATCGCCATCTCCAACCTCACAAGATATCACGCGGGCGGTGTCTTGGGCAAAAGACCGTCCAGCTTCGGTAAGATTGGCCTGACTCCTACCTTGCAAGCGGCCCTGCACATTCAATTCGGTTTCCCCGTGACGCAATAGAAATATCATTCGCAACCGGCTCCCTTCATAACTCAGCATACTGCGTATTAGGCTGTGTGGGTAGGCACGCTTCGAACTGCAGCTTTGCTGCAGCATACACCAATGTCTATTCAGCGGACGATGTGAACCTGGAACTCACTGTTCGGCACCCATGCTAACTGGGCTTGGAACAGATTATCTGAATTGGGTGAGTTCTTCGCTCTTCGATGTTCCGCGCGGCATTGCGCACGATCTGCGGAGCCAATTTGCCCAACAGAATATGAGCGCCAAATACCGGCGCTTGACCCTTTTCGGCAAGTTCGATGGCGCGGTTGTAGCCTTCGAAATATTTTTCACCTGTGTCAGTGACCTTGATGTCTGTAAAACCTGCGTTCTTCAGCGCGGTAACGGTATCCGCAGGTCGCATAAGGTATGCGCCGCTTCCGTCCTCTGACCACGGCACGGGATGGTGCGGCTCCCCGACTTCGCCCAGTCCGTGTTCTGTAAGCGCAAAAAATGCACCAGGCTTCAGTACCCGGAAGGCTTCGTCGAAAAACACGTCCCTATCCGGCACGTTCATTGTGACGTGCTGCGTATACCCACCATCGAAGGCTTCGCCATCATAAGGGAGTTTCTGCCCATCGCCGTGCTGGCACTCCACTGCCTCTTCCATCCCGACGAGTACGCTTAGCTTGTTGGCGGCGTCTACGAACGGAGCCGTAATGTCGATGCCGTCAACGTGGCAGTTGAAACGTTTTGCTAGATACCTGGCGGGACCGCCGAGCCCACAGCCTATATCGACGAGACTGTCACCTTCTTTGATCGGCAAAGCGTCAGCGAGTTCAACGGTTGCCGGAAAACCTCTCGCATGGAAATGATCCACAGGTGCGAGCTGTTCTACCGTGACAGAACTGGGGTCTACGCCCGCCAGTTCCATCGTGTCTATAATTCGGGAGAATACGTCTCCTTTACCCCAATGATCTGAAATGGTCTTTGCGTCTGTCATCTGCCCACCCCCCTGCTGCAGCTACTATGTTAACACAGCTTAGATGACTCAGATACGCGGGTCCATTTAGGCAGCTTGGGGCTCAAGGCAGTCATTCGGCCGTTTTTCTCAAACGGCAGCTTTGACGCGTTAAGCTGCCATTCACGACCGAAAATTCAAAGTTCTGGTTCTGAATGACCGCTTTCACCAGCACCGGACATTCGACAAAAAATGGCGAGCGGCCGAGTTGCGGACAGAACGGTCGCTCTGTCCGCAGTGTTTTTCGGTCAAACTGGCTCGCTGGTCGCAGCAAATTCCTCAAGACGTCGAGCGGCCTTGTGAAGTATTGCCGCAAGGCGGACGCAGACCTCGCATGTGAAACTCCCGCGCATTTCATGGCCAGCTTCAAGCCGGGTAATTTCCAACTCAAGTAGTTCACATCGGGGGTTCCACCCCTCCCGAAGCATCATCATTTCGTAGTCAGCAAATGGCTTGGTTTTCTGTCCGGAGTGCATTGTCATTTCCTCTTTATGGTCTCTTGATTTGGTGGTCTCTGAAGAAAGAATGCTCCGGTCTGGGGGCCCATGACAAACGATGGTTTTTTGGTACATAGAAAAGAAAAATTTGTGTATGATGCGTTATGGTCTTCCGAATGCCTCCGCTCAAACAGTTACACGCCTTTGAAGCCGCCGCCCGGCATCAGAGCTTCAAGAAAGCGGCAGAAGAGTTAAATGTGACACAGGCGGCGATAAGCCATCAGGTTCGTGCACTCGAAGATCATCTTGGGAAGAAACTCTTTCACCGAAAGACCCGCCAACTCGTGCTGACGGATGCAGCAAGAGAGTTTGCTGAAGGTCTTTTTGGTGCTTTTGCGCAAATGCAGGCCTCTGTTGAGCGGATCAGCAGTCAGCAGATGGCTGGTAGTCTGAAGCTGTCAGTTGCTCCGTTCTACGCAAACCGAATGCTGTTGCCCCTGCTACGGAATTTTCACGAGGTTTATCCAGATATTCGCATTATGCCGGAGATGGACGCAGATGTCGTAATCCTCAAAGGCAGTGATATTGACGGTGCAGTGCGGTACGGAGACGGTTCGTGGTCAGGCCTCGCTTCGATCTTGCTCAGGCAAGATCAGGTCGGCCCAGTGGCCGCACCGGAACTGGTGCAAGAGTATGATTTGCCAATGTCTCCTGAAGAGATTGCCAAGTTGCCCCTTGCATATAACCTCGGTACTCAAGGCGATTGGCCGAGATGGTTTGCTCAGTGCAATGCCTTTCCTGACGCGCGCCAGCAACTGATTGAGTATTCTGACCGCGCCAAGGCCATTGATCTTGCTTTATCGGGCAATGGCGTTGCGCTCGCCGACACCCTGTTGACCGAAGCCGATGTACGCAATGGCCACCTCGTTCGACTGCATCCCGAAACAGTTCCTTCTGAGAAAAGCATGTATGTCGTTTATGCTGAGACCGCATACCCGGACCCGCGCCTGATTGCTTTTGCCGAATGGTACCAAAATGAACTTGAGCAGCTAAACCGTGCTTGATCTTTACCTTGTATGGAGCGCTGACGGCAGGTCTGCTTTGGGCTGATTGTGTTGAAAAACTCTGTTTTCTGTAAGAAATGGTGAAAAACTTCGCCATAGAGCGCCGGTTGAAGATTCTGGCTGGGGGCTCGACCAAATCAGAGCTTTGGCGATGTGCGCGTCTCTAACAACCATCGACACGCAAAGGCGTCGGCACAAGACGCGTTTTGTTCATACTACCACGGCCGAGCTTTTCTGCGGCGGCGTAAATCGGAACATTGGCATTTGCCTTCCATTTAATGAACCGGATCAACGTCGCCTGTGGGCTCGATGCAGTCATTCGACTGTTCTTCTCTGATGACCGGTTCGTCGCGTTAAGCCGCCGTTAGCGACTGAAAATTCGAAACTTTTGTTCCGAATGGCTGCTTTTACCGGCACCAGACGTTCGCTGCACTCTGTATTAATGACCGCCTTGCGGACGAAACCGCCGTTGGTGTTTAGCCTGGGAACTGTGGTTTCCCGCGTTCCCAGGTGAAGTCACTTATGCGGTTTGGTCGGCGGTTTCCGGGCCAAAAGTGTTCTTGATCTCCGAAACAAGATCTGCGGGGAACCCGCCCTCTTTGGCGTGACGGTAGATATCATCCGCACTGTCCGCCTCATGCACGCAATAGAGCTTGTCGCCGGCGGCATAGGTGTGGTGCCAGACATAGGGTACTCCAAGACCGTCGACCACGGCATTTGACTTGGCCGATATGTCGCACAGGTCTGCTGCAGTCAGCTTGTCGGCACCGGGAATGTTTCTTTCAACGATGAATTTGGGCATTTCAACCTCCTTGAATGCTGGGTGACCTATGTTCGCCATCAGGCCCGTTCCGGCATAGTTCAGATGGTGAAGCGCGCCCGCTTCACAAAGTGAACTGGCGACAAAAGCCCATTTTCTGTATGCTTCTTCGTGAGGAGGGTTATCTATGGGAACCAAACCTTACGGACTGATTTGCCCGATCATTCATGCAGCCAATGCTCTGGAACCGCGCTGGACAATACCGATCCTGTCCGAAATGTGGGCAGGAGCGACCCGCTTCAACGACATTCGACGTGGTGTTGGAAATATCTCAACAGCGCTACTGTCGCGCCGTCTCAAAGAACTCACCGCTCAAGGGATGATCGAAAGGATTGAAGACCCGGCGACCGGTCAAGTTGATTACATCAGAACTAAGCGCGCCATAGAACTTGAACCCGCGCTTGAGGCATTGGCCAGTTGGGCACAGTGCAACATCGAGGCCAGGGTGGCATTGGAAGACATGGATGTGTCCACGCTGATGTGGAAAATGCGCGGCTATATTTACCCCGATAAGCTTCCCAACCGGCAGGTGGTCATGCAGTTTCGGTTCAGTGACCCTAGATTAGAATATGACACGTACTGGGTCATCGCCCGTCCTGGACATCCAGTAGA
Organism: Sulfitobacter sp. JL08; assembly: GCF_003352045.1. NCBI lineage: Bacteria > Pseudomonadati > Pseudomonadota > Alphaproteobacteria > Rhodobacterales > Roseobacteraceae > Sulfitobacter > Sulfitobacter sp. JL08. The sequence continues at coordinate 2,198,869 of NZ_CP025815.1, forward strand.
AATCTGTTCCGAAACACATGGCTTTGATATCGATCTTTTTGTCGAAACAAATTGCTTGTCGCTGTCTTCGATCATCATCAGCCGCACAACCATTGCACGGGAAATCGAAGAAGGCCGGCTGTTCCTTAGCGGGGATGCGATCCTGTCGCGGACCATGGACCGTTGGCTATACAATCGCAAAGTCGAAGACCCTGATAAAGTTATGCAGTTGGACGGGAACTCCGCATCTGAGCCTGTAGCGTCACAAGCTGCAGCGGAATAACCAGAAGATCCGCCTGCAACAGCGGCCGAAGCAGACCACCAAGTAAAGACCGGTATCGGCGGGCTCTGAGGTAAAGATTCCCGCGGGAATTGCCGGGGAACGTGAGTTTGTTGACGAGCCGCACCCCGTTCACTTAGGTTTTCGTCATGATTAGCGGCAAGTACTTCGACGATTTATCGGTCGGAGACACATTCGAGACTGGTGGGATCACGCTCACAGAGGGTGGGATCGTTGATTTCGCCCTGGTGCACGATCCACAACCTTTCCACGTAGACAAGGTGGCGGCAACGGAGTCGATTTTCGGTGGTCTCATCGCCAGCGGCTTCCAAACTATAGCGCTCACTTTCCGGCTATTCCGTGACACAGGCGTTCTTACCGGGACCAACCTTGGTGGCCATGGCATGGATGAGGTGCGGTGGCTCGCTCCAGTGTTCCCCGGCGACACGCTCCGCGCGCGCGTATCGGTCGAGGTGCTCACGCCATCACGTTCGAAGCCAGATCGGGGAACGGTTCGGTTCCTATACCGGGCATACAACCAAGACGGCATAGAGGTACTTAGTCTAACTATGGACCACGTGATGGCGCGCCGGAAAGCAGACATCTAGTTTATTGGTATGAATGACTGCCACGCGGACAAAGCCGCCACTGCTCAAACGTTCTGATGACGGACATGTCAGCTAGAATATATTCATGAAGTTGCAGGGGCAAAGATATTAATTTTATTTTCACACCCCCTTAATTTTTCATTGGAAATCAGTTGCATTTCTTTATCCAAATGAACTGCAACTTCATTTGACACAAGCAGTGGCCTGTCCAACTTGGAACACATGCTTTCAATTCGTGCTGTCGTATTCACAGCCCTCCCGGAGACCGTGAAATCCATGCGGGATTTTGACCCGACATTGCCGTATAGCACCTCTCCAAAGTGCAAGCCGATACCGAAGTCTATTCCCAGTGATGGTTTCGAATGTGCGGCACATTGTAGGGCCTTTGTGGCGGCTGAATAGGCATTTTGACAGGCCTGTTGGGGGGAACAGTTTTCATCATCTGCAGGAAAGATTGCTAGAACAGCATCGCCGATGAATTTTAGTACTTCTCCACTGTTCGTCTCGACTGCTTCGGCAATCACTTCAAAAAATCCATTGGCCAGAGCAATGGCCGAATCTGCTGGAAGGCGATCATTTAGACCTGTCCAATCACGAATATCGCTCATGAGTATGGCGGCATTGATGCTCTGAATATGGCCTCTGGTTATTTGCCCATCCAACACTTTCCGGCCGGTGCTTGGTCCCAGATAAGTTTCGGCAACAGCAGTTGCAATTTGCCGCGACCGATAGCTTTCTGTAATCGGCGCGAGGATGGCAGCAATTTTTTTGAAGTGCGCTATGTCTATTTGTGCGAATCCATCGGTCGAATCCGTAACAAAAATAAGCACACCAATGGCCTGATCCGTATACTTCATGGGCAGACCGAAATAATCGGTCGCCCCGCGAGCTTTCAATTCATGCAGGGATTCGTGAACATCCAACGATAAATCTTGAAAAAGCCGCTTTCTGAAAGAATTTCCAGTTTCCGAGATATGGGCCAACGGGCTGCCAATATAGACGTTGCGATTTTCGAGGCCGTGGGGGTTTGCGATGTGCTGGCTCTGCCCCGTATCTCTTTCCCAGACTGTCGAATACGCGGCGATAAGGGGATGCACTGTTTTGATACCCATACGTAGTCGCCAAAGAGGAACGCCCAACTTGACCATATGGTTACCCAGCTGGTGAACCAGTTCATCCATATCAGGCAAAAATCTTCCCTCATCGACCAGCCAGTCAATGACCACGTTATGATCCCATTTTTTGGGTGTTGGTTTTTTTGTTTGATTTGCCACCAAAGATTTTAAATACCTTAAACTCTTAGCCAGTAATTGGGATACAAAGCCAAATAGCATGTTTACGGACAAGTTAGGCAATAATTCTAGCGGTCACTAAGGGCTCGATGCAGCCGTTCGCCGCGTCTTGCATGAACGTCCGGTTTGGAAGGCGTCCATTAGGATTAACAATCTGATGGAGCCTTTCTCGGACCGTGCCCATTCGATCTAAAGCCTTGCCTATGGCTAGATGTATATATGTCCCGTTTTTTGTGACGCTTTCGGATACCAAAACACGCCGATCCGTCACATTTTTTGTGCGTACGCCTATCCTGCCTTTCTCGGACGCACTGAATTTATGACAGTGATGCACGGTTTTTGTGCGGGGTTTTTCCATTTCTTGAAGTCGGTTCGCGCCTTACTTGCGCCCGCCATGGGAAGTTCAGTCAGCGCCCATTGAGCCGAAATGCCAGAGCCGCTTGGCCCGAGATGCGGACCCGCTGTCATGACGACAAAGCCCCGCTCTTCCAGTTCCGCAAAGTATGGCCCGACGGTGTTGCGATGTAGGTTCAACGCAATTGCCGCATCCCTGTGGCTGAGATAGATGCGACCATTGTTGTGCCCGTTAAACCGGCGTTTCAGTTCAACGTAGAGTGCACGGGGTCCCGGCTTCATCGTTGTCCAGGCCTCCGTCCTTTGCAGCCACTCGGGGAGCTGGACATGACGCCCAGCCCCCCGTTTTTTCACCTTGTACGCCTTAGCTGCCATAATCGATGCTCCCGTTGAGGAGCTTTAGAGGTTGCACCGAATTGCTGTGTTTGCACCACCGGAACCTCCTTTCATTTTTCGTTGCAGGAATGGGGTCTGATGTGGCATCTACTGAACTTGTGAGGGTGGCAGTTGATGTCACTTGAGAAGCCCCGGCGCCGCTTGCGGTGTTGGGGTTTTTCATCAGAAATCCTTCTCATCACTTGGATTTTGATTGGTTGGGCAGTCCGCGGGGGCAAAGGGTGGCACGAGCCCGTCACCGGACGTTTTCGGCCTGATGGCGCCAGTTCTGTAGCCTTTGGGCACGCACCCCATGCGCAGCGGCCAGAGCGGACAGTCTGTCTGGACACATTTGCGAACCTCTTTCGGATCAAAAGCGCAGTCGAGACATTTGGCCCGGATTGCTTTGAGACCCGAAATGAAAGGCCGGTTTCTCCAGCCTTCCGGTGGTACACTGCGTGGATCATGGCCAATCAGTTGGCCGCAATCACTTTCAAAAGGAGAGATTTGGAGGAGCGGATCGTGCATCACGCGACCTCCGTACTGGGGTCGGTGCGTTGGTTGGAGAGATAAGCGTTCAGATCGGTACCGTAATACCCGATCCTGCGCCCGATTCGAATAAAGGCAGGCCCCACATTGCGGTGCCGCCACTGCGCGAGTTTTTCGATTGATCCGAACACCCGCATCTCGGGGTCTTCAGGAAAGTACATACGGTCTGCGTCGAAGATATTTGCCATCGTTGGAACCTCTCGGGTTGGTTGCGATGGCTTTGCAGTATGGGCAGATTTACCCGCCTGTCATCAAGTGATATCGGGGCCTTAAGCGTCTTCCAGAAAATGGAAATCGCTTAAGCGTTTTTGCGAAACACCGCTTCATATCGAGACTTGAACGGTTCTTCGGAGCGCAGCGCAGTGCCATACTCGTCTAACGTTCTTTTAGAAGATGGCATTTTAGCTTCGCGATCTCTTGCTGCTTCAAATGCCTGTTCGACGATCCGCTCTTCACTGAACGTGCCAACAGATTGCGACAACTTCTCGATTTCCTGGATCAAAATTTCAAGGTTGGCCAAGCGTCGTTTGCGAGATGCTGCGCCACCCTTTTCACCTCTTACTTTGCTTGTAACTGTGGACTGGATGCCCCTCAGCGCATCTTCCTCATAACTGAACTTCCAGCGGTAATGTTCTACCATGCGCCCCAAAGAAAGAACTTGTCCGTACATGTACCCTCTCACCTGTCTGGCAATTCTCTTGGATAAATCGCTGTCTCTTGCGCCGTCATGGCGGAAAGAGGTGAAACCAGCCAATTCATCCAATATTTTGAACTCAAACCACCTCTTCGTGAAAATGGAATTCAAGTCGCTTAATTCGGGCGCAATGAATGACCTTATACCGTCCAAAGGACTGCGAATTTTTCGTGGCGCTTCCTCGTAATCTATAAAGTCAATTGGGTAGGAACTGTCGTATATATCTAGAGCTTGTTTCTGCTGCTCTTCAGAAAAAAAGTTTTTGTTTACCTTGCTAACCCTAAGTACGTGCTGCGCTTGCTCCAACTCTTTTAGAGAACTCACGTAGCTATCAAAGACTTCCTGCCGGTATTTCGTGTCATCGTAATACTGCCGGCATTGCTCGGCAAAGAAGTCCCAAAGGTCATCGAAACCCGCCTCGAAAAAATTCATCTCCCACCATTTTGGAGCCGAACTGGTTTGCCTATTTTCAAGTATATCGTTTAATAATTGAACCCTGAAGGCTTTTGGTAATTCGTCAAAACCGATCCTTTCAAGTTCCGCTTGCACATCGGCCGGCAAGTTCACTCGCGTTTCGAAAAGCCATTTCTCGGTTTTTCCACCCAGTGGTAAACAAACCGGATCACCCTCGCCATACAAATATGGGTTAATTTCAACTGTTAGTAGCTTGTTTAATCGCTCAATTTCGTCTGATGTAAATCGCTCGACCATGAAGACCTCTAAGAATTTTTGTCGATGCTGACAACAAAAGTACACCAGCGTACCATCAACTGCCGCCGTCTCTCCAACAAGTCCGACCGCGCATAAGCCCGCTCCACATCCGATCCCACCTGATGCGCCAAAACCGCTTCTGCCAGTTCGCGTGACGCGCCCGCTTCCTCCGCCGCCCAGTCCCTAAACGAACTGCGAAACCCGTGTACCGTAACATCTTTCCGGCCCATGCGGCGCAATAACATCAGCATCGACATGTTGGAGAGCGGCTGGTGGCGTTTCTGACCCTCGAAGACATAAGTCGACGCCATCGCCTTGAGCGGTTCCAGTATTGCCAACATTTCGTCCGTCAGCGGCACGCGATGTGCCTTGCCGCCTTTCATGCGTGCCGCTGGCACAGTCCACAGGCGCGCCTCAACATCAATCTCCGGCCACGTCATGTCCAGCACTTCGGACGTGCGCGCAGCGGTCAAGATCGTAAACTGCAGCGCCTTCGCCGCCATCGCACTGCGTCCGTCCAACTCTGCATAGAAGGCTGGCACATCGCGCCACGGCATCGCGTCATGGTGCTGCGGCTTGGCTTTGACGCTCGGCAACACGCGAGCATCACGCACCGCCGTCACGGGGTTCTCACCCGACCGGAACCCTTTGGACTTGGCCACATCCAGCACTGTCTTGATACGCTGCGCCAGTCGCTTGGCCGTTTCGTGCTTGTCCGTCCAGATCGGCGACAGGCACATCAGGACTTCGGGTTGGCCAATGCTATCAATCGGCATGCGTCCGATTTTGGGAAACGCATAGTCGCGCAGTGTGTTCATCCATTGCTGACCGTGTTTTGCGTTTTTCCATGTCGGCATGCGGTCAATATGCACCTGACGGCTGATTTCCTCAAAGGTCGGGATTTCACGCTGCGCGTTGAAACGGGGATTCAATCCCGTCTTGGCCATCCTGCGATATTCAAGCGCGCGTTCTCTTGCTTGATTGAGCGTGACTATATCTGCACCGCCCAACCCAAAGTCCGTACGCAACGGCGCGCCCTTGCGGTTTTTCTGGCCTTTGACGGTCACACGCACAATCCAGCGCCGCGCGCCGGACGGATCGACAACCAGATAAAGCCCCGCGCCGTCGCCATGACGGCCAGGTCCCAAGTTCTCAACCAGCTTCTTAGTCAGCTTACCACTCAATGCTGCCACGAGAAATACCACCAATCATACCACGCAATGAAAGCATACGGGTAAAATCGGGTAAAAGCCAATGAAACGTCAAGAGACGCGTAGAGCCATATAAAGCAGGTATGAAAGCCGCTTAACTTAACTCTATGCAATGTAGAAAATGTGGTGGTGGCGGACAGACAGGGATTCGAACCCTGGAGACGGTCTCCCGCCTACACACTTTCCAGGCGTGCGCCTTCGACCACTCGGCCACCTGTCCGTGGGACGCTGATTAGACCAGCCCGCAATGCAATTGCAAGGGCCAAGCGCATAACAATCGTACGATTGTTTCATGCGGTGCTTTCCAGTAGCCTCATGCCGGTAAAACCAGACCACAGGACATCCGGCACGTTATGAACGATCTTGACCCGGCCACTTCGCCTTCCCGCACCGAACCGACTTCGCGCCGTCGCGTTGACACCGGTACCGTGCAGGCCATTGCTCTGGTGATCATCGCCTGTGCCGTCGCGGGAGAGGTTCTGGTACAATCCCGGTTTCTGCTGATCAATCTGGTGGTTGCAATCATCATTTTCAGCCTGACCAGCGATGTGATCAATTTCATCGCCCGTCAGCGTATCGGCCCGCTGCACATCCCCAACTGGCTGGCCAGTCTGGGCGGTCTTGCCATCATCTCGGCCTCGTTGCTGATCCTGACGTCGATCCTTCTCAGTCAGGTGAACCCGGTTCTGATGACCACATTGCGCATATCCGAAAGCGCCCCCGCCGCGATCGCATCGCTGTTCGCCTGGATGGGTGAAGAGGTCGAGGCGTCGATCCTGCAATCCCTCGGCTCTATCAAGGTTTCGGGGTATCTGCGCACCATCGCGGGACAGGCAGGCAACCTGATGTCGGCCACTGTCATCGTCATCCTGTTTGTCGGGTTCCTGTTCGTCGAACGGATCTGGTTCGGGGCCAAGCTGGACAATATGTTGCGCGATCCGTCACGGGCGCAACAGGTGCGCCGAGTGATCGCGTCGATCATGCACAACGTGAACTATTATCTGCTGGTCAAAACATCGGTCGGGGCCGTTACCGGAACTCTGGTCGGTATGGTCTGCGTCGGCTTTGGGCTGGAACTGGCCGTGGCGCTGGGGGTTCTGACCTTTGTGTTGAACTATATTCCGTCAGTCGGCTCTATCGTGGCGACGCTGCTGGTGACACTGGTCGCCTATGTCGAACTGGGCGATGCCGGGGCAACATTTGCGATTTTCCTGATCGTGGCGATCTTGCAGTTCGTCATCGGCAACGTGATCGATCCGCTTCTGACCGGGCGAACATTGCGCGTTTCCTCGTTCGGGATCATCCTGTCGCTGGCCTTCTGGGGGGCGGTCTGGGGCATTCCGGGCATGTTCCTGTCGGTTCCGATCATGGTGGCAGGCATGATCATCTGCGGCCAGTTTGAGGTGCTGCGCCCGGTGGCGATCCTGTTGTCCCGCGAAGGCCTGCCCGATCCGGAACCCTATGTCGATATCGATCCGGCCGCGCCGCACCGGTCCGCGACAAACGGCAAGTAAGGCGATAAACCCCGCCTTCAGCCTTCGCCGCGGTTCAGCACTTCGGGATTGCGCAACCAGATGTCACGCTGGGCAAACGGAATTTCGATACCTTCTTCTTCGAACCGTTTCGCGATTTCGTGGTTCATGTCGGATTTCACGGACAATACCCAGTTCACATCGCGCAGGATCGCCCGGATTTCAAAATCCAGCGAGTCCGCACCAAAGCTTTGGAACACGATGTTCGGTGCCGGATTGGCCAGAACCATGGGGTGCGCGTTCGCAATCTCGCGCAAAATCTCTTCCACGCGTTTGGTATCGGTGCCGTAAGCCACACCGACGCTGACGATCACACGACCCACGGTATTGCCGCGCGTATAATTCGTGACCGTACCGCTGACAAAATCGGCGTTGGGTATGATCACATCGGTGCGGTCAAAGGTTTCGATCCGTGTCGCGCGCACCGAAATATCGCGCACATATCCCATCTGGCCATTCACTTCGATCCAGTCGCCTTCGGAAATCGGACGTTCGATCAGCAGGATGATCCCGCTGACAAAGTTCTGCACGATGGTCTGAAGACCGAAACCGATCCCGACGGACAGCGCACCAGCCACAATCGCAATTGATGACAGATTGATGCCCGCCGCAGTGATCGCCACCACGGATGCAATGAAAATCCCGACATATCCCAGCCCCGCAACAATCGCTGTCTTGCCGCCGGGATCAATCTGCGTTTTTGGCAGAACCGTGTTGCGCATGGTCCCTTGCAACAAGCGGGTGATCGAATAGCCGATGGCAAAAACGACAGCAAATGTCAGAAACGCCGAAGGAGAAATCTGGACGCCGCCGATGGAAAATCCGCCCAGAAAGTTCAGCCACCATTCATACAGATCAGCAATCCGGGCACCCCAGAACAAGGCCAGAAACGGCAGTGATGCCAGAGTAAGCCCAAACCCCAACAGGACCGGTACCAGCGCATCGCGCCCTGCCTCACCCTTTTTTGTGACCCAGACATAAATGTCGGTTGCAAGCCGGTTCAGCACCAACACCAGGGCCAGCGCCCAGGTGGTTGCGATCATCGGGAAAATGATGCCCTTGCTGGCGGCGGTGTATCCGAACGCGGCAAGTATTGGTGTCGCAATGCCGATCGCCGCCATGGCCGTGCCGATATTGCGCGCCAGCCATTCCGCATTGCTTTTCTGCGTTGCGTCCTCGTCGTCCTCCGGTTTCGGGATGTTGCGCAAGATCTGGCCCAACCTCGAAAACACCAATCCGGCCAACAGGACTTGCGGGAAAAACAGGATCGCTTCGACCTGAGGGGAAAACCGTTCGAAATTCGAAAGCATTTCGAAAAAGCTGCGCAACACGATCAGAACCGCGAGGAATGTGCCGTAGAACCGTGCCTCGGCGCGGCGCTGAAGCGGCAAATTCAAAAGCGGGTCATCTTCGTTTTTTGCGAAAACCTGTTCGCACAACCAGCGGAACAACAGGATAATCGCCCCCCACGCGGGAATGGCGAAGATAAGCGTGCTACCGCGCAACCCAAGATTTCCGGTCAGAACAAAGGCCTGTGCAATAGCCACCAGACCAATCAACGGCAGAATGATGCGCCCAAGCGAGACGATCAACTGCCAGATCCGCGCGCCGCCCCCACCCAAAAGAGCGAAACGCGCGCCAAGACGTTTGGACCAGCGCCCGCCGCGCGCGATCAGGACGAGGCCAATCGCGGCCAGTGCAATAATCACTGGCAGATTATCGCGTGTCGTTACGGTGCGGGTGGGCGCGTTGCGCATCGCCTTTGACTCGGCTCCGATGGCACGCAAGGATCGCAAAACATGTTCAAACGCGACGGGCCATTCCGACAGGTTAAGAGGCGACGGGGACCGTTCCAGAAAATCGTCGCGCATCCGTTCGCGGATCAGCTTGTCGATTTCCGACACAAGAGCATCAGCAAGACTATAGGCTTCCTGTGCCGCGACCACAGGCTCGCGCGCCTGAGCCAGTTGGTTCTTCAGGTTTTCACGACGCACGGCTACCGGTTCCGGATCGCCTGACTCGGGAACAGGACCCAGCGCTTCAAGCTGCGCATTCAGCGTACTTATGCGAGTGTCATTGATGCTTTGCGCGTCCTGAAACTGTTTGCGGAACGCCACGATTTCCTTGCGCAGGTTTTCCATCGTGATGACCGACGCACGATTGGCCTCAATGGCCGCCTCGGCGCGCGCAGCAGTCGAGTCCCACGCGTCGTAATCCGGCGCCTTGCCTTGGGCAACGGCCAGCCCGGCGCACAGCACAAGGCAAAAGGCCGCGATAAGGGTGCGTAACGTTTTCATACGTCTTCGAACACGCCGGGGATGCTGGCCGGCGCCTGTGTCAGCCAGCGCGGCTGCGGCAGGTTCTTTTCGCGCAGGAAATCAGGATTGAACAGCTTGGATTGGTACCGCGTGCCGTAATCGCACAATATGGTTACGATCGTATGGCCCGGTCCCATATCTCTGGCCATCCGCACCGCTCCCGCGATGTTAATGCCGGATGAACCGCCCAGACACAGACCTTCGTGTTCCAGCAGATCAAACACATAGGGCAGTGCCTCGGCATCGTGAATGTTGTAATTGAAATCCGGTGTCAGACCTTCCAGATTCTTGGTGATCCGGATCTGCCCGATCCCTTCATTGATCGACCCACCTTCGGACATCACCAGTTCACCACTGGTGTAAAAATTGTAAAGCGATGCGCCATCCGGATCCGCCAATCCGATCTTGACCCCCTTGGGTTGCAAGGCCTGCGCCACACCGGCCAGCGTTCCGCCTGATCCGACCGCACAGATAAACCCGTCAACCTTGCCGTCGGTCTGCTGCCAAATTTCCGGTCCGGTGCCTTCGACATGGGCCTGTCGGTTGGCCACGTTGTCAAACTGGTTCGCCCAGATCGCGCCGTTGGGTTCGGTCTTGGCCATTTCGCGCGCCAGTCGCTCTGAATAGCGCACAAAGTTATTCGGATTGCGATAGGGCACCGCCGGCACCAGAACCAGCTCTGCTCCGATCAGGCGCAACATATCCTTTTTTTCCTGGCTTTGGGTTTCCGGCATCACGATAACGGTCTTGAACCCCATCGAGGCGCCGACCAGCGCCAGACCGATGCCGGTGTTGCCCGCCGTGCCTTCGACAATCGTGCCACCTGGTTTCAGATCACCGCGCGCAATCGCATCACGGATGATGAACAACGCCGCACGGTCCTTGACCGACTGGCCCGGGTTCATGAATTCGGCCTTGCCCAGAATCTCGCATCCGGTTGCCTCACTGGCCTGTTTCAACCGGATCAACGGAGTGTTGCCGACCGCCCCGGCCAGATCTGATGCAATGTGCATGATACGTCCTCGATTATTCAGTGGCGTTGACGCCTTGGTCAGATGTACCCGCGCGCCGCCGCGACCTCAAGCCATTGACGGGGTCAGGCGGTATTTCGCAACCTGTCGCGGTGCCGCGCCAGCCACAGCGTGGCCAGCACCAGCGGCGCATTCCGGATATGGCCCCGATCCAGCATCGCCATCAGCGCATCAAATCCGATCAGATGCACGCGAATATCCTCGTTCTCGCTGTCCAGCCCGCCGGTGCCATTGGTCTTATCCGGCAAATTCGCAAGGCCGACATAGACATAGAAAAATTCGCTGGATGCGCCGGGGGACGGATAACAATCCGCAACGTTTTCAAGCGTATAAAGTTCAACCCCCGCCTCTTCCAGCGTTTCGCGATAGGCGGTTTGTTGCGGCGTTTCCCCGGCATCCAGTCGCCCCGCAACCGGTTCAAGCTGCCAGACATCCGGATCACCACGCCCCAGCGGCCCCATGCGCATCTGTTCCACCAGCAGAACCACATCGCGCACCGGATCGTAGGGCAGCACAATTGCAGCATCCCCGCCCATGAAAACCGCACGTTTGACAATATCGGTTTCCTGCCCGTCGAACCGGCGAAACGACAGATCATATTCATCCAGCGCAAAGAAATCGGCATAGGCGCGCCGGTGCTGTGAAATCCGGACATCCGCGCGGCTCAGGCCGCTTGGGCTGACCGGCACGCCCGCCGCTGCGTTCAGACGGGCGGCGGCGCGGGCCTGTATCATCGGGAACATGCGCCCGATCTGATCGTCGGATTTGACCCCGAAATAATCCATCACTTCTATCGCGGCCGTCGAGGCCAGTGGCCCGCAATCCTTTTCCCATTCGGTCAGGGACCACGGCGCACCGGGCTGCCACAGCAATACATCGGGGAAAAAAACCTGTGCCGGTTCGGCATTGCCGTCCTCCGTCACCACATGGACCGGGCTTAGATCATAATCGAACCCGGATTCGTAGAAATCCAGCCGCGCCACGTCTTCATCGCTTAACCCGCGGATCAGCAGGCCCTGCGCCTGCGCGCCAGCCTGCGCGACAATCATCGGAAAGGTCTGATCCTTGGCCCAGTACACAGCATGATCGGGCAACACCGCCTGCGCCATGTCCAGACTTGAAGGTGCGCGCCCCAACACGATCCCGAGAAGCGGCAGATGCCGCAACGTGCCATAACAAAAGAATGAAGTCATGCCGTCAGCGCCATTTCCGCGACGCATGTTCCGTAAGCAGGCCGACAATCACGCCGCCGATCACCAGAACCATGATCAGCGGGCCGTTCAGCAACACCATACCAAACTGGGCCATCAGTTCGAAAATCGCGATCACCGCTTCGAACGCGTTGTCATAGCGGTTACGCATCGCAAGGCGTACCATTTCGTTGCAGCCCTGCACGAACAGACCCCAGAACACCAGACTGACCATACCGGTAAACCCGTTGTTGATCGCGGCCGTGGTGCCCCGCCCTGCCCGCTTGCCCATCACAACCCAGCCGCACAGCACGCCCAGAACGATGTTCACGATTGTGAAATACCCGAAATCCGTGCTTTCGGGCATCAACGGCATAATCATACCGGAGGCGATAAAGGCCAGCACAGCCAGCCCGACAGCGGCGACAAGGCGGGCGGCGTTAGGCATGTATCTTCATTTGAATCATGTGGGCCGTGATATTGTGATCTGGGTTACGTCACAGTTGGCACTTTCAAACGTCGCAGCGCAAGAGGTGAGATAAAAATTCCACATTCTTCGAAACCTCTGATCAAAGCCAAGGGCTGCGATCTGATCCCACTTTTCGTTGAATGTTTCATGCCAGCGCCGCAATGACAGGCTGTAGCTTTTGCCGAATTCCAGCGACCGGACGATGCCAAGACCGGATTTTTCGATCTGCGCGCGCAGCACAGACGGGCTGGGCAGCATGCCGCCCGGAAAGATGTATTTCTGGATGAAATCGGGCCCACGCTTGTAAACGTCCCAACGCCGGTCGGCAACGGTGATGATTTGCAAGGTCGCGTTCTTGCCCGGCTTCAGCCGTTCACGCACCGTTTCGAAATAGATCGGCCAGTATTGTTCGCCAACCGCTTCGAACATCTCGATACTGGCAATGCCGTCATAGACGCCCTTTTCGTCGCGATAATCCTGAAGCTTGAAATCCACCATTCCGGAAAGCCCAGCCTTTTCAATGCGCTTTCGTGCATAGTTGATTTGCTCTTCGCTGATGGTAAGCCCTGTCACCTTCAGGCCGCGCTCTTTGGCGGCGTATTCGGCAAAACCGCCCCAACCACAGCCGATTTCCAGAATATGATCGCCGGGCTGTGCGCCCATCTGATCCACCATACTGGCATATTTGGCAATCTGGGCGGCCTCGTGGCTTTCCTGCCCCGTCTGAAAGATGGCGCTGGAATAGGTCATCGTGTCGTCCAGCCACAATTTATAGAAATCGTTGCCCAGATCGTAGTGATAGGAAATGTTCTTGCGCGCCTGGTTCTTGTGGTTGCGCTGCAGCCAGAACCGCACCCGTTCAAACAGACGTACAATGCCCATTCCGGGAAACCCGTCATATATGTCTTCGTTGTCGGCATGCACCAGATCCATGAACGCCTGCAAGTCGGGGGTCGACCACCATCCTTCAAGATAGCCGTCACAGAACCCCAGATCGCCTTCGCGGATCAGGCGGGCGAACAAATCGTCGTTGTGTATGTCAATTTCGGCCACGGGACCGGGATTCTTGCCGTGGGCGCGAAACCGGCGGCCATCGGGCAAAACAAAATCGACCCGTCCGTTGTTCATGCCTTGCGACATCGCAAAAACATTCGAAAAATAACGGGGCAGCCCTTTCTGGCCGTCTGTTGTCGTCAGGATCATCCCCGCTCCTTCTTCGTTCTCTTGCAGAAAAAGGCTAGGCGCTGCGGCGTGGCCCTTCAAGGTTTCAGTCATATGTTTCATCAGAATCCACGATCTTCATAGGCGCCCAGTGCCCTTTTGCGTCCGTCCGCCGGCGTTACAATCGGGTCGGGATACGCATCATCCGGGGACAGGCCCCAGCGCTTTGGAACGGCATCAAAATAGCTTAACGCGGTGGCACTTGGCCGCGCGCGGCCTTCGGCGATCCATTTATCGGCATAGACGCCCTTGGGGTCGAACTTGTCCAGTTGGCTGGCAGGATTGAACACCCGGAAATAGGGTGTCGCATCCGGCCCCGATCCGGCCGACCACTGCCAGCCCATCGCGTTGCTGGCCGGATCCCAATCGGTCAGGCAATCGGCAAACCAGTCCAACCCGATTTTCCAGTGGGTCAGCAGATGTTTGGTCAGGTAACTGGCCACGATCATCCGCCCGCGGTTGTGCATCCGGCCTGTCACATACATCTCGCGCATGGCGGCATCGACAAAGGGCAATCCGGTGCGCCCCTGTTTCCACGCCAGCACATCGGGATGATCACCGTCAGTCTGCCAAGGGAATTCATCCCAGTCCGGTTTCCAGTTACCGGTCAGAATACGCGGTGTGTGATGCATCAGGTGATAAGCAAACTCGCGCCACACCAGTTCCTTGAGAAACGTTTCCGCGCCCTGTTTGCCCTGATCCTGCGCGCGCGCGCCCGCATGCCAGCACTGATGCGGGCTGATTTCGCCCAAAGCCAGGTTTTCGGACAGGTTTGATGTGCCATCCACGCCCGGACGGTCCCGGTTGGCAACGTAGTCCCCCACCAGTTCATCGATAAAATAATCCAGCCTGTCCTGCGCCGCTGCCTCGCCCAGTTGGATATGGGGGCGCACGATCTCTGCGCCGCGATACATGCCACGCCCCAGCGCCCAATCTGCCAGCGGCTCTGATTTTGGCCAGTCATCGGGGGCCGGCAGGGTTGCGGGTTCAGCCAGCGGATAGGCCACATCGCGCCCCTGCACCGACCGCCAGAACGGCGTGAATACCTTGTAATACCCGCCGGTTTTTGTTTCCACGCTCCACGGTTCAAACATCAGATGCCCGCCAAAGGATCGCGCGTCGATGCCCTGATCCTTCAGCGTTGCCTTGATTTCCGTATCGCGTTCCACCGTATCCGGATCATAGAGCCTGCTCCAGTAAACCGCCGTCGCACCCGTATCCCGGATAAGGTCTTGCAACATATCCAGCGCGCGCCCCTGCCGCAGGATCAGATCGCTGCCCTTTTCGCGCAGGCGGTCCTGCAAATGGCCGACCCCAAGACCCAGACGCCATTGTGGCGCGGTGCCCAACCCGCGCACCGCGTCATCGCAGATGAATACGGGTATGACAGGGCGGCCGGACTCAGCCGCCGCACAAAGTGCCGGGTGATCGGACAGGCGCAGATCGCGCCGGAACCACATTATGATGGGGGTATTTGACTGCACAAGGTGCCTTTTATTATCGTCTTTTAGCTTTATACGCGCGCCACGTCCGTCCGGATTAAACGATATCGTCCAAAGCGTTCAAAAGTTGGTCCATTTCGGATTGTGCGGTGTAATGGGTGAAACTCAGCCGCAGCACACCGTCCTCGGGCGAGATACCCAACGCTTCCAGCGCGCGCACCGCATAAAAATCACTGCCCTCGGCCATGATCCCGCGATCCGCCAGCTTTTTCGCCAGCGGAAAGGCCGCGCGCCCCAGATCCAGCGCCACGGTCGGCGCCCGTCCGCTCGCCTTGTCCGGCCCGATCAGCCTGACGGAATTACGGATGTTTGCCCAGTCCAGAAGCGGCTGCAACAGTCTGGTTTCATGGGCGCGCATCAGGTCGTGCACAAAGGCGGATTTCCTGGCTGGCGCCATATCGCCGCCACCACCGTGATGTGCATGGAGCGCGTCGATGTAATCCGCCATTCCGGCGCAGGCGGCTATCTGGGCATGGTCCGGACCCGCCGGGGTAAAGCGTTTATACAAGCTGTCCGCATTGAAATAATGCCCCTGATTGGGCAGCAATTCCCCCAAGGCCCGCCGGATCACCATCAATCCCTGATGCGGCCCGTATGTCTTATAGGCTGATAACAGATAGATATCGGCCCCCAGCATCCCGACATCGGGGAACCCGTGTGGCGCATAACTGACCCCGTCAACACACACGAACGCGCCCGCCGCATGGGCCATTGCAGTGATTTCAACCACCGGATTGATCGCGCCGATCACGTTGGAGCAATGCGGAAAGCACACCAACCGTACCTTTTCGTCCAGCAACTCATCCAGATCATCGGTGTTCAGCATACCGCTAACGGGGTCGATCTTCCACTCGCGCACCTCGATCCCCTGATCGGCCAGACGCCGCCACGGCCCGGAATTTGCCTCGTGATCCTGATTGGTCACGATTATCGCCTCGCCCTTTTGCATCCAGTCCCCGAACGCACGGGCCAGAACATAGGTGTTCTGTGTCGTTGACGGGCCAAAGCTCAACTCGTCGCCCGCCACCCCAAGCATGGCCGAAAGCCGGGCGCGCGCCTCGTCCATTTCGCAGCCCGCCAGTTGTGACGCGGCATAGGGCGCATAGGGCTGCACCTTGCGCTGCGTATAAAAGCGGAACAACCGGTCGATCACCGGCTTGCAGGTATAAGACCCGCCCGCGTTTCCAAAAAAGGCCTGACCGCGCAGGCTCGGTTCGCTGAACGCCGGGAATTGCGCCCGGACAAAATCGATATCAAGTGTCATGGCAGATTGGTGGCGCGTCCCGCATCATGCGTCAAGACCACAAAAAAAGGCCGCCCCGAAAGGCGGCCTGATCTTGCAGAGTAAATTGTAACGCGGTTGCTATTCCGCGGGTTCGGCCGCGACAACCGATGTGGTGGGCAAACCATGCTTGATACGCTGCCCGTCACGCCAGATCGCCTTGATCAGCGAAACGCCCATCAACACCATCACAAAGCTGAACGGCAAGGCCCCGATCACCATCGCCGTCTGGATCGCGCCCAGACCGCCGGCAATAATCAGACCGCCCACAACCAATGCCAGGGCAGCGCCCCAGAACAGGATATGCGGGCGCGCCTTTGGTCCTTCATCACCCGCCGCGTTGATCGTGTTGATGATCAGCACCGCGCTGTCCGCCGACGTGACCAGATAGGTCAGCAACAGCACAACAATCAGGATCGACATCAGCCAGGCCAGTGTTTCGCTCAGGATCACACCCAGCATCGCGAACAACTGGTCTGCCTGACCAGCGCCGACAATGGCACCGTTTGCTTCGCCGGTCAGTTCCAGATCGATGGCTGTACCGCCCACGATCGCGAACCAGACGAAACACATCAGCGCCGGGATCACCATCGCACCCAGAACATATTCCCGCACCGTACGACCTTTCGAGATCCGTGCCAGAAACACGCCGACGAACGGCGCGAACGCAATCCACCAGGCCCAGTAGAAGATGGTCCAGGCACCCTGCCAGCCCGACAGTCTGCTTTCGGTGGCCGCAGCATAGGCCGCTGCAATATCACCTGCCGGCAAAGATGCGGCACCTTCCGGCAATCCTTCGGTAAAGGACGCCAAAGTGCCCCACGGGCTTGTCGCGCCGTCATACACGGCCGACAGCGTCTCGGCGGGCAACGCCTGAACGCTTGCCGGCACATTTGCCACAAACGCATCCATGGGTGTTGCCGACCAGACGGTAAAGATGTTCCCCGGAATGGACAGGAGATAATCCCAGATACCGACAAACAACGCCGACAGCCCAAAGAAGGTCGATCCGAAGATGACAAAGAAGGTCAGAACGAAAAAGCTGAGGCCCATGTTGATGTTGGACAGCCACTTGATCCCCTTGCCCACACCGGAAAGCGCCGACAGCGTCGATGCACCCATGATGATCAGCAGTGCAAAGATGATCGCGCTGGTCGAGGATGATTGCGAACCATCCGCCGCCGTCGTGTACAGCCAGTCGCCGAAGCCGATCCGCGAAAGGCCCGCAATAAACTGCTCCACGCCAAAGCCCAGCGTCTGCGCCACACCCAGAACCGTGGCAACAACCGCCACCACGTCCACAGCATGTCCTACCGGACCAGACAGCTTTGTGCCAAAAATCGGCACCAGTGCCGACCGGATGGTCAACGGCAGCCCGCGCCGATACGAGAAATAGCCAAGCGCCAGCCCGACAATCGCATAAGACGCCCATGCCGCAAGCCCCCAGTGGGTGAACGACCAGATATAGGCATCCCGCACGTTTCCGGCAGTGCTGCCTTCGGTGTCACCCATGATCGTCGCGGGGTTCGATCCGAAATGATACATCGGCTCTGCCGTTGCAAAGGTCAGCATCCCGATACCGATACCGGCGCCGAACATCATGGAAAACCACGAAAAGTTCGAAAATTCCGGTTTGTCAGACTCAAGCCCAAGCTTGAGCTTGCCCGCCGTCGGCCACAGCGCCAGCGCGAAACACAGGATCACGAAAAACGCCATCACATAGACGTACCAGTAACTGAACGATGCAAGAATGATACTGTTCAGTGCCCCCAGAACGCTGGCCGCCTGATCGGGGAACGCGATGGCCCACAGGATCAGCGCACCGACCAGTAACTTGGCCGTAATGGTCACATCCTTGGTGAACCCTCGATAAAATCCGGACGCTGCCGTCTTGATCGGCAGCTCCGTTAGAGCTGGTTTTATTGGCATTTTTCCCTCCACTGCCGCCCGAAAGAAAGACGGTCATTTTTGCGTATTGCGTTTTTATTGTGCCTGATATTGCAGCAATACATACATCTCAGGCTCATCATAAGCGGCACTATGTCAACAAAAAAAGGCAGCTTGCGCTGCCTTTGATCTTTTAATCCCTTGCCACTTACGCGTTCACATCCACCACAACCCGGCCCTTGACCTGGCCTTTCAGAATGTCTTTCCCCAGTTGCGGCAGATCGCCCAGCGTCGCCGGTTGCACCATCGCATCCAGCTTGTCCATCGGCAGATCCTTGGCAATCCGCGCCCAGGCCCGCACTCGGTTGTCATAGGGCTGCATCACGCTGTCGATCCCCAAAAGGTTCACACCGCGCAACAGGAACGGAATGACCGTCGCAGGCAAATCCGCCCCGCCGGCAAGGCCAACAGCAGCCACGGAAGCCCCGTATTTCATCTGTCCAAGCACCCGCGCCAGCATTGCCCCCCCCACGGCATCGACACAGCCCGCCCAGGTTTCGCCCTCAAGCGGACGCTTGACGGTTTCGTTGATGTCTTCGCGCGCGACAATCTGTGTTGCGCCCAGCGATTTCAGATAATCGGCAGTTTCGGGGCGTCCGGTTACACCGGCCACTTCGTGTCCCAGATGCGCCAGAATGGCCGTGGCAACCGATCCAACCCCACCGGCAGCGCCGGTCACCAGTACCGGCCCGTGCCCCGGCTTCAGCCCGTGATCCTCCAACGCCATCACCGCCAGCATCGCGGTGAAACCGGCCGTTCCTACCGCCATCGCAGCGCGCGTGTCCAGCCCTTCGGGCAAGGGCACCAGCCAGTCGGCCTTGACCCGTGCCTTCTGCGAATATCCGCCCCAATGCGCCTCGCCCACGCGCCAGCCTGTCAGCACCACCTTGTCGCCGAGTTTATAGCGCGCGTCCTCTGAACTTTCGACAGTGCCGGCAAAATCGATCCCGGGCACATGCGGATAATTGCGCACCAAACCGCCCCCCGGACCGATGCACAGCCCGTCCTTGTAATTCACCGTGGAATATTCAACCGCGACAGTCACCTCGGCATGGGGCAGATCATCCAGACTGATCTGCGACACCGCTGCGCTGGTTTTTCCGTCTTCATTCTTGTTCACGACCAATGCGTTAAACATCTTATTCTCCTGTTCCACGCGGCGGCACCTTGCGCACCGCCTTCCTCTTCATTTGTCCGCAAATACTCCCGCCGGAGGCTCCGGCGGGGGTTGGCGGGACTACAACCAGAATGCCTCCTGCACGGTTGCACCGCGCATGCCATCGGGGGTTTCGACCTCAAGCCTGGTGCCCGCGTCCCAATGGGTCATGCGCACCATGCCGATGGCCACGTTGGTTTTGAAATCGGGCGACCAGGCCGCCGATGTCACCTGCCCCACACGTTTGCCCTTGGCAAAGACCGGCCACGCGCGGTCACATCCGGGCACGGCATCGCCGTCAATCGCAATCGGGCGCACCTGCTGCACCGGCCCTTCCTTGGCCACCCGCAGCAATGCATCCCGCCCGATACAGCCGATTGCCGTCTGGGTGTCGCAAAACCGCCCCAGCCCGCATTCATGCGGCGTGTTGTCATCCGTCATGTCATTGCCGTAAGACAGCAAACCCGCCTCGACCCGCTCGATCCCGTTGGGGCACCCGGCCCGCACGTTCAGATTTTCTCCGGCCTCGAACAGCGCGTTCCACAAGGGCATGCCGATATCACTGCCCTCGACATAGATCTCGAACCCGCCCTGCTTGGAATAGCCTGATCGTGCCACGACCAGATCGCGCCCCTCGAACTGGTAAAGCCCGTAGCGGAAAAAGCGGATGCTGCGCACCGACTCTCCGAACACCCGTTCCATCAGATCGTCGGCCTTGGGCCCCTGCACCGCCAGTGGCGAAATATCGGGTTCATCCACCAACACGTCCAGCCGATAACCGTTGGCCACGCCCTTGACCCACAACAACAGGTCACTGTCGGCAATCGAAATCCACCAGCGGTCTTCCGTCAATTTGACCGCAACCGGATCGTTCAGCATCCCGCCAGTTTCATCGACGATGGGCACATAGTAACACTGCCCCGGCAGCATGCCGCGCAGATCGCGCGGCGTCAGCATTTGCATCAGACGCGCCGCATCCGGGCCGCGCAATTCCACCTGCCGCTCGCAGGCCACATCCCACACCTGCACGTGATCCTTCAGATGCCGGTAATCGGCCTGAACCGTCTCGAACATAGTGGGCAGCAACATCCGGTTGTAAACCGTGTACGCTTTCACGCCAGCGGCCTCGACGCCGTCGGAAAAAGGGGTGCGCCGCAAACGGCGGGAGGGAGAGATCAGGGCCATTATTCAGGTTCCGGCATAAAGGGAAGATCGGTATCGGACGTTTTCAGTCCTGCGGCGGTCATCATCGCGTGGATTTGCCCGCGATGGTGGGTCTGATGATTGAAAAGCTGCATCACACAGATCTCCTTGGGCTTTGTCAGTTCTTTTCCAACGGCGCCGGAAAACCATGTCAGATCGCCTTTCAGGTCGATATTGTTCAGCATTTGCGCCCATTGCAGAATCCGTCCATCGGTTTTGAACCGCGCGGCGCTCCAACTGGCAAAAGTGGGGTGCTGTACCAGTCCTTCCTTGGGGCCCACCGCAGGCCGATCGCCCCCGTCAAAGCGCGAAATCCACAGATGATCGCCCCAGACCAGATGATTGAGCGTCGCCATGATCGATCCGAAAAACGCGCCCCGGTCCTGATGCAAAGCCTTTTCATCCAGCGCCTTGAGAGTGTCGGTCATCTGTGTGTTCTGCCACGCATTGTAGCGCGCCATCGTGACGCAATACCCGCGGTCGATCATCACTTGGGGCCTTTCCAGTCGATCGGGCAGATTTCGGCCGACATGCCGGCAAAATCCCACACCCGCCCGTAATCGCGCACGCGGCTTTTCAGCCCCTTGGCGGCAATTATGTCCGGCCCCATCCAGTATTTGGAATTGCTGACCATCACCGGATGTTCCGGGCTCAGCCCCGCGATCATCTCGATCTCGCCCTGTATCTTGCGGCCGATATTGATCGACCGGCGATTGCCTTCGCGCACGATCTCGACCGGCGCCTTTTCCGCGCCGATGATTTCGGACACCAGCATCGTGAACAGGCCCGTCGTGCCGCCCGCGGCTCCGGAAAAGATTTGCAGGATGCCATTATAGGCTTTCTGGCTGGCACGTTCGTCGACATAAGCGGCGACCTTCCAGTTGCCCTCGCCCATGCGACCGGGAATATCCACCAGCAGCCCGACATTCAGACCACCCAGATCCTCGCCTTCGTAATGGCCCTCATCAATGGCAATCGCCATCCACGCGTGGCAATGGCCTTCGGTCGGCGGGTGTGCACCCAGTGAAACAACACAGGGGCAGAATACGGTACACGAGCAGTTCAGGAACAGCTCTCCCTTGATTGCCCATTCGGTTGCATTTGTCTGCCGCCGTTTGGGGTTGGGCATCCGCTGGTCGATCCGTTGCGATATTGGCAAACGATCCGCATCAGGTCTTTTGGTCGCCATGTCTCTCTCCCTTTAAATCAGTGTCGTGTACGGGGCCGCCATCACGGCGCATCCGCCCGCGATCAACGCAAATCCCATCGGTTTCGTCACATAATGCCCGATCTGGGGCAGTTTTTCGATCACCATGAACAGCGTCGCCAACCCCATCCACAACAGGCTCATCACCCCGCCGACAAAGCCAAGCACCATGAAGCCCCAGCAACAGCCCACGCAGAACGCGCCCAATCCCAGCCCCATACGCATGCCGCCGCCAAATCCGGTCCGCCAGTGGCCCAGAAAATACATCATCGGGCTGTGGCAAACGCCGTGGCATACCTCTTTGGCGCGGGTGAACTGGAACGCCCCGACCGCGATCAGCAATCCACCGGCAAACCAGTGCGATGTGGCGATGCCCAGCATGTCGATCGCGCCGGAAAACAGCAGCGCCAGTTGCACCAGCGCAATCAGCGCCGCAAACCCGACCCAGACCACGAAATAGCCCAGCAACACGCCCAGCCATCCGGCCCGGGTGCCTGTGGCGCTGGTCATCAGATCCTCGTAGCTGCGCAGGGTCGGCACCAGCGTCGGCAGCATCATCGCCGCCATCATGATCGCCCACATCCAGAACAGCGGGCCGAAAGTGGCCATCGGCATGTACATGTCCATACGCGGATCCATGCCCTGCATCGCCTGCCCCATCGGTCCCGGGCGCCCCAGCAGATCCAGATCCATATCGGCGCTCATGGAATACATGACCCACCATGCCGCCAGAATGGCCGCAAAAAATCCGATCCACAAAATATTGCGTACAGGTGTCAGGCTCACCGAATTCTCCCGCATGTTCGCCGACTCAAGGACTTGCCTTTTTAATGTCAGACATTTAATTGTCTGACAAATGAAAATTGATCCAGACAACCCCGCAGACCTGTCGGCCCAGATCGCCACCGCCATTCGCGACGCGATTATGTCCGGCGCGCTGATCGTTGATGCCCGCCTCCCGTCCGAGGCCGAACTGGTCGAACAGTTCCAGGTGTCGCGCCCCACCGTGCGCGAGGCCCTGAAACGTCTGGCGGCCCAATCCCTGATCCGCACCCAGCGCGGTGCCTCCGGCGGCGCCTTTGTCAACCGGATCAGCTTTGAAGACGCCTACAACCAGCAAATCACCACATCCACATTGCTGCTCAGCATGAACGCGGTCAGCTTTGAAACCGCGTGCGAAGCGCGTTACGCACTGGAACGCGCCTGCGCCCCGCTTTCGGCCACGCGCCGCAGCGCCGATCATCTGGCCACGATGCGCGCCGAAATCCACCGCCAGTCCCAGCCTGGCCTGACGGACGAGGCGTTCTGCGCCTCTGATGTGGCGTTTCACCGCGCGCTGGTCGATGGCGCAGGCAATCCCGTGCTCAGCTATCAACTGGCGGGCGCTGTCGAAGCGATGCAGCCCCTGATGAACATGATCACCTTTACCGCCCGCGACCGCGCGCGCATCGTGGCGCTGCACACCCGCATCGCCGATGCGCTGGAAACACAGGACGGCGATGAAACCAGCGCCGCGCTGTCCGCGCTCGAGGCCGAGACCCAGGCCCTGGCCCAAAGCGTCTTTGCCGCACGTAAAAGCGCGGGCGCACGCGAAAGCTAGGCCCTTGCCGCGCGCAGCACGCAGCGCTACCTGCATCTCATGACAGATACTCTCAACATCGTGGCCGCGCTTCTGACCATCGGCTTTGGGCTTTTCGGCTTTCTTGCGCCGCGCTTTACTGCCGCTGCGCTAGATCTGGCGCCCACCACATCCACCATGGGGCTGTCGGAAATGCGTGCTTCGGTCGGCGGGCTTTTCGTCGTGGCGGGTGCGGCCGCCCTGTGGATCGCAACGCCGCTGGCCTATGCCATGGTGGGGTTTTGTTTTGCCGGCGCGGCGCTCGGGCGCGGCCTGTCCCTGCTGCTGGACAGCCCGCCGCTGCGCAAGACCCTGCTGTTCGGCGGGATCGAAGCCGCACTGGCGCTGTGGCTCATCGCGGCCAATCTCTGACACCGCATCTTCATCTTTTCAAAAATACTTGTCGCGCTGCACAAGCAATTGAAACGCAACACGGGTTGTCTTATATAAAAACTGTCCTTCGGGACTATGAACATAAACGCGCTCGTAATACGCGGATCGGACCCGGGGGCGGTACCCGGCGACTCCACCAAAAACCCGTTCATTTGGCGGTCATGGGGTCGAAATAGGATCGACGAACGTCTAAAGGGGTTAGCTTTGTTTCGGCGGGGTGCCACCGTATCGGCCCGAAAAGTACAATTGCAAATGACAATCGTGCTCCGGTAGCCGTTGCTGCGTAAGCAGTAACCAAACCGAAACTTAAGCCCTTGCGCCTAGCAGCGTAAGGCGGGGTTCGCAGGCACCTGGCAACAGAAGCCTGCACTTTCAACATATTTTTTCGCCGGCGGCCCCGAACACTCACAGAAACGTGAAATTGGCTTGCTTGTCCCGTTTCAAAGTGAGCCTAAACTCTATTCAATGAAACATTTCATAGTCACTCTCACCCTCATTCTCTCGGCTCCGGTCGCGGCGACTGCTGCGTCCTCGCCGCCCGAACAGGGATGTGGCGGTCGCTGAACCTGACCGTCACAAGAGACCCACACGAAAGAAAAGCGCCCCGAGGTCCGGGGCGCTTTTCACGTGAATACATAAGCAAATAGGTCGAATTATGCCGCAGCGGCCCCTTTTCGGGCCTTGCGCCGGCCGGCAAATCCCAGACCACCGATCGCGGCACCCAGCATCAGAACCGAAGCCGGCAGTGGCACGGCCGATACTTGAATACCGTCAACGGAAAACCCGTCATTCAGGCTGTACTGGTTTCCGCCAAGGGATGAAAAATTGCCCAGAACGATATTGGCCGACGACATCTGCTGTCCGAAATCGATAACAACCAGCTTGGCGTTCCCGTCCGGCAGTTTACTGCCTGTGCGCAACTCTTCCACCATGCCGCCTGCACTGATCCGCAAAAACGCGCCCACATCGCTGGCATCGTTCAGGATAAAGGATATCGCATCGAATCTGGATCCGATGGACACATCCCAGGACATGCCCCAGGTGTCGTTTGAATCCAGAAACCACGAACCACCTGTCGGAACGGTGTTTTCACGCCCGAAAACGTTGCTATCGCGCAGGGCCAAAGTTTTCCCTGTGTTGCCCGGCAACCCTGTCACGGTACCACCGCCACCAGTGCCACCCAGTGTCGAGAACGTCCCGACGGCAGTGCCAAATCCGTTGGCCACTTCACCTTCACCCAGCGTACTGCCCAATTGCTCGAAATCCTCGCCCACATTGGAGGCCAGACCGAAGCCTGCGTTGTAAGACGCAGCATCAAAGATCGAAACTGTAATGGAAGAAGCTTGGGCGCTTGCAGTGCTGACCAGCACAATCGTAGCGGCCGAAACCGTTTTAAGAAAAGTCATGATACACACTCGCTAATAAACCAATTGTGGCAGAAAAAAGGAACCTGCATCAACCTGACAAGCCAAGGATCAGGAACATTCTGTTTCCGAAAACGATCCAAAGGGCCACAGCGGCGGCGGGCAAAGCCTTGCCGAGCCTGCATTTGTCCGTTCCGTTCCGCAGATTTCATCTGTAAACCATGCGCATACAAACAAAATTCCGGGCAGCGCCATGCATTTTTCAATTGTCATTCCGGTTTTCAACGCCGGATCGAAAATCGGAAAAACCCTGTCAGGGCTTCTGGCGCAAACCTCGGTTCTGGATGGGCGCGACAGTTTCGATTGCATCGTCGTCGATGGCGCCTCGAGCGATGACACGCTGGATCATGTGGCTGGCTTTCAGGACGACCGGATCACCGTGATCTCGGAACCCGACAAGGGCATGTAAGATGCGCTGGCCAAGGGTCTGGCGCGCACAAAGGGCGACGTGACCAGCTATTTGCCGGCGGGTGAAGTCTTTGATGAAAACGCTTTTGCAGTCGTGTCCGACGTGCTGGGCCGGTTTCCCGATATCAACTGGCTGACAGGGCGGTCCGTCACGCGCAATGCAGACGGCGTGATCACCGATTCCTTCCTGCCGCATCCGTTTCAACGGCGCTACATCGCCTGCGGCATGTACGGCACCCGCCTGCCCGCCCTGCAACAGGAAAGCACGTTCTGGCGGGCCTCCCTGACGCAGGAAATAGATCTGGATGCCTTGCGCCCACTGAAGCTGGCGGGCGATTACTTTATCTGGAAAACCTTTGCCGAAAATCACGATCTCTACGTGGTCAACAGCCATCTCGGGGCGTTTTCAATCGAACAGGGTCAGTTGTCGCAGCAGGTTCGCGGCGCCTATCGCAAGGAATTGCGCACCCTGCGCCGCCGCCCGACGTTTATTGAACGCGCAGGTGCGCTGGTCCACCGGTTGCGCACCAAGTACAGGCAACCAAGGAAAAACGCACCGCGCCTGATCCGCTATGATCACGGTGCAGCCTGCTGGGTGATGAAAAACAAAGGCTGACCTGCCCCTTGACCTGCGCCCTTTGATCCGGCCATCATGGCGCATGGGGTTCAACTGCGAACGCCCCGTGAGGCGCAAGCCGCAGGTTCGCATGTTTCCGCACAAAAAGGATGCATGCCATGGCTGCCCCCAATGAAATCACCCCGCCCCAACTTCTGCGCCTGATCGGAACACCCGATGCGCCCGTGATCGTCGATGTTTCGATCGATCCCGATTTTGCCGCCGACCCGTTTCTGATCCCAGGTGCCATCCGCCATCCCCATACCGACATTCCCGGCCTGATCGCCCGCCTGAACGGGCGCGCCTGCGTGATTGTCTGCCAGAAGGGCCACAAGCTTAGTCAGGGTATGGTCGCATGGCTGCGCAGCGCGGGCGTGGCCGCCGAATACCTGCAAGGCGGCAATTTCGGCTGGCGCGACCTGAAGAACGCGCCGCGTATTCCGGTTGCCGCCATTACTGTTTCAGCAGACCAATCCACGCTGTGGGTGACCCGCCACCGCCCCAAGATCGACCGGATCGCCTGCCCGTGGCTGATCCGCCGTTTCGTCGACAGAACCGCGCGGTTCCTGTTCGTGGCCCCGTCCGAAGTCGACGGTGTGGCCGAGCGCTATGGCGCAACGCCCTTTGATGTCGAAGATGTTTTCTGGTCCCATCGTGGCCCGCTATGCACCTTTGATACAATGCTGGACGAATTCGGTCTGCGCACGCCCGCGCTGGATCGTCTCTCAACCGTGATACGCGGCGCGGATACCAACGCCCACGATCTGGCCCCCGAAGCCGCGGGGTTGCTGGCGTTTTCGGTCGGCCTGTCACGGCAATACCGCGATGATACGACCCAGTTTGAGGCAGGAATGCCGCTTTATGATGCGCTCTATCGCTGGGCGCGCGATGGCGCGGACGAAGGCCATGACTGGCCCGCGGATCGCAATTCATGAACGCCCCCGATCTGTCCGAACTCACCCGCGTTGCCGCCCGGATCGGGCTGTTGTCTTTTGGCGGCCCCGCCGCCCAGATCGCCCTGATGCACAAGGAACTGGTGGAAGATCGCAACTGGCTGGATGAACCGACATTCCTGCGGGCGCTGTCCCTGTGCATGTTGCTGCCCGGCCCCGAGGCGATGCAACTGGCCACCTATGCCGGCTGGCGGCTGCATGGTGTGCGCGGCGGGTTGATTGCGGGTGGATTGTTCGTACTGCCCGGTGCGCTGATCATTGCGGCGCTGGCACTGGGGTATGCAACCTATGGGCAATTGCCGCTGGTGCAGGCGCTGTTCATCGGCATCAAGGCAACGGTGATCATAATCGTCTTGCAGGCGCTGCTCAAGGTGGCGCGCAAGGCGCTGACCTCGCGGGCGGCGTGGATGATCGCGGCGCTTTCCTTTATCGCGATCTTTGCCTTTGGTCTGCCGTTCCCGCTGATCATTGCCTGTGCCGCACTTTGGGGATACGCCACGGCCCGTGCAACACCTGTGCAGGCTCCGCCTTTGCCTGCGGCCACGACGCGACAGGGCCTGGTGCGCACAATCGCGATCTGGGGCAGTTTGTGGCTGTCACCTCTGGCCGTTCTTGCGCTGACCGGTCACAGCTTTCTGACGCAGCTTGGCCTGTTCTTTGCAAAACTTGCCGTGGTGACATTTGGCGGGGCCTATGCCGTTCTGGCCTATATGACACAAACCGTGGTGGCCGATTACGGCTGGATCACCACAGCCCAGATGATCGACGCGCTGGGGCTGGCCGAAACCACCCCCGGACCGCTTATTCTGGTGACCGAGTTCGTGGCCCTTCTGGCCGGTTTTTATCAGGGCGGATGGGGGATGGCGTTTGCAGCGGGCGCACTGGCGCTTTGGGTGACGTTCATACCCTGTTTTCTATGGATTTTTCTGGCCGGCCCTCTGCTGGATCAGATCGCGACACGCCCGCGTCTGGGCGCTGCCCTGACGGCCATCACCGCGGCGGTGGTGGGTGTGATCCTTAATCTGTCGCTGTGGTTTGCCCTGCATGTTGCATTTGCCGACGTAAATCAGACCGCAATAGGCCCGCTGTCACTGCCGGTGCCCGATCTTGCCACGCTCCAGCCTGTGGCACTGGCTCTGATGGGGCTGGCTGCACTGCTGCTCTTGCGCCTTGATCGGGGCCTGCCTGTGACGCTGGCAATCACGGCTGCCTGCGCCGGCTTCATTTCGGTGATCTGACCGGCGCAATTGATCAAGTGGTCTTTTGTTTCGGATCGAATCCCCTATGCTGGTTTCAACACCATTCAGAGGGTAAGCCATGACCCGTTCTATTGATTACGGAAACCTGATGCACCGCGCCATGCGCGGGCTTATCCAGAATGTATTGCAGGACGTGGCCGAGAACGGGCTGCCGGGCGAACACCATTTCTTTATCACCTTTGACACCGGCCACCCTGATGTCGAACTGGCCGATTGGCTGGCCGACCGGTATCCCGGCGAAATGACCGTTGTCATGCAGCACTGGTATGACAACCTTGAGGTGACGGACGAAGGGTTTTCGATCACCCTGAATTTCGGTGACGCACCGGAACCGCTTTATATTCCCTATGACGCGATCAAGACATTTGTCGATCCGTCGGTGGAATTCGGCCTGCGCTTTGAAAACCACGACGACGACAGCGCCAACAGCGATGTTCTGGCGCCTGCGACGCTGGAACTGGCGCAATCCGAGAAAGGCGACAAACCCGTCAAGGACAAGGACGCGGACGTGGTGTCACTCGACAGTTTTCGCAAACCCTGACAGGGTCGCGAGACTTACAGTCACCCGGTCATCTAGCCTTCGACGCGTTCCAGATAGGCGCCCAGTTCCCGGTGAACGTGGCCATCCCGCATGCTTTTGAATTTCAGTTCCAGCCCGCCTTCGACAAGGGTGCGGTCGAATTGCTGGATCTCGTATTCTCCATCGTCATAGACATAGAGGGAAAACACGGTCAGCGTATCATCCTCGATCCGGCCCCAGACATAGGGTTCTCCCTTCATCGGGTCCAAAGGCACGGCCTTGCCAAACACATTGTTTTTCATCGCCGCGCCATAGACGCCGTCCCGTTCGCTTGGCTGAAACTCGACCGAATAGGATTTCGCCTTAAGCGTCCCGTCAGCGCGATAGGTGCCGGTCGTCCAGTCGACGGTAAACCCCGCCTTTGTCGGCGCGATCTTTACATTCAGATCCCGCTGGATCGTCTTGCCACCCGACTCGAACGAAACCGAACCGGTATAGGTGCCGGCAAACCGGTCAATCTGATTGGCAAACGCCATCTGGGCGGCCATCGCCAACGCCAACGCCATGACCAGCCCCAAAATGCCAATCAACCGGAAACGTTCTGATCCAAAAACGGAAATCATCATGGTCTTCCTTTTCGTGGCGACATTTACACGCGGGATACGCATTTACAGCTTACACCTCTATATGTGGGGCCAGATCACCATCAAGGCAAGGGTGCTGTGCCCGCCCTGCGCCAATTGGCCCATATCTGCGCGATTGCCTTGATCCATCCGTATGGGTAAACCGCACCCAACACTGGAATTGGAGAATATGATGGCCCAGACCCGCACAGAAACCGACAGCTTTGGCCCACTGGAAGTCCCCGCTGACAAATATTGGGGGGCGCAGACGCAGCGTTCGATCATCAATTTCCCGATCGGCTGGGAAAAACAGCCCATCGCCATCGTGCGCGCCCTTGGGGTGATCAAAAAGGCCTGTGCGCAGGCCAATGTCGCCTCGGGCAAGCTGGACGCGACGCTGGGCAACGCGATCATTCAGGCCGCTGGCGAGGTGGTAGAGGGCAAATTTGACGATAATTTCCCGCTGGTCGTCTGGCAAACCGGGTCGGGCACCCAATCCAACATGAACGCCAACGAAGTGATCGCCAACCGTGCCATCGAGCTTCTGGGTGGCGTGATCGGATCGAAAGACCCGGTTCACCCCAATGATCACTGCAACATGGGGCAATCCTCGAACGATACGTTCCCAACCGCAATGCACATTTCAACCGCCATGACGGCCCGCGATGTCACCCTGCCCGGTCTGGAAAAACTGCATGCCGCGCTTCAGGCCAAGGTGCGCGAATTTGACGGCATCATCAAAATCGGGCGTACCCATACACAGGATGCCACCCCGCTGACCCTCAGCCAGGAATTTTCCGGCTATACCCATCAGGTCGCGATGGGCATCCAGCGGATCAAGGATGCGCTGGGGCGGATTTACGAACTGGCGCAGGGCGGCACCGCCGTGGGCACCGGTCTGAACACCGCCAAAGGCTGGGATACCACCGTCGCCGCGAACATGGCCGACATCACCGGGCTTCCCTTTATCACTGCCCCCAACAAATTCGAGGCACTGGCGGCCCATGATGCAATGGTGGAAATTTCGGGCGCGCTGAAAACCGTGGCCGCGTCGCTGTTCAAGATCGCCAATGATATCCGCCTGCTGGGGTCTGGCCCGCGCTGCGGTCTGGGCGAACTGATCCTGCCCGAAAACGAACCCGGCAGCTCAATCATGCCGGGCAAGGTGAACCCCACCCAGTGCGAGGCCCTGACACAGGTCTGTGCCCATGTCATGGGCAACGATGCCGCCGTCGGCTTTGCCGGATCGCAGGGGCATTTCGAACTGAACGTCTATAAGCCGATGATGGCCTATAACGTGTTGCAATCCATGCAGCTGATCGGCGACGCGGCCAGCGCGTTCACCGACAATCTGGTGGTCGGCTTGCAGGCCGATCCGGTGCGCATCGAAAAACTGATGCGCGAATCCCTGATGCTGGTCACGGCGCTGGCCCCGGAAATCGGCTATGACAACGCCACCAAGGTGGCCAAGACGGCGCACAAGAACGGCACCACCCTCAAGGAAGAAGCGATTGCACTGGGCTTTGTCGATGCCGAAACATTCGAACGCGTGGTGCGCCCCGAAAACATGATCGGGCCGAAATGACCACGCCGGTCAACCTGAACAAGGCCCGCAAGGCCCGCGCCAAGACGGCGCGCAAACAGGCGGCGGATGAAAACGCCGCAAAGCACGGGTTGACCAAAACCCAGCGTGACCTGAACCGCGCGAAGGCAGATCGCGCGGTCAGCCAACTTGACGCCCACAAGCGCGAGACATGAGCGCGCGGCCAAAAAAACGCTCTCTCACCTTGCGCGGGCACCGCACCAGCGTGTCGCTGGAAGATGAGTTCTGGACTGCCTTTGTGCAGATCGCGCAGGAACGAAACATGCCGATCAACGCGCTGGCCGCCAGCATTGATGAAGAACGCGGCACCGAAATCGGCCTTGCTTCGGCAATCCGTGTGTTCGTGTTAAAGGCACTAACCAACCGCTAGCTGATGGGTGGCACTCTGGCGGACCCTACCAGACCTGCGCCCCTAACGCCGGCTGATCCGCAGCCATATCCCGTCCATGGACCGTACCGTCAGATGCGCCACCGGCACCGGATCGCGCCCGTTTACCACTTCGAACCGGAAATGCCGCACAAGGGTGGACAGCAAAACCACCCCTTCGACCATGGCAAAACCCGCCCCAGTACACACGCGCGGCCCGGCGGAAAACGGGATATAGGCCGTACGCTGGCAGGATTTGCCATTTTCGGTCTGCCAGCGCGACGGGTCAAATTCGTCCGGCGCGTCCCATAATTCTGTGTGGCGGTGCAGATGCCACGGGCTGATCACCAGTTGCGCGCCTTTTGGCACATCACGGTCGCGAAACCGCTCTTGCTGTGTGGCCTCGCGCACCATCATCGGCACCGGCGGGTAAAGCCGCAAGGTTTCGCGAAACACATCGCGGCTGATCCGCAACCCGGACAGCAGTGCAAAATCGCACTTTTCCAGCACCTCAGCCTCGGCGGCGACACGATCCTGCCAGTCGGGGTAAAGCGCCAGCAGATAAAGCGCCCAGGACAGGGCCGACGCGCTGGTTTCATGCCCGGCCAGAAAAAAGATCGCGACCTGGTCCACCATCTCCTGCGTTTCAAAGCACGCGCCGGTTTCCGGATCGGGTGTTGTCATGATCTTGGTGGCCAGATCATCAGGGGCGCTGCCATCGCGGATCGCGCGCATCCGCTCTTGCGTCAACTGGGTGATCAGGCTGCGGATGGCGGCGGCGGTGCGTTTGGTGCGCCGCCGGAAGAAGCGCGGCATCCAGCGCGGCACCGGCACAAAAGCCGCCAGATTAAGGATCGGCTGGCTGCGCTGATAGGTTTTGAACTGGTCAAAAACCTGCGCCGCGATCCGGTGTTCGATGGGAATGGAAAACAGCGTGCGAAAAATCACATCCGCCGCCGCGTGGCTGGTTTCGGCCTCAACCTCCACGATGCCATCACCCTGCGCCGCAAGCCGCCCCACCGCCGCCTGCGCGGCCTCCCAGATCGCGGGAAACGTGTCTTTCAGGCGCCCGCCTTCAAAGGCAGGATCAATGATACGGCGCTGGCGTTTCCAGACCTCGCCGTTTGTCAGGAACACCGATTGGCCCAAAAGCGGGCGCAAGCCTTCGCCGATCCGGTCCGATTTGGGGAAGTCATCGGGGCGCTCTTTCAACACCGTCTGGATCAGATCCGGCTGGTTCAGCAGGAAACTGCGGAAAAACGGCGTGCGGAATTCGGCCATCTTGGCGCGGTAAAGCCGCGCCGGCTGGGCCGACAGTATATCGGCACGAAACAGGCGCGCATAGCGCCACAGCGATACCTTGTCGGCGCGCGCGGGCGGTTTGGGCGGTGTCGTCATGCGGCGACCGATGCGTATTTGGACACCGGCGTTTCGATCCGCGAACGGGATGCGGGCCGCCCCGCATAGCGGTCTTTCAACGTCACCGGCCCTGCGGTGATCCGGAAGTAATCATAGTCCCTTGGCCGATCGAACGCGCACAGATACTGGAAATGCAGCCGGAAAAACCGCCAGCGCAACTCTTTCCAGCGCGCGGCACTCAGGCTTTGGGTAAAGGCCGCTGAAAATACCAGAGGCCAGCGTTTGCCTTTCGTCGCGACCCCCGACACCGCCACCGGATCGCACAGCGCAAAGGCGCACCCGTCCCCCGGCGCCGAAACATCGACCCACACCAGTTCATTCCGCGTTGACAGAAACTGTAAATCGGCGCGCAACCGGTGCGCCCGGGGCAAGAACGACACCATCGGCACCACCTGCCCCAGCGACAGAAACGCCAGATGCGGCCCCTTTGGCGGCACCCGCCCTGCGCGGATCAGATCCGACAGGATCGACACGGCCAGATGCGCCCCCGAAGAATGACCCACGACCAGAACCTCGTCCACATCGGTATCCAAAGCGGCGGCAATCGCATCGCCGAATTGCGCCATGCGCTGTTCCAGTTCGGGAGGATAGGCACCGCGCGATTGCGCTGAATAGGCGTAATCATGCATCAGGTAATAGGCGAACAGCTTGTTGTCTTTGGCCTTGAACCAGCGCAGCGCCGCCACGGCTGCACCCAGCCCCGCCACCAGCGCCAGTGCGTTACCGGCCACTCCGGCCGACGGCATTACCGCATCAATCCCACGCGCCAGACCGGCCCGCACCAGCGCGGCCAGCGCGACCGCCAGCGCCAGTTGCCCCAGCAACATGCCCACCGGATAAAGCGCCGCGATCACCGGCCCTTTGCGCAACCGCATCAGCCGCCACAACGCACCGGTGCTGAAATAGGTCCACGCGGTGCGCACCAGTTGCGCATAGGTTCCCGGAATGGTGCCAGCCATGCTGGCGCGCACGATATCGGACCACAGAAGTACATCGAATTCCGCCGACACCTGCGCGCCGTCCATATCGCCCGCAACGTGCCAGCCAAAGGTATCACCTACTGTTTTCGGTTTCAGATCAAGGCTGTATCCGGATATCTTCGCCTGATCCGCGCCTTCGCGCCGATACAGTTCACGATAGCGGCGCGGGTGAAAGGGATCATAACCGGGAATATAGAAAACCCGCCTTTTGCGCACCTGATTGGGTGGGGTCCTGTCCATCCTGCTCCTCGCTCTGGCGCAAGGCTAGCGCGATTTTCCGGCAAGAGTAAGGCTCTATCCAAGCGTCGCCAAGGCAGGGAAGCGTTCCAGCAACCAATAGGAAAACGAACTGAATGCCCCGGTGACCAGCGCCAGACCGACAAGGATCAGCAACACACCCATCATCCGTTCGATCAGCTTCATATGCGGCTTTAGCCGGTTCATCACGCCCATCGCGCGGGTCAGGAACATTGCCGCCAGCAAGAACGGCAGGCCCAGACCCAGCGCATAGATGCCCAGCAACATGGTGCCGCGCGCCACCGAAGCCTCGGATGCGGCAAGCGACAGGATCGCGCCAAGCTGCGGCCCGATGCACGGTGTCCAGCCAAAGGCAAAGGCCAGCCCCAGAATATAGGCGCCGAACGATGTGCCGCCGTGATCACCGGCTTCAATCCGCGCCTCGCGGTCCAGAAAGGGAATGCGGAAAATACCCAGAAAATGCGCCCCGAAGATAATCACAACCACGCCTGAAATCTGCGCGAAAAGCTGTTGGTTTTGCAGGAAAAACGCCCCGAACGCCGACGCGGTAAAGCCCAGGAACAAAAACACCGTCGACAGGCCCAGAACAAAACACAACGCCGCCAAAACCGCCTTGCGCCGTGCGGCTTGCGACCCTTCGATCTCGTTCAGGCTGACCCCGCTCATATAGGCCAGATAGGGCGGCACGATGGGCAGCACGCAGGGCGACAGAAAGCTGATGATCCCGGCTGTCAGCGCCACGATCATTCCCGGCAAAAGCCCGGCGTCTATGATGTCAATTCCAAACATATTCCGTCCCTTACGCGACACCGCGCACGGCGTCACGCCCCTGTCGCATCGCATGCGGTCACATCTGTGTGGACAGGATGTAACATCCCGCTTATCTGGGGACCATGACCCAGATCACCGATCATCTAGACGCCACCGGATTGCTGTGCCCCCTGCCCGTACTCAAGGCCCGCAAACGGCTGAAATCCCTGCCTGCGGGCGCAGTTCTGGCATTGCGGGCCGATGATCCCGCCGCCGTGGTCGATGTGCCGCATTATTGCCTGGAATCGGGCCATACCCTGCTCGACACCACCGATGCCGATGGGGTCCAGACCTATCTGATCCGGAAATCCGGCAGCTAGGCTTTTGCGCCCCAGCTACGAAAAAGGGCAGACCAGCGGCCTGCCCAAATTCTGTATCATCGTCAATTCCGGATCACTTGCCCAGTGACCACCAGCCTTTGCGCTTTGGCTTGGCCGGTTCACTTGACGCGACCGGTCCGACAGGTTCCGGCACCGGTTCGGGTGCGGGTTTTGCTGCGGGGGCCGGTGTCGGGGCCTGTGCGGCCTTGGATTCGGGCGCAGGAGCGGCATCAACCGGTTGCGCCTTGGCCGCGTCATTGACCGACGCGTCCGGTTCTGCATCGGCTTTCGGCTTTTTGGCCCGCGGTGCCGCAGGTTTGCGGGTGCGTTTCGGCTTGGCCGGGGCGGCTTCGGCGTCTTCTGCCTTCACCTCGGTCGCATCGGCCTGTTCGGCAGCAGCCGGTGCAGCTTCGGCTTCGGCCTCGGCCTTTTTGGCGGCTGCAGATTTGCCCTTGGCCTTGCTTGTCGTCGACCGTGTGCGCGTTGTTTTCTTCTTCGGAGCAGGGGCGTCCTCGGCCTTGTCATCTTCTTCGGGCGCCGGCGCGTCTGCATCAGCGGATGCGTCCTTGGCCGTCACGGTTTCCGCTTGTGCCGGCGTAGCGTCGCCCTCTTCGGTCACATCGCTGTCGCCATCTGCGGACGCACCGTTGGTGTATCCCTCGCCATTGTTCTTGCTGCCGCCACGCCGCCGCGATCTGCGCCGACGTTTGCGCTTGGGTTTGCCATCGCCTTCGCCATTGCCATCCTGCGTTTGCACGTCATCCTGTGCCTTTGCGGCGGCCTCGCTTTGCGCTTCGTCTTCGTCGATCTGATCCATGATCGATGTATCCACCGACACCACATGAGCAGATGCAGCGGGCACAACACGGGTGGCCGTCTTGAATTTTTCCAACGCGAAATCAGGGCTGACCAGATGCGGATCGCCCTCAACCCGCACAGACAGGCCATAGCGGGCCTCGATCTGGGCAATGTGTTCGCGTTTCTGGTTCATCAGGAAATTGGCAATGCCGACCGGTGCCTTGACCAGCACCTCGCGCGAGCGGCGGCGGGTGCCTTCTTCTTCGATCTGGCGCAGGATCGACAGCGCAAGGTTGTCGTCCGACCGGATCAGACCGGTGCCATGACAGGCGGCACAGGGCTGTGTCGTTGCCTCGATCATGCCGGGGCGCAGGCGCTGGCGCGACATTTCCATCAGGCCGAAACCGGAAATACGGCCCACCTGAATACGCGCACGGTCGGTTTTCAACCGGTCCTTCATACGCTTTTCAACAGCGGCATTGTTCTTGCGTTCGTCCATGTCGATGAAATCGATCACGATCAGTCCGGCAAGGTCGCGCAGGCGCAACTGGCGCGCCACTTCATCGGCGGCCTCAAGGTTGGTCTTGGTCGCGGTCTCTTCGATCGAACCTTCCTTGGTGGCCCGCCCCGAGTTGACGTCGATCGCCACCAGCGCTTCGGTCACTCCGATCACGATGTAACCGCCCGATTTCAACTGCACCGTCGGGTTGAACATGCCGGCCAGATAGGTTTCGACCTGGAAACGGGCAAACAGCGGCAGGCTTTCGCGATACTGTTTCACGTTCACCGCGTGCGATGGCATGATCATTTTCATGAAATCCTTGGCGATGCGGTAACCGCGTTCGCCTTCCACCAGAATTTCATCGATGTCACGGTTGTAAAGATCACGGATCGACCGTTTGATCAGGTCGCCTTCCTCATAGATCTTGGCGGGCGCGATCGATTTCAGCGTCAGTTCGCGGATCTGTTCCCACAACCGTTGCAGATATTCGTAATCGCGCTTGATTTCGGGCTTGGTGCGTTTGGCACCGGCGGTGCGCACGATCAGTCCCGCGCCCTTGGGCACTTCGATTTCCTGTGCGATCTCTTTCAGTTTCTTGCGGTCGGCTGCATTGGTGATCTTGCGCGAAATGCCACCACCACGTGCCGTGTTGGGCATCAGCACGCAATACCGGCCAGCCAGCGAAAGATATGTCGTCAGCGCCGCGCCCTTGTTGCCACGCTCTTCCTTGACGACCTGCACCAGCAAAATCTGGCGTACCTTGATCACTTCCTGAATTTTGTATCTGCGCGGGCGCGGTTTGCGCGGCGGGCGGATATCTTCGATGTCATCTTCGTCCGCTACGGATTCGATGCTGTCATCCTTGGCGGCGGCACTCGCCCCCTTTGCCGGGCTGTCATCGTCATCATCGCCGCCATCTGCCTGGCCGGCGTCTGCCTGTTCGACATCTGCAGCGTCATCGCCTGTTTCGTCTGTCGTCTCTTCTTCGGCACTTGGTGTGTCCACCGGGGTTTCGGCCACCGTTTCCATGGGCGACGATCCTTCCAGATCGTCATCGCCCAGATCAATGGTTTCCATGCCCGAGATTTCGCCGTCCACGTCCTGCGTTTCAACGGCGTCCTTGGAACTGACCGCTTCGGCCTTGGATCGGCTGCGGCTGCGCCCGCGACTGCGGGATTTCGGTTTTTCGTCTTCGTCTTCGTCTTCACGCGCCTTAAGGCTGTCCGCATAGGCCTGTTCTTCGGCCATCAGCACCTCGCGGTCGGCGACGGGTATCTGATAGTAATCGGGGTGGATTTCCGAAAACGCCAGAAAACCGTGCCGGTTTCCGCCGTAATCCACAAACGCCGCCTGAAGCGACGGTTCGACCCGCGTAACTTTTGCTAGATAGATATTGCCAGCAAGCTGGCGTTTGTTTTCGGATTCAAAATCGAATTCCTCGACCTTGTTTCCATCCACCACAACCACGCGCGTTTCCTCGGCGTGGGTGGCGTCGATAAGCATTTTCTTAGCCATGTTGTCCAATTGCACCTTGGCCCAGGCCCTGATCCCGGGGGATCACTGCACTGGGGAAGGTGACTTGTTCGGGCGAAAACAGGCGCGCGACAGGCGGCGCCCGAAAGGGCCCCTGCTCTGTGTCTCAATACGTCCGCGCGCTTCATCGCGTTTCTTCTCCGATGCTTGACCTGTTCGGGCCAGCACCCGTTTATTTCCTGTTCATCCTGTTAGACGTTCAGGCATTTCATCGGCCCCTTACGGGCCCTATCGGTCTGCGTCGGTCTTGGGCGGCATATCGCCAGCAAGGCCCCGAAACAGCGAATCTCATCGCATGACACACGCGCAAAATCGCGTTGCCATGTCTCTGTTACAATAAAGCCAGCAAAAGAAGAATGACAATGGGCAATGTGCCCGCAATGCGAAATGAGGCCCCACATTTCGTGCAAGACCCGCCAAACCTGTCCGTTTGGCGGGATATCTCGCGATTTCTCAGCCTGTGCGTGTCTTACAGATAGTCAGACCGCTGCAGGCCATACTTGGCCATCTTTTCGTTCAGCGTACGCCGCGGCAGGCACAATTCGTCCATCACCGCAGCAATCGATCCCTTGTGGCGCCGCATCGTGTTGTCGATCAGCATCCGCTCGAATGCCTCGACATATTCCTTCAGCGGCTTGCCTTCGGTGGTCATAACCGGCTGCATATCCTCGTGATCGGACATCAGCAGCGACGCAATTGTTCCGCTGCCACGGCGCGATTGCAGGACAGACCGTTCCGCCACATTGATCAGCTGGCGCACATTGCCCGGCCATGGCGCCTGCAGCAACTGTGCCGCCTCTTGCGCGCTGACCTTGGGTGTATCGCAACCGTATTCTTCGGCAAACTGTTCGCTCAGGCGGGTGAACAGCGTCAGAATATCCTCGCCCCGCTGGCGCAGCGGCGGCACGGTGATGCGCAACGCGGCCAGACGGTAAAACAGATCGGGGCGCAAGACATCCTCGCAGGTCCGGTTCTGTTCCTGAAGGTTGCTGATCGCAACGATACGGGTTTCGGCCGGTGTGCCCTGCTCGTTGATCACACTCAATAATTTGGCTTGCAGTGTTTCGGGCAGCGCCTCGATATCTTCCAGCACCAGCGTACCGCCGCGCGCTTCCTCGATTGCGGGCAATTGCGCATCTTCGGGCTGCATCGGGCCAAACAGGCGCTTGGCCAGCGCGTCGGGCTCCAGCGCGGCGCAACTGACTAGTACAAACTTCTTGCCTGCGCGGCTGCCCACGGCATGCAGCGCATGTGCCACCAGCGTTTTTCCGGTGCCGGTTTCGCCATCAATCAGAACATGGCCATCCGCCTGCCCCAGATCCAGAATATCCTCTTTCAGACGTTCCATAACCGGTGCCGCACCAATCAGCTTTTTCATCAGCTGGGTGCCGTCGCTCAACTCGCGCCGCAGGGCGCGGTTGTCCATCACCAGACGACGCGCGCCGGTGGCTTTTTTCGCCAGCGCCGACATACGGTCGGGGTTGAATGGTTTTTCCAGAAAATCGAACGCGCCCACGCGCATTGCCTCGACCGCCATCGGCACATCGCCGTGCCCGGTGATCATGATCACCGGCAGTGCGCTGTCATTGCCCATCAGCTTCTTCAGAAACTGCATTCCGTCCATGCCCGGCATCTTGATATCGGAAATCACGATGCCCGGATAATCCGGCCCCAGAACCTTCAGCGCGTCTTCGGCGCTGGCGAATGTTTCAGTGTCATATCCCGACAGGGCCAGCCACTGGCTGATCGACTGGCGCATATCCTGTTCATCATCAACAATCGCAATTTTCATCGCTTGTGCCATCACCGGTCACTCCGCTGCTTCAATTTCTTCTTCCAACAGGGGCAGTTGCATTTCAAACACCGCCCCCCCTTTCCGACCGTTGCGGGCCATCAGGCGTCCGCCAAGGTCGTTTACGATCCCCGAGGAAATGGCAAGCCCCAGCCCCACGCCGTCGCCCGCCTGCTTGGTCGTGTAGAATGGCTCGA
Organism: Sulfitobacter sp. JL08; assembly: GCF_003352045.1. Classification (NCBI taxonomy): domain Bacteria; kingdom Pseudomonadati; phylum Pseudomonadota; class Alphaproteobacteria; order Rhodobacterales; family Roseobacteraceae; genus Sulfitobacter; species Sulfitobacter sp. JL08. The sequence goes on from NZ_CP025815.1 coordinate 2,239,373, forward strand.
ACAGGGCGTCCAGATCCTCGATTCCGGGGCCGTTGTCACGCACCGTCAGGCTGGCGACACGGCCCGCCGTCAGGATGATATCAACCTGCGGGTTCGGAACCGATTTGGTCGCGTCCAGCGCATTGCGCAACAGATTGACCATCACCTGTTCAATCCGCATCTGATCACCCATGACCCGCACAGGCGCATCAGGCAAAATCCGGTTGATCTCGACCTGGCGTGATTTCAGCTGCGGCTCCATCATCGACAGCGCCGAATTCAGCGCAAGCCCCATATCCACAGGGGAAAATGTCTCGGATCCCTTGCGCGCATAGGATTTCAGCTGGCGGGTAATACCCCCCATACGCTCGATCAGATCATCGATCCGCCCAAAAGACGACATCGCCTCGTCCGGGCGGTTGCGCCGCAGCAGCAACCGCGCCCCGGCCAGATATGTTTTCATCGCCGCCAGCGGCTGGTTCAATTCATGGCTGACCGCCGCCGACATCTCGCCCAAAGCAGCAAGTTTAGAGCTTTGAGCCAGCGTTTGTTCCGCCACCGAAAGCGATTCCTGCACCCGCTCGCGTTCGGCGATTTCCCGCTGCAGTCTTGCATTCAGTGCGCGAAGCTCCGCCGACTCGCGCTGGAACAGCGCCATGCGCAAGGCGTTCTTGCGGCTGAGCGCATAAAACGCCAGCGCCAGCAAGATTGCGAATCCCATGATTTCAAGCGCCAGAACCCCGTTCACCCGTTCGCGCACCGATGCATAGGTGGTGAACGACGCCATGCGCCAGCCGCGAAACGGAATACGTGTTTCAAGCCGCATCACCGCTTCACCCTGCAGATAGGTATCGGCAGGAAGCGCCGTCCAGTCGGCGGTGGCCTGTATCGCGCGTTGGATCGCGCCCTGCGGCGTCTGCTGCGCCAGAGCCTCGCCCTCGATCCGGCCACGCCATCGCGGTTCGGTCGCCAGAATGATGGTGCCTTCGCTGTCCGTCACAAGCACCGCGTCCGAAATGCCCGCCCAGGCCCGTTCGAATTTCTGCAGATCCACCTCGACCACGATCACGCCCAGAACTGCCGCACCGCTTTCAATGCGGCGCGAATAGGTAAACCGGTAGCCGCCGCTTTCGCGCGGGATCACGGAAAACACCGTTGCATTGGACCGGATCGCATCGACGTAATAAGGCTCTGTGCGATGTTGCGATCCCAGCCTGTTGCGGTCGGTCGCTGCCACGGTGCGGCCGCTGCCATCCAGCAGCATCAGGGATTCCGCGCCAATTTCTTCGACAAAGGAAATCAGCCGCTGCGTTGACAGGCTGAAATCTTCGGATTCCAGCGCCGCAATCAATGTCGGATCGCGCGCCAGAAGCTGTGGCACAATCGAATTACGGCGCAATTCGCTCAGCAGGTTGCCGCTGTACAGCGCCAGCCGCAGTTCGGCCCGGTTCTTGGTACTTTCGGTAAAGCGTTCGGTCAGCAGATGGTTCGTGACCCAGACCGTCGCCACCGCCACCACCAGCAACAGCACCAAAGCCAGGCGCACCCGCCAGCTGATCGGGGCTGCCTGCCGCTTGGGCGCAATGTTCAAAAGGTTGGCCATAGGGCCAAACTACGCGCCCCGTGCCACAGGCTCAAGTCACGCTGTCACCAGCGCCCCCGCCAATGCGCGAAAGAGCGCCGCCCCGTCAGTGCCGCCATGGCCCGCATCCGCCGCCCGTTCCGGATGCGGCATCATCCCCAGTACACGCCGGTTTTCCGACAGGATGCCGGCGATATCGGCCACCGAACCGTTGGGGTTATCGGTATAGGAAAACGCGATCCGGTCTTCGCCCTGCAAGCGGGTAATGGTTTCGGCATCAGCGAAAAAATTGCCGTCATGATGCGCAATCGGGATGTTGATCACATCGCCTGCATTATAACCTTGCGTATAGGCGGATTGCGATGTTGCAACCCGCAACCCTATGGTTTTGCATATATATTTCAGACCCGCATTGCGCAGCAGCGCGCCCGGCAGCAAACCGGTTTCGGTCAGTACCTGAAATCCGTTGCAGATGCCCATCACATAGCCGCCCCGCCCCGCATGATCCGCCACCGACCGGCAAATCGGAGAGTTCGCGGCAATCGCGCCACAGCGCAGATAATCCCCATAGGAAAACCCGCCCGGAATGCCGACAATATCCACCCCCTGCGGCAGGGCCGTGTCCTTGTGCCAGACCATGCTGACCTTCGCACCGGCCTTCTCAAAGGCCACCGCCAGATCGCGGTCACAGTTCGATCCGGGGAAAACGACAACCGCCGCGTGCATCACAACACCTCGATCCGGTAGGATTCGATCACCGTATTGGCCAGCAGACGCTCGCACATCTGCCTGATATCGTCCTCGCCGGTGCCCTCGGCCAGATCCAGTTCGATCACCTTGCCCTGACGCACCTTGTTCACACCGGCAAATCCCATCGCCCCCAGCGCGTGGCGTACCGCCTCGCCCTGCGGATCCAGAACCCCGTTCTTCAGCATCACGTGCACTCTTGCCTTCATCTGTTCCCCCGGACCCTTTGCAGCTTCATTTGTCCAAAAATACTCGAATGCCGAACGCCGGCCTAGTTGATCAGCGTCGGTTTGGTGATCGGTGTCGATGTTTTCGGCATCACCCCCAACCGGCGTGCCACTTCGGTATAGGCATCGGTCAGATTGCCCAGATCGCGGCGGAACACATCCTTGTCCAGCTTCTGGCCGGTTTCCAGATCCCACAGGCGGCAACTGTCTGGGCTGATCTCGTCCGCAATCACCAGACGCTGGAAATCGCCGTCGTAAACCCGCCCGATCTCGATCTTGAAATCCACAAGGCGGATACCGACCGCCATCATCACGCCGGACAGGAAATCATTGACCCGCAGCGCCAGGCTCAGGATATCGTCCATGTCCTGCTGGCTGGCCCAGCCAAAGGCGGCAATATGTTCCTCGGTCACCAGAGGATCACCCAGACTGTCATCCTTGTAGCAATATTCGACGATCGGGCGCGGCAGTGCAGTGCCTTCCTCGATGCCCAGCCGTTTGGACAGGCTGCCGGCGGCGTAATTGCGCACGATCACTTCCAGCGGAATGATTTCGCAGCTGCGCACCAGTTGTTCGCGCATGTTCAGCCGTTTGATGAAATGCGTCGGCACCCCGATATTGGTCAGACCGGTCATGAAAAATTCTGACAGGCGGTTGTTCAGCACGCCCTTGCCTTCGAACACATCTTTCTTTTCCGCATTGAATGCGGTGGCGTCATCCTTGAAATATTGCACGATCGTGCCCGGTTCCGGGCCTTCATACAAAATCTTGGCTTTGCCTTCGTAGATTTTCTTGCGGCGGGCCATATTGAATATCCTGTTCATGGGGCGGGCCGACTCCCCGGCGCCTTTGTCAGTCTCATAGTCCAAGGGACCCGGTGTCGCAAGCGGGCCGCGCCCTCTTGCGCACACGGCCAAGGGACTGCATATCTATAAGGAACTTATCTTCAGTTTCAGGAAGCCAGAAATGACCACATTCGACGAACGCGAAAACGCATTTGAAGCCAAATACGCCCATGACGCCGATATGCAGTTCAAGGCCGATGCGCGGCGCAACAAATTGCTGGGTCTGTGGGCCGCCGAATTGATGGGTCTGTCCGGCGAGGCCGCCGCCAATTACGCCAAAGAGGTCGTGAAGTCCGATTTCGAAGAGGCCGGACACGAGGATGTCTTTCGCAAAGTCTCTGGTGATCTGGGGGACAAGGCAGACGAAGCGACGATCCGCGCGCAGATGGCCAAGCTGATGGCCGAAGCCAAGGCCCAGATCATGACGGAAGTCTCCAAAGACTGATCCCGCCCTGCCGCGCAGTTCGGCAAAACGTTGCAAAACGGGTGATCCGCGCGCAGGCCGGATCACCTTGTAACGCCACGCGTTCTGCCGCCCGCCTCATGATTATCATGAATATTATGAATTTGCCTCATGCGGGCAGACATGGCACACCGCGCGAAAGCGCGGCGCACCCGGGCTGTGAAACCCTCAAAACCGGAACATCCCAATGACTTCTGCTTTTCGCGACATGTTGGCCACCTATGACGTCATTCTGGCAGATGGGGCAACCGGCACCAATCTGTTCAACATGGGCCTGATGTCTGGTGATGCGCCCGAAATGTGGAACGATGAACACCCCGATCGCATTGCCGCGCTTTATCAGGGGGCTGTGGATGCGGGCAGCGATCTGTTTCTGACCAATTCCTTTGGCGGCAACGCTTCCCGTCTGAAACTGCATGGCGCCGAAAAGCGCGCCCATGAACTGTCACGCATCGCCGCCGAAATCGGGCGCGAGGTCGCCGACAAATCCGGCCGCAGGGTGATTGTGGCGGGTTCGGTCGGACCGACCGGCGACATCATGGAACCCGTCGGCACGCTAAGCCACGCAAACGCCGTTGAAATGTTTCACGAACAGGCAGACGGCCTGAAAGAAGGCGGTGCCGATGTGTTGTGGCTGGAAACCATTTCCGCGCCCGAAGAATACCGCGCCGCCGCCGAAGGCTTTGCGCTGGCCGGAATGGACTGGTGCGGCACGATGAGCTTTGACACCGCAGGGCGCACGATGATGGGCGTGACATCCGCCGACATGGTGAAGATGGTCGAAAAACTGCCCAACCCGCCATTGGGATTTGGCGCCAATTGCGGCACCGGCGCATCCGATCTGTTGCGCACGGTGCTGGGTTTTGCGGCCCAGGGCACCGAACGCCCGATCATCGCCAAGGGCAATGCCGGCATCCCGAAGTATGTTGACGGACACATCCATTATGATGGCACACCGGAGTTGATGGGCGATTATGCGGTGATGGCGCGTGATTGCGGTGCCAAGATCATCGGTGGCTGTTGCGGCACGATGCCCGACCATTTGCGCCACATGCGCGATGCGCTGGACACCCGCCCGCGCGACGCACGCCCGACGCTGGATCAGATCACCGCCGCGCTTGGCGCGTTTTCATCGGCCAGCGATGGCACCGGTGATGATGAACCCGCACCGCGCCGCACCCGCCGCGGCCGCGCACGGGCCTGATACGGGCCTGATACGGGCCGCTTTCGCATGCGAAACAAAAAACGCCAATGCCTTGATATCGCTCAGCCGAATCATGCACCTTAACCGACTGTAAATGGTGTGTTTTTCAGATCAAAGCAGCGTTAACTGATCCCCAGCTCTGGCCGGAACCCGAAACAGATCGCAGCGCAGTTCGGGCTGTTTGTGATGCAGCCCCAAACGGCGGCTGGCCAGTTTGAACCGTTGCGCCACCATCTCAGCATAGGCGCCCTCGCCGCGCATCCGGTGGCCCCAGCGCGCGTCGTAATCGGCGCCGCCATGCATTTCGCGCACCCGCGCCATGATACGGTCCGCGCGGTCGGGATAATGCTCGGCCAGCCAATACTGCCATAGCGGCGACACCTCGCGCGGAAGGCGCAGCATGATCCAGCTGGCGCTGGTCGCACCGGCACTGCGCCCCGCACTCAGGATCGCTTCAAGCTCGGGATCGGTCAGGGCCGGAACGACAGGCGACACCATCAGCCGGACAGGTACTCCGGCCCGCGACAGGCGTTCGATCACCTTCAGACGACGCGCCGGGGCGGGCACGCGCGGTTCCATCAAGCGCGACAGGCGCGTATCCAGAGTGGTCACAGAAATGCCCACCCGTACCAGACCGTCCGCTGCCAGTTCAGCCAGAATATCAATATCGCGTTCGATCAGCGTACCTTTGGTCACAATCGCGACCGGATGGCGGAACCGCTTTAACACAATCAGACAATCCCGCATGATACCGTGATTTTTCTCGATCGGCTGGTAGGGATCAGTGTTGGTGCCAAAGGCAATCGGGGCCACGCGGTAACCGCGCGCACGCAATTCGGCATCAAGCCGCTGCGCCGCATCCTTTTTTGCCACAAGCCGCGTTTCAAAATCCAGACCCGGTGACATCCCCAGATAGGCGTGGCTGGGGCGCGCAAAGCAGTAGATGCAGCCATGTTCGCAGCCGCGATACGGGTTGACGGACCGATCAAACGGCAGATCGGGCGACCGGTTATAGGTAATCACCCGTCGCGGGTCTTCGATGCTGACATGGGTGCGCAACACCGGCATTTCTTCGGCCAGATCCCAGCCATCATCTTCGGCAACGTGCTGAAAACGCTCGAATCGGCCAGTGACATTGCTGGCAGCGGCGCGTCCTTTCGCGCGATGTTTCGGGTCAAAGCGACTGGAACCTGTGGTCATGCCCTCATTTAGAACATTACGGGAACATTTGCCAGAAAAACTGCGCGCTTCCGGCCACATGCCTGCCAAAAAAGAACGTTTTGGCAGGCATTCGGTCGGTTGCAGCGCCAGCCATGTCGCAATTCGCAAAGTGGAACTGTGACAAAATGCCAAAACGGGCAGAACACTAAACGCCGCGCTGCGTGCGCGAACATTAAGGGAATGCCCCATGTCAGACGAAGACGACATCATCCTGTCAGAGCTGGACGACGAAGAACTGGTCCAGCAGATGTTTGACGACCTGTATGACGGTCTGCGCGAAGAAATCGAAGAAGGTGTGAACATTCTGCTTGAGCGCAAGTGGGAACCCTATGACATCCTGACCAAGGCGCTGGTCGGCGGTATGACCATCGTGGGCGCGGATTTCCGCGACGGCATCCTGTTTGTCCCCGAGGTTCTGCTGGCTGCGAACGCGATGAAGGGCGGCATGGCCATCCTGAAACCGCTGCTTGCCGAAACCGGCGCGCCCCGCGTGGGCAAGATGGTGATCGGCACGGTCAAGGGCGACATCCACGATATCGGCAAGAACCTTGTCGGCATGATGATGGAAGGCGCGGGTTTCGAAGTCGTCGATCTGGGGATCAACAATCCGGTCGAAAACTATCTGGAAGCGCTGGAAAACGAAGGCCCCGACATTCTGGGCATGTCCGCCCTGCTGACAACCACGATGCCCTATATGAAGGTTGTGATTGATACGCTGGTGGAACAGGGCAAGCGCGAGGACTATATTGTTCTGGTTGGTGGCGCCCCCCTGAACGAAGAGTTTTCAAAGGCGATCGGCGCTGACGCCTATTGCCGCGATGCGGCCGTAGCCGTGGAAACCGCCAAGGAATGGATGGGCCGCAAACACAATTCGGCCAAAGCCTGACGGGCAAAAACAGACGCTTTTTGCGGCCCGTTCCGGCATACCGGAGCGGGCCGTTTGTTTGAATAAAGGGTGAACAGGTGGATCTGAGCGACAAAACCCTGACCGAAAAGGGCCTGCCACTGGCCCGGCCCAAGGGCCGCATCCTGCTGGTCGCCTGTGGCGCGCTGGCGCGCGAGATCCTTGATCTCAAGACACAAAACGCATGGGATCATCTGGACCTGACCTGTCTGCCGGCGATTCTGCACAACCATCCCGAAAAAATCACCGATGCCGTGCGCAAGGCGGTGGAAAAGCACCGTAACGCCTATTCCGATATCTTTGTCGTCTATGCGGATTGCGGCACCGGCGGCCATCTTCAGGCCGCCTGCGATGACATGGGCGTGAAAATGGTATCCGGCCCGCACTGCTACAGTTTTTTCGAAGGAAATGAACGGTTTGCGAAACAAAGCGAAAGTGAGATAACGGCCTTTTACCTGACGGATTTTCTGGCCCGGCAATTCGATGCCTTTATCTGGAAACCTTTGGGCATGGATCGCCACCCCGAACTGGTAGACATGTATTTCGGCCATTACACCAAGCTGGTTTATCAGGCGCAAACCGATGATCCAGCACTGACCGCGCGCGCCAAATCCTATGCCGACCGGTTGGGTCTGGAATTCGAACGGCGCTATACCGGCTATGGCGATCTGGCGACAACCCTGTCGGATGTCGCGGCCGAAAAGGATTAGGACGCAGCGGCAACCTGTTGAATACGTTCGATCATCGCGCGCAAACCGTTCGATCTCTGCGCTGAGAGATGATCATTCAGACCCAGCCGCGCCATTTCAGTGCGCGCGTCAACCTGCGCGACTTCAGCCACCGGCAATCCGTTATAAAGCGCGCGCAATACGGCAATCAGCCCGCGCACGATCATCGCGTCGCTTTCGCCATCAAACCGGAACACACCGTTTTCCACGACGGGATGCAGCCAGACCTGGCTGGCGCACCCGTCCACCTTGGTAGCCGGCACCTTAAGCGCATCCGCCAAAGGATCCATCGCCTTGCCCTGTTCGATCACATAGCGGTACCGGTCTTCCCAGTCCTCAAGGTATTCGAAATCTTCGACAATATCTTCAAATGCCTGCGTCGCCATAACCTGCCCTTTCGTCTGCGTGACAGGTAAGGCGCGGGGGCGCAAACGTCCAGACCTGCCTTCGCGCTTTTCAAGTGGATGCAGATGCGATAACCCGATGGACAAAGACGAAAGGGGCAGTACCCATGCGCAGACCAATGACAACGCTTGTGATCGTCGCATCCTTGCTGGGCGGTTGCGGATTTTCCGATTCCGGATGGAACCCGTTCAACTGGTTCGGTGGCGGCCGGTCTGTACCGGTCGAGGCCAGTGACGGCACGAGCAACCCGCTGGTCCCCGACACAAGGCGCACCCGGCGCGAAGCCGAATATGTCTATTCCGGTACACCCATCGATACGATCACCGAACTCAAGATCGAACGCATTCCCGGCGGGGCCATCATCCGCGCGACCGGCGTGTCGCAATACCAGGGCGGCTATAATGCATTCCTGTTTCCGATGATCGACGAAGCAACCACGTCAAGCGGGGTTCTGACCTTTCGCTTTGACATCAATCTGCCTGCCGGTGCGCGGCTGGGCGGACCGGAAAGAACCCGCGAAATCACGGTCGCGCGGCGTGTGACGGAACAGGATCTGGCCGGTATCCGCTCAATCCGCGTCGAAGGCCGGCAAAACGCGCAAGTGTCCAGCCGCTAGGCAGGCATCTTGCGCGGGTCGCTTACAGCGGTACGATCTTGATGGCGCTGCCTTTGGCGGTCAGGGCGATCTTGCCGTCGCACAGACGCAAGGCATCTTCTCCGAACACCTCGTTGCGCCATCCTGTCAGTGCGGGCACATCGCGCAGTCCTGCAGCGATTGCATCCAGATCGGCAGAGGGTGCAATCAGCTTGGCGGCGACGCCCGCGCTTTCGGTCTTGGCCTTCAGCAAAACGCGCAGCAGATCCGCCAAGGCCGGATTGACCTGAAGCTTTTCGCGGCTGCGATCGGGTTCGGGCAGCCCGTCTTGCGGACAGGCCAGCCCGGCAGCGACAGCGGCCAGAATACCATCGGCGATATCGCCTCTGCGCGCTTCGCGCAGCAACAGACGCGAACGCCCCAGATCCTCCATCGTTTTCGGTTTGGTCGAGGCCAGTTCAACAAGCGCATCGTCTTTGTAAACGCGGGACCGCGGGATATCGCGGCTTTGCGCGTAGGATTCGCGAAACGCCGCCAATTCACGGACAATCGCAAGAAACCGCGGGCTGTTTGTGCGGGTTCTGATCCGCCGCCAGGCTTCGACGGGGGCGATATCATAAGTGTCGGGATTGGTCAGGATCTGCAATTCTTCGGCGACCCAGCGGGCACGCCCGGTTTCTTCCAGTTTGGCAGCCAGAAATTCGTAGATCTGGCGCAGATGGGTCACATCGGCCAGCGCATAGGTTTTTTGTGCATCACTTAGCGGGCGGCGCGACCAGTCGGTAAAACGGGATGTCTTATCAACCGGTTTGTTGGCGATCTTGCGCACCAGCGTTTCGTACCCGACCTGTTCGCCAAAGCCGCAGACCATGGCCGCGACCTGTGTGTCGAACAACGGTTCGGGAAACACCTGCGCATCGACCCAGAAAATCTCAAGATCCTGACGCGCGGCGTGAAACACCTTGACCACAGATGTATCGCGAAACAGATCATAAAGCGGTTCAAGCGACATATCGCCCGCCAGCGGATCGACCAGAACGGCATTGCTGTCATCGGTGCCCGGCATCGCCATCTGGATCAGGCACAATTTGGAATAATACGTGCGTTCGCGCAGAAATTCGGTGTCGAGTGCGACATAGGGATGTGTACGCGCCTGCGCACAGAAATCGGCAAGCTCTTGGGTCGTTGTCAGGGTTTTCATAAACAAGCGTCTTCTTTTTCAATCGGTTGGGTCACACCCAATTCCACAGTCATAGCGATACGCCCCGCAGATGGAAAGCGGTGTTGCCGTTACGTCAGATGTCCAGAAACGAGGTGTCGCCCGCCGCGAACCGGCGCAGGACAGCCGGATAAAGCTGGTGTTCGGCCTCAAGCACGCGGGCGGCCAGTGTTTCGGGCGTATCATCCTGAAGTACGGGCACATGCGCCTGCCCCAGCAACGGGCCGTCATCCAGCGCGGCCGTGACCCTGTGCACGGTGCAGCCGTGTTCGCGATCCCCTGCCGCCAGAGCGCGGGCATGGGTGTGCAGACCCTTGTATTTCGGCAGCAGAGACGGATGGATATTGAGCATCTGGCCGCGCCAGTAATCGACGAATTCACCGGTCAGCACCCGCATGAATCCCGCCAGACAGACGATATCGGGCTTGGCATCCATCAACGGCATCATCAGTTCGGTTTCAAAAGCCTGACGGTCCGCGCCAAACGGGCGGTGATCTACCACCGCCGTGGGCACCCCCATCGCGCGCGCCTTGGCCAGACCGCCCGCATCGGCCCTGTTGGACAGCACAAGACAGGGCGTTGCGGGATGATCGGGGTCGCGCTGCATCGACTGGACAAGCCGGATCATGTTCGATCCGCCGCCCGAAATCAGGATGGCAACTCGTTTCTTCAAATCAGGCTGCCCGTGTAACGCACCCCTGCCCCCGCCGTGACGGTGCCCAGATCAATCACCTGTTCGCCACTTGCACCCAGTTGCGCGCGCAGGTCGTCGGCGGCATCGGCATCCACCGCCAGCACCATTCCGACACCGCAGTTGAATGTCTTGAGCATTTCAAGCGGAGCAATATTGCCCACACCCGCCATCCACGCAAAGACCGGCGGCAGCGCCCAGGCATCCAGATTGATGTCCGCGCCCAGATTGTCCGGCAGCACGCGGGGCAAGTTTTCTGTCAAACCGCCACCGGTGATATGGGCCAGCGCGTGCACACCCCCTGCCCTGATCGCCTCCAGTGCCGGTTGCACATATAGCCGCGTCGGCGCCAGCAGCGCCGTGCCCAGCGGGCCATCCGCAAACGGCGCGGCATCGTCCCAGCCCAGCCCCGAAATCTCGACTATCCTGCGTACCAGCGAATAACCGTTGGAATGCACCCCGTTGCTGGCCAGCCCCAGCAGCACATCGCCTTTTATCACGCCGCGCGGCAGATCTGCGCCACGTTCCATCGCGCCGACGGAGAATCCCGCCAGATCGAAATCACCCGCCGGATACATGCCCGGCATTTCCGCGGTTTCCCCACCGATAAGCGCACAGTTTGACTGTACACAGCCTTCGGCAATGCCTTCGATGATGCGCGCGGCCACATCTGTTTCCAGTTTGCCAGTTGCGAAATAATCAAGAAAAAACAATGGCTCTGCCCCTTGGCAGACCAGATCGTTCACACACATCGCCACCAGATCGATGCCGACCCCGTCGACATTGCCGGTGTCGATGGCGATACGCAGCTTGGTGCCCACCCCGTCGGTGGCAGCCACCAGAACCGGATCGCTGTATCCTGCATCCTTGAGATCGAACAACGCGCCGAATCCGCCCAGCCCGGCCATAACGCCGCTGCGGTTGGTCCGTTTCGCCGCCGGTTTGATCCGATCGACAAGCGCGTTGCCCGCATCGATGTCAACTCCGGCCTGTGCGTATGTGATACCGTTCTTTGCGTCGCTCATTGCCCGACCCTTGCTGCTGCGGATTGCTCTGGCGCGGGGTTAGAGCATTGTGACGGCGCGCGCAACGGTTTGGCTTGACGCAGACGTTCTGTCTGCTAACCACAGGCACAGGTCGGGCCTGTAGCTCAATTGGTTAGAGCAGAGCGCTCATAACGCTTTGGTTGGGGGTTCGAGTCCCTCCGGGCCTACCAGCATTTCGCTATCTGTGAAACGAGAACGACTGCACCAATCCGACCCTAGCGCGCAATCACGATATCGGCGCGCAAGCCGCCCAGTCGGTCGCTTTCACCCAGACGCAGCACGCCGCCATGGGCGCGGGCGATGTCGGCGGCGATGGCAAGGCCAAGGCCCACGCCGCTGCCCTTGTCCTGATTGCGCGACGGATCAAGACGCATGAACGGCTTGATCGCTTCGCCGCGCATGTCGGGCGGGATGCCCGGGCCGTCATCTTCCACGCGAAAGCGCAGGGATTTGTCGGTCAGCGCCACCGATACCTCGGCGCGGGTGCCATAGCGCACCGCGTTGCCGATCAAGTTTTCAAGGGCTCGGCGGATCGCAATCGGGCGCACGCGCACCTCGCCCGTGCCGGTGCTGTCCACACAGGTCACGTTCTGTCCGCTGCGATCGTAATCGGCAACGATCTCGGCCACCAGAAGGTGCGGATCCACCTTTTCGGGTTCACCTTCGGACGCGCCTTTGGCAAAGCTCAGAAACTCGTCCAGCATACGCTGCATCTCGTCCACATCCTGAAGCAATGGTGCGGCGTCGTCCTCGTCCAGCATCGACAGGCCCAGTTTCAGCCGTGTCAGGGGGGTGCGCAGATCATGGCTGACGCCGGACAACATCAATGTGCGCTGTTCGATCTGGCGTTCGATCCTTGCGCGCATGTCGACAAACGCGCTGCCCGCTGCCCGAACCTCAAGCGCACCGGACGGGGTATAGGGCACATGCCGCCCGCGTCCGAACGCCTCAGATGCCGTCGCAAGCCGTTTGATCGGGCGCAACTGGTTGCGCAGATAGAAATAGGCAATCACTGTCATCAACCCGCCGAAAAACACCATGTTCACCAGCAGCTGGTGCGGGTTGGACGCCGACACGCGCCGCCTGTCGAACCCGACCTGAACCACGCCGTGACGGGTATGCGCAAAAGTGATGACCTCGCGGTTGTCGGGCAGCAGAATGCGTTGCATCCGCGGCAGATTGGATTTCAGAACATCGATTACGACGATGCCCGAAAAATCGTACCAGCGCCGCCGGTTCTGATCGGGCACCACATCGGCCGCGACAAATGCGATCTTCATGTTCAGGGTCTTGGTGATCTGGTCCAGCGAACTCAGCGCCTGTGCCGGATCAGGTGCGGTTTCGATCCCGTTATAGACCAGCCGTAATTCCCGCGTGACGGTCAGGGTCATCTGGTTTGTCACGTCTTCGAAATGGCGCTGGATGAACACCACGGACACCACCAGTTGCAAAAACACGACCGGCAGGATCAGGATCAGCGCGGCGCGTCCGTAAAGACCGCGCGGCATATAGTGTTTGAGCCATCCAAAAGACATGCGCTATACCTATCCCGACGCCCGCCCGTTAGAAAGCCAAATGACAAGCCCACCCGACAGTTTCGTTCCCCCCACCGGCATCGCCGAGATGCTGGAAACCGGTTTGCGCCGCATCGTAGCGCCGAACCCGTCGCCGATGACCTATCGCGGCACCAACACCTACCTGTTGGGCACGCGCGATCTTGCCGTGATTGATCCCGGCCCCGACAGCGCCGCGCATCTCGCGGCCATTCTGTCCGCGATCGGCACAGGTCAGCGCGTGACCCACATTATCGTATCGCACGCCCATCTGGATCACAGCCCGCTGGCCCGGCCCCTGTCGCAAAAGACCGGCGCGCCGGTCTATGCGTTTGGCCCTGCCTCTGCCGGGCGCAGTGATGTGATGGCGCAGCTGGCCGCAGGCGGGTTGGCGGGGGGCGGCGAAGGCATCGATGCGGATTTTGCGCCCGACGAAACACTGCACGACGGGGCCACCCTGCACACGCCCGACTGGACGCTTGAGGCGCTGCACACGCCCGGACATATCGGCAACCATCTGTGTCTGGCCTGGAAGGATGCCTGCTTCACCGCCGATCACGTGATGGGATGGGCCAGTTCGCTGGTGTCACCCCCCGATGGCGACCTGACCGATTTCATGGCGTCCTGCGCCCGCCTGCAAGCGCGCAGCTGGCGTGCGTTCTATCCCGGCCACGGCGCCCCCATCGACGCGCCGAACGCGCGGCTTGACTGGCTGGTTGCCCACCGGCGCACCCGCGAAGCCGCAATTCTTGAGGCGCTGACGCACGGCCCCGCCGACGCCGCAACGCTTGCCGCCGCGATCTACACCGACACGCCCCGCGCCCTGATCCCCGCCGCAACCCGCAACGTTCTGGCGCATCTTGTTGATCTGACAGGGAAATCCATCGTATCTCCCTGCGGCGCATTATCGGCTGACGCGCGATTTGAACGATGTGACAACAAACTTCCCGCGAATTCATAAGATTCCGCCAAAACCCTCTGGACGCCGCAAAGTCTGATTGCTATATCGCCCAAACCGTTCCGGCGTAGCTCAGCGGTAGAGCAGTTGACTGTTAATCAATTGGTCGTAGGTTCGATCCCTACCGCCGGAGCCATTTCTCCCAGCGAGAACAAAGATTTACGAGAACATTGGGACGCACTTAAAGTGTCCCGTCGACAACTGCGTCCCGACGTGTGTCCCATATCAATTTTGCCTGCATCTGGTTATTAAGCTCTGGACTCATAACCAAAACAACACCGTTGCCGCGAGGGCGATGGCAGACATGAAGATGATGGGGCATCTGTCATAACGGGTCGCGACCCTACGCCAATCTTTCAACCGTCCAAACATGTTCTCAATCTTGTGACGGCTTCGATAAATCTTGGCATCATGTGGGACGATGTCTTTGCGGTTCCGGCGGGATGGGATGCAGGGTTCGATGCTTCTTTCTCTTAAGCCTTCACGGAACCAGTCGGCATCATATCCGCGATCCGCCAACATCCATTCCGCAGCAGGTAATAAGGGTAAGAGTGCCCGTGCGCCGATGTAGTCGCTAACGTTCCCCGCAGTCAGGAATAGTTGGATTGGTCGCCCTACCGCATCGGTTACAGCGTGAAGTTTCGAGTTCAGCCCACCCTTGGTCCGCCCAATCAAGCGGCCACGCCCCCTTTTTTAAGCCCCATGCTGGACGCTGTTCGATGGCTCTTCAGGTGGGTTGCATCAATCATTAGCGTGCCTGTTGCATCGCTTCGAGCGGCCAATTCGGTCAGGATACGAGCAAAGACGCCCATCTGGGACCATCGTGCCCATCGGTTGTAGAGTGTTTTGTGTGGCCCATAATCGGATGGAGCATCCCGCCAGCGCAAGCCATTACGAATGACGTGGATAATGCCGCTGAGAACGCGGCGATCATCAACACGCGCAACCCCACGAGGCTTCGGGAACAGATGTTGAATGCGTTTCAAATGTGCTTCGTGAAGCCAGTAAAGATGCGACATGGACAGTCCTCCTGTCGCTGTTGAATCACGAAGCCGCAAATATTGGAATCGGCTACAGCAATGTCTGCTCAGCATGGAACACTGGACATCCGACTAAAACACTCAGATGACCGCCTTGAGCCCACAGTAGACATGGTCCGGCCCCGACGCTCGCAGATGCAGCAACCCCGTTGACAGGAGCCGTCAGCCGCATCGCAGCAGGAAAAGCCGCCGTTCGCTTTATCCGCAGCGAATTTCATGACCTTTAGGTCCGAGTTGCGAACTAAGCCGAAGTTCTCCGCACAAAAGAAATCAAAAGACTGATGAATGTTTATTTCGCGGAAAATCAGACTTATGACATTGCAGCCAACGCAAGTGTAGACAAGCCGAAATGGCTTTCGTACCTGCAGCAGCGCATTCTTGATGGCGCTGCGAAAAGTGGTCTTTGATAGACTGCCAAAATCAAACGTGCCAACACGGTCTGAGAATGTTCAAATCTTAAATTTCCCATGAGGCGCTGAAGTGGGAATGACTTGACTCAAAACTGGAACCGCGAAACGTTGAAATAGACCAGTCGGTCTGTGAGGGTGAAGCAAGTTATTTCTGACACTCTCATTAACATTAGAATAACATTTAGGAAACAATGTCATGAGCATGGAAATTGAAACCCGGCGCTTTGAAAACCCCGACGACAAGCTCGACATGAAAGAATGCGGCGGTATCGCAATCATCAAGATGGGTACCGGTACCACAGGCATGCACGCGGTGTTCGAACCAGGATGGACCTGGGAAAAAGATGAAAAGCCTCTTCTTGGGAATCCGGAGTCCTGTCCGATGCATCATACCGGATACTGCATCTCTGGCACATTGATGGTCCGCATGCTCGACAGCGGAAACAGCACGAAGATCGCGCCCGGCGACTTTTTTGAAATCCCGCCTGGCCACGACGCTTATGTCGAAGGCAATGATCGCGTGGAGTTAATTCTCTTCGCACCGCCCGAACACCAGCACTGATCTTCCCCGCTTGCAGACCATTCGGTTGATTGGCGGTCAGATAAGCCACGCAAGTGAAAAATGAAGAATAGCAAGCCTGCTAATGGGATGTACCGGCTGCTTCACCCAGCAGGTTAGGCTTGGCCTATACTGCAAAAAGGAGAAGTAGCATGGCGAAGAATGATTTTGATGAGCTGATGTCAGTTGGCGTTGATATCGGCAAAGACGTATTTCACTTGGTTGGCTTTGACAAAGAAGGTCGGCTTGTTTTGCGCAAGAAGATCAAACGCATGGCGTTGGTTGCGACGTTTGAGGAGCTGCCGCAATGTATTGTCGGGATGGAAGCTTGCCTGAGCGCGCACTTTGTCAGCCGAACGCTGAGCAAGATGGGGTTCGAGCCCCGGATCATTCCCGCGATTTATGTGAAGCCTTTCAACAAGGGCCAGAAGAACGACTACAATGACGCTGAAGCTATTGCAGAAGCCGCTTTGCGTCCCAATCTCAAGACGGTATCGGAGAAGACGCAGGAGCAGCTTGATCTCCAGGCGCTGCATCGCGTTCGGTCACGGCTTGTGTCACGTCGGACAGCAGCAATGAATCAGATCCGGGCCTTTCTGATCGAACAGGGGATCACTGTCCGACGTAGTGTCGCGGCTCTGCGCGCCTCGCTCGAAGCCATTCTTAGCAATCGCGGCGACGAGATGTCCTTGCGGATGCGGAGATTGATCCTGGGGCTCCAACAGGATTGGATATGGCTGGATAAACGGATCGATATGACCACATCTGAAATCAAAGAGGTCAGCGAGACCGAGGAAAGCTGCCAACGTCTGATGACCATTCCGGGCATCGGGCCAATCATCTCAACGGCTGTGGTTGCAGCTGTCGGGACCGGCGAGGCTTATGATCGGGGGCGAGATTTTGCGGCTTGGCTGGGGCTCGTTCCGCGACAACACAGCACCGGCGGGCGCACCATCCTGGGTCGTATCACAAAACGAGGCAGCCGGTATCTCCGCATGCTGTTTGTGCAGGCCGCGCAGGTCATCATGATGCGACCGAAGAACTGGCATAAGTTTAGTTTTGGCGCATGGTTGGAAGCCGCCGCGACGCGCATGCAGCACAACAAGCTCGGCGTGGCGCTTGCCAATAAGCTAGCGCGGATCGCATGGAGTGTTCTTAACTCAGGCAAGGACTTCGATTGGATGGAAAAAGAATTGGCGACTGCGATCTGATCACAGCCGCAAACGACGTTCGTAAACCTCAAATGCATGGAACGGAATAAAAACGCACTCAAAGTCTGAGAGCCCGAATGGTCATAATCGACCTGTCCGCTAATGAGACAAAGGCGCGTGCGTACTCCCAACAGGGCCACGGCAAGCAACACAAGCCGATCCAAAGGCCGGATACATATCAGCGACTTCCAGAAGACATGCAATTGAACACTTGCGAACAGCAGCCGGTACATACATCGGGCTCGAAGCTGCCTTGCGGCGGCGGAGCGGGCCATGCTCACACCGCTTCCCGAAAGCAGTCGTTCTTAAACTGCAGAAGCCTAAGTCTTTTCAATCAGATGGCTGGCAGACCGGCCATTTGGCGATTGGAAGCGGTCGATGGACGAAAAGCGACGGAATGACGGCACTGAGCCCATTGCAGACATCGATCCGAAGTGCAGTATCCGCTACTAAGGGCGGATTCAGGACGTTCGTTGCGCCATGCGTGGAGGTCCACACTGCGGACTTGGCGACCTTGGCAAAAAGCAGATTAAGCGTAGCAAACCCACAGGTTCTTAGATTTTGTTTGCCCGGATTGGAAAAACCGGTAACCTTCACCATTCAAATAGAAGCCAAGGAGCTCAAAAAGATGCCAGTTTTTAGACTTACCCAATTTACATCACGAGATATGAGCAAGATGGTCGAGTTCGCTGAAACTTTACGCGAAGAAGTGGCAGCTGCTGGCGCGGAATCTATTGATGTTATCTCAGTGGGCGATGGCAAAGGCATTGTTATCGCCAAATATGACACTCAAGCCAAGATGGAGGCTGCAACCGAAATCAACAAAGCCGCATTTGGAAAAATGATTGCGGCGGGAATTGTCGACGCAGAAAGCATCAGCGGGCAATCCGGTGAGATAACTTTCTCTTTCTAAGTTACTGGCGGATGAAGCCAAAAAATTTGCTCGGCCAAATGCTGAAAAATATTACAACTTCAAACTAGAATGGTGGTGTAAATCACATGCAGGTTAGTGTTCGTGACAACAATGTCGATCAGGCCCTCCGGGTTCTGAAGAAAAAGCTACAGAGGGAAGGCGTTTTCCGTGAAATGAAGCTCAAGCAACATTTCGAGAAGCCGTCCGAGAAAAACGCACGCCAGAAAGCTGAAGCAATCCGCCGTGCCCGTAAGCTGGCACGCAAAAAATTGGAACGCGAAGGATGATATATTTCATTCCTTGATGCTGAACAAATGCACCCCTGTTGCCCGATGACAGCGGGGGTTTTCCGTTTTTGTGGCCCTTTTTTAGTCTGATGTCCTGAGATATCAAAGTTCGCACAGCTGTCATTGCCGCACAGCGCAGCGAACGCTCGGAATGAGCCGATTGTGTTCTCTAATCTGTCAATATGCTTTCTCCCTTTGCGGGCTGTTTAACGTCTGAGGTTGCCTTGGTTCTCTTCGAGCTCACGGGCTCATGATGGGGTTGGCTGGGTGTGAATCGGCAAGGTTGAAACCGCGATCAGATCGGTGGTCTGCACTGTCGCTACAAAATCGGCGCCGTGTTCCACGCCCTCCCTCGGGCGTCTTCCTGGATGGGAACTGTGATGTAGGAATCCTCTGTTGTTCAGTAGCTGGTTACGTGGCCTGGAATTCGGTCTGATCGCGCATCATGGCGTGCAGTATAATTGCAAGCCGCCTTGCCAACGCCACCCGCGCTTTTCGCATCGTCGAGCGCTGTCCAATTGCGAGAGCCCATGACTTGAGCTTTAGCGGTGCCGCATATCGCGTGAGCATCACGTTCGCGGCTTCATAGAGCAGCGTTCGGACCCGCACGTCGCCACGTTTCGAGATACTACCAGTATAATCGACCTCGCCAGACTGGTGGCGTTTGGGAACCAGCCCAAGATAGGACCCCACATCTCGCGAACGCTTAAAGCGCCTGGGGTCATCAATAGCTGCGGCAAATGCCAGAGCCGTGATCGGACCAACGCCCGGCACTGTCATCAGGCGGGTGCAGATCTTTGATTTGTGGGTCATCACTTTGATATCGCTGTCGATGGCGGCCACGGCCGTCAATATCGCTTCGCGCGCCGCAAACAGACCTCGCAACGCTGCATGCAAACCGGGAACGCCGTCGCTGACTTTGAGGGCAGCGTCCTTGAATGCAGGCGACAGAGCCCGTGGCAATCGCACACCAAACACGACAACAAGTCCACGGATCTGATTATCGATGGTCACGCGTTGTCCGACCAGCTTCTTGCGCGCCGCGATCAGCGAGCGGATCGCATGAGCGGAAAGCGATTTGACATGGGTCGGTTTGTAGAACCCTGTCCGTGCCAAATGCGCCAATCCACGCGCGTCGTTTCGGTCGGTTTTATGCCCAGCTAGGGACTTCAGTGCCTGATAGGCTTGGCGGCTTTCGATGCAAACAACCGAGACACCAAGCTCCGTCAGGCCGTGGTGGAGCATTGGAGCCATCCGCCCAGTCTCAAAAACAACTTTGGTACATGTGGGTCCGGCGGCCAGAAACGCGGTGATCGCCTTCGGTGTCGAGGATGCTTTTCCTTCCAGGATAAGCGCCCCGTCTCGATCAAGAATGCAGATATGCGTCTCTTCCATGGACACATCCAAACCAGCAAAATATTCCATCGGTCGGTCTCCTTTTCAATGATATGAACATCAAGAATAACAGGCATCGATGCGCGCTGGTTCTGATTACGCCATGTTGAAAACACTCGGTGTCCTACCCGGAATGGTCAAATTCAGAGATTTTTTCCCGCGATAGCCCGCTTTTGCAAACATCTTTTCATGAGACCCAGTCTTCAGGGAGAATGTTCCAATATTTTGGACCAAATTTCGCTGCGTCGAGTTTTTCAATACAATCAGCCCAAAGCTGTCGGATGACGACTGATGACTTGCCCCTAATTAGACAGTCCGGCCTTGCGCAAACCAACGGCCAGTAGTTCGAAATCGTCTGATTGCCGCCACATGCTTTTGAAACCATGCGCAAGAATGGAAAAATTTTCTTCGGTCACCTCAATGCCTCGGCCGCCAAACTCATCGCGACGTTCCGAAATAAAGTCCTTCAAGGCTGCCGCCGCCTCAGTTTGCCGGCCAAGATGCGCATAAGAAGCGGCCATGAAAGCCGCGGCCAAAGAATTTAGCCGCGCTTCTCCGATCAGCAATCCGAGCGCGGCCTCAAAGTTTCCGCAAAAAAATTCGACCTGCCCCATGATCCAGTCGATCGCAGGAGGATGTAATGGATCCAACCGCATCGCCTCTAAGACCACTTCCCGCGCCTTGTCATGACGTCCCAGCAACAGAAAGCCGTAGCCACACCAAGCCATAGATTCAGCCTCGTTCTCGATCAGCGATATCGTCTTTTCGAACTGTACATCGGCTTCATCCCAGAGCCTTGCGCACAAATAGGCAAATCCCAGTTGATCTTGAATGTAGGGGTCTCGGTTGTCCAGAGCCGCGCCCTTACGGGCGATGTGCAACGCGTGATCAGGAGCGTCTGGGTCCGCCAGTCCAAGCCAAAGGTCGATAACATAGGTGTCAGAGAGGTACATATAAGATCGGGCTATGGACGGATCGAGTGCGACGGCCCGTTCCAGCAATGCGCGCGCTTTGGCAGTGTCCCGGGCATTCAGTCCGTCACGGAGAGCCTTGCTTCTCAGCATCAATTCATAGGCCTTCATTTCATCTGCCGGTTTCTGTGCTGAGCGGTCGACAAAATCATGCTGCACACGGCCTGGTAGTACAGCCACTATGCTGCGGGTCACTTCGTCCTGTACGGATAGGATGTCTTCCAATTCGCGGTCATAGCGTTCCGACCACAACTGCGTGCCAGTTACGGCATCGGCGAGCTGCACAGAAATCCTGACCCGACTTCCAGCCTTTCGAACACTGCCCTCAACAAGATAATCGGCGCCCAACGCCGCAGCAATTTCCGCGGGATCGATGTCTTGTGCTCTGAATCTGAAAGACGCGTTTCGGGAAATAACCTGAAGCGTACGAAAGCGCGACAAGCCCATGATAATATCTTCCGCAATGCCGTCGCTGAAAAATGCTTGCTCAGGGTCGTCGCTCATGTTGTGTAGGGGCAGAACCGCGATGGCAGCTTTTTTGACAGCCGCCGGTTTCGGCGGTTCAGCGTCCGCTTTGTTATCTCCCGCAACGCGCCAAGCGCGCACCGGCTCGAAAACATTCTTGATGGAGTGCGTGCCCGCATCCTCCCATGGAACTGGAATGCGGTTGCCGACCACACGATATACCGCGTCAGAGACAAGCACGCCTCCGGGAGGCGCCAATTGCTCCAAACGCGCTGCAAGGTTGACGCCCGACCCGAAGACATCACCATCTTGCATGATGATGTCACCAAGGTTGATACCGATGCGGAAACGGATCGGGTCGGACCCTTCCGAGGTCGCCCGTTGCCATTCGATGGCGCAAGAAACCGCATCAGCGGCACTATTGAAACTGGCCAGAAGGCCATCACCCATAAGCTTAATAATGCGTCCACGATGACGGTTTACGAGAGGCGTGACTATTTGATCCATACAAGCAGAAAAAGCAGTAAGAGTGCCAGACTCGTCCTGTTCCATCCGACTTGTGTAACCGACCATATCGGCGACCAGAATTGCTGCGAGTTGACGCTCCACAGATGTCCTCCCTTCCTGTGCATACCGGTCGTTTGACAACAAGACCATGTGAAACTGAATTCGAGGGTTTGTCGAAGGAGGCTTTGTCCCGCATGTGAGACATACGTCGCAACCGCAGCGAACGTCCGCTGCCGGTGAAAGCAGTCGTTTAGAACCAAAACTTCGAATTTCCGGTTGTGAGCGGCTGCTTAACGCGACGAACCGGTCATCAGAGAAGAACAGTCGAATGACTGCATCGAGCCCACTTCGACCTATTCTGCGGAAGGCTCGAACTGGCGAAATGTACGGTGACCTGACATTCCCCGGGAAGAGATGGTTCCGACCGGAAACTATAGGAGCGGATCATCCGCTTGCCTTTATCGGAGCACTTCATCCCTCGGGGACGCCGAGGGCTGCCATCTGTTTTCCGACGCGGTCAAGAACCTTTGGAGAGAACACCATGGCCTCCTTGAAACGCTCAATGGTCATGTCGGGGTGAGCCTGCATCAGCTTCTGAGCAGACACGCGCGCTTCCTTTTCACGACCGGCGCCCAGCAAGGCCGCGCAGAGGTTGCGATGGACCCAATGCGCGTTGGGACGCTCTTCGAGGGCGCGGGTGAAAAGCTCTGCCGCGCGGTTGTCATCTCCGGCAACCTGATGCGCGCTGCCCATGCCCACAAGATTGTTGAAATTCATCGGGTCGAGCGGGCTCAGACGAATCGCGCGTTCGAAATGTTGCATGGCGTTTTCCGGCTGGTCTGCATAGGTCTCCAGCCATCCAAGGCGGCTCAAGGCCCATGCGGAATTTGGATCAAGCTGGATTGCGCGTTCGAGAAGGACACGGGCAGCGCCATAGTTGCGCGCAAACGTATGGACCGTGCCGAGCACTGACAGGATCAACGGATCGTCAGAGGACATCTGCGCAGCCCTTTCGGCGCGCGACAGCGCTTCTGTTTTCGCTTTTTCAATGTCAGCGACCCAATTGTAGACCGAGTGCTGCGCCCAGCACCACGCGGCAAGCGCCAGTGCCATGGGATAATCGGGATCAATCTCCAGCGCTTTTTCGAGAAGCTCCAGCGCATTTGCCGCAGCTTTTTCTTCCAGCATCCAGGCATCGGGCATCGCCCGCATCGTATAGTCGTAAGCACCCAGGTCTTGCGGTTGCTTGCGACGCGTGCGTTCGATTTCAGCAAGTTGGATTGAGGGTTGCAGCGCGCCAGCGACCTTCTCAGTGATCTTGTCTTGCAGATCGAAGATGTCATCAAGCGACCCATCATATTTGTCTGCCCACAGGTGTGCGCCGCCATCAGTTTCGATGAGCTGTACAGTAATCCGTACCCTCTTCCCGGAACGCTGAACCGAGCCTTCGAGCACGTATTTCACCCCCAGTTCGCGCCCGATGTCCTTTACGTTCATGTGTCGCCCCTTGTAGGCAAAGGACGAGTTGCGAGCGATAACAAAGAAAGATCGGATACGTGAGAGTGTGGCTGTGATCGCCTCCACTACACCGTCAGCAAAATAGTCCTGGTCCGTATCCCCAGACATGTTGTCAAACGGCAAAACAGCGATCGAGGGTTTTTCGGGGCGCTGCAAACGCGCGGGCGTGGTTCTTTTCTGTTCGCTGCTGCCGATCTCAGGATACCACTGAATGACGCGCACAGGTGTAGGAATATTCTTCAGCTTTTGGTCTCCACCATCGGAAAATCTGGCTTCGATCCGGTTGCCCAAATGTTCACGTGTGCTGGCGCTCAACGCGATGCCACCGGGCGCAGCGATTTCCTGAAGTCGCGCAGCGATGTTCACCCCTTCACCGAATATGTCGCGGCCCTCAATAATAATGTCGCCCAAATTGACGCCGATGCGAAGTCGCAGCAGCGGCGGACTGTCGGGGTCTTGGTCACGCGCGGCCATGGCGGTCTGGATTTCAATTGCACAGGCCACAGCATCCACGACACTGCTGAATTCTACCAACGCGCCGTCACCCATCAACTTAACCACCCGCCCCTTGTGAGCCGCGACACTTGGAGCGAATATTTCCGTTCGGATACGGTTGACGGCGGAAAGCGTCCCTGACTCGTCAGCGTTCATACTCCGCGAGAACTCGGCAATGTCCGCCGACATGATCGCGGCAAGGCGACGCTGAACGGGTGGTGCACTCATGTAACTTTCCTAGTGCAGGATTGGGTAGGTCGCAAGGTTTTCACAATCCGGACTTCCTGGGTCCCGGTGATCTCCGATTCGAAACAAACCCTAAATCTACAGAGTGCTTTTTTGCATCATATGAAAAGTAGTCCAGATGTGGCACAGTAACCTTAGACCAACTGGGAGAATGACGCATGGATATCAGAAGAACATCGGGACGGGGGCGCCTCTATGGCAGCGTGCTGGATACCATCGGGGACACGCCCTGCATCCGAATTAACCAGATAGCGCCAAGTCATGTGTCGGTTTACGTAAAGGCCGAAGCCTTTAATCCAGGTGGCTCGATAAAGGATCGACTGGCAGTCAACATTGTTGAGGCAGCAGAGCGTGAGGGACGCCTGAAACCCGGACAGACCATTGTCGAAGCGACATCAGGCAACACAGGTATCGGGCTGGCCATGGTGTGTGCCGCGAAGGGATACCCTCTCGTCGTCACCATGGCCGACAGTTTCTCCATTGAGCGGCGGAAACTCATGCGATTTCTCGGAGCCAAGGTTGTCCTGACACCGCGCGCGCAGAAGGGCTTTGGCATGTACACCAAGGCCAAGGAACTTGCTGAAGAAAACGGTTGGTTCCTCGCCAGCCAATTCGAGAGCGAAGACAATGCAGATATCCATCAAGCCACAACGGCCAGCGAAATTCTCGCCGACTTCAAGGGTGAGCGGCTCGATTTCTGGATCACCGGATACGGCACGGGAGGCACAGTCTCAGGCGTGGCCCGTGTTCTGCGCAAGGAGCGGCCCGAGACGAAGATTATTCTAACCGAGCCATCCAACGCAGCAATCGTCTCCTCCGGCTACGTCAATACCCGCAACGAAGCGCATCAACCAACGGAAAGCCACCCGGATTTCGAGCCGCATCCGATCCAGGGCTGGACACCGGACTTTATCCCGTGGGTGTTGCAGGAAGCGATCGACAAGTCTTACTACGACGAACTCATCCCTATTCCTGGCAGCGAAGGTATCGACTGGTCCCGGCGCCTTGCCGAACAGGAAGGCATCTTCACCGGCATCTCTGGTGGCTCGACTTTCGCTGTCGCGATGCGGCTGGCGGAAAATGCACCAGAAGGGTCGGTGATGCTGGTCATGCTACCTGACACTGGCGAACGGTATCTTTCCACACCACTGTTCGAGGGTATCGAGGAAGACATGACCGAAGAAGAGCGTAATATCTCGATGTCCACGCCATCAGCGCAAATGGCTGCAGATTAGATAAAACGCTAAATCCTGAGCATTTGATAAATCCGGCGCATGTTTTAATGAAGGGCCCGTTACGATTCGGGGCCCACCCCTATATCCGTACGGCTCCCAGCCTAAACCAGCTTAAGCAGTGGGAACGCTCATCACGACCGCTAAGCGCAGAAAACGTCTATTCGCAATTTAAAGCTGAACGGCGGGAAGGTCCGCAACTGAGACATTCGTCCAAAGTGCAGCGAACATCCGCTGCTGGTGAAAGCGGTCATTGATTGTGCGTACATGCAGGTTTGCTTTATTGAAATCAGGAGTCAATACTTTGATGGCGCCGTTCGGCGGAATAGGTTTAAGTATGCAGTATCATCTTGACGGCTTTCGCGCCGGGGACCCTTCAATTGCCTCTGCCAGTGCAAAAACGGCGAAAGATGCGGTCGACGTGCTAATAGTTGGGTGCGGTCCTGCCGGTTTGACGCTGGCGACACAGCTCAGTGCTCTTGGCGACATCTCGGTGCGTATTATCGAACGCAAACCTGGCCCTTTAGAATTTGGTCAAGCGGACGGTCTCGCCTGTCGCTCTGTCGAAATGTTCGAGGCGTTTGGTTTTGCAGATCGTGTCATCAAGGAAGGTTATCACGTCAACGAAGTGAGCTTTTGGCGACCGGACGATGACGGTACACCACTTGTGCGCGCGGACCGTATCCAAGATGTGGAAGACGATCTGTCCGAAATGCCGCATATCATTCTGAGCCAAGCGCGCGTCCATGATTTCTATCTCGAGTCTATGGTCAAATCGCCAAGCCGTCTCGTGCCTGATTACAATCAAGAACTGATTTCTCTGACTTTAACAGATGGCAGCGACTTTCCAATATCGGCGACAGTAGGCTATGTGGATAGACCCGGAGAAACAGAAACCATTCGGGCCAAATACGTCGTTGGCTGCGATGGCGCGCGCAGCAAAGTGCGGTCTGAGCTAGGGCTTGAATTAAAGGGCAAATCGGCACGACAGCTATGGGGCGTAATGGATGTTTTATGCCATACGACTTTCCCTGACATCAGACTAAAATGTGCAATCCAATCCGCGGATCAGGGCAGTATTCTGATTATCCCCCGCGAAGGCGGATATCTGGTCCGTCTGTACATAGAACTTGCTGAGTTGGCACCTGATGAACGCGCAGCTGACCGAGGCGTCACGTCGGACCAGCTGATCGAAAAGGCACGCAAGATACTGTCACCTTTTGATTTTGAAGTTGCGCAAGTTGCTTGGTGGTCGGCTTACGAGATAGGGCAACGCGTTTGTGATGCCTTTGATGATGTCATGGAAACGGAACGAGGAACAAAATCACCGCGAGTTTTTATTGCCGGTGACGCCTGTCACACGCATAGCCCGAAAGCCGGACAAGGAATGAATGTCTCCATGGCCGACGCCTTCAATTTGGGTTGGAAACTGGCCGCTGTTCTACATGGTCAGTCATGTGTTGAATTGCTCGACACATACTCCAAAGAGCGTCGCGCGAAGGCACAGGAACTGATTGATTTCGATCGCAAGATGGCGCGCTTATTTAGCGAAAAGCCAAAGACCAAGGACGATGCCGCCCGGTTCCAAGCGTACTTCAAGAAACATGGGCGTTATACGGCGGGCGTGGAAACGCACTATGCTCCTTCATTGGTTGTAGGCGATACGAGCCACCAGAAATTAGCCACAGGATACCCCGTAGGTAAGCGTTTCCATTCCGGCCCGGTAATCAGGCTCGCGGATGCGAAACCTATGCAATTGGGGCATACCCTAAAGGCCGACGGAAGGTGGAGGATAATTGCCTTTGCGCCGCGATCGGATATGGGCGACGAAAACGGTCCGGTGGGTACATTGTGCGCGAGCCTGAAGGAGCTACTACAGAGTGTGATGTCGACGGATGCCGATGTAGATGCATTGATCGATGTCCGTGCCGTCTTTCAGCGCTCTCACCGCGATATGGATTTTTCGAAACTGCCTAGTCTACTAAGGCCTCAAAAAGGACCGCTGGGCCTTACTGACTACGAAAAGGTTTTCTGCTCATTGCAACAAGAGCACGATATTTTTAGATTGCGTGGGATAAATCGGTTTGAAGGCGCGGTCGTTGTTACAAGACCGGATCAATACGTAAGTTTGGTAACGCCGATCACAGGGCCCGCGGAGATCAAAGAGTTCTTCGCTCGCGTTTTGTCTTAATAGGAAACTCATCATCAATTCTGCTTGGAAAGCCGCCATTTAGTATCCACTCTTTGGAGTAAACCCACCGACTTCCAGTCGGTATCGCTTTAGCGTGAATCGAAGAGGGTAAGGACATGCAATACGACACCGGCAGCCACTGCGTTTTTTACCACCGTTAGCAAACGGCGGTTCCGTCCCGCTCAGCGGTCGTTCATCCAATGCACAGCGAATGACCGGTCAGAGCCCATTGCGTTGAAAAACTCGAAAATTCGGCTCCCTCATTTTTCCGTCAATTTCCATTGCTTCATCAAAGTTGACTTTACTTGCCAAGAGCGGGCCATGACAGACCCTCACATCGCCGAACCGGCGTTTTGGCCAACCCCCTAGCCAAAAATCTCGACGGCTTCTCAATGGACAAATTTTTCATTGGTTTTCGGCAAAAATGGAGTTTTTCAACACAATCAGCCCATAGCGGCCAGATTGAAATCGCGTCCTTCGCTTGTGCAGCAAGCCGAGTAACCCATGCTCAGCACGGTTTCTTGTGAAAGCGCAGAATCTTGATAGAGTTTTAGGAATACTGCCCTGAGAGGTTGCTTTCTATGCTCCGTTCGCTGTTTTTAAGTACTTTGATAATCTTGCTTTCAACCCCGCTTCACGCGCGTGCACCCAATGGCTTCAAGGAAGCAACGTTTCAGGGTCGAAGTCCTGCCTATGATAAGGGCGTGGTCATATTTTCTTTGCTTCCGGGCGATTGCAGCCCAAAGAAGTATGGTGATGGCAGAGGAGAGAGCGACTGTGCTAATGGCGGTATTCGCTCAAGGATAAATGCCAAGAAACATGCCCGTCTTGGGCAAACACTTCAATACAGCCTGGATATTTGGATTGATCCCTCTTTTGAGTTCAATGGAGGTAAAGGAACCAAACGTAGCGCCTTGATTATTCTGGAATGGCAGAGGATCAATGCGATAAAGAGCCATCTTTACGAACTGCATCTGGATTCCAGACGTGGTGCCATGTTTGAAGACAAGACCTGTTTTTCAAACAAAGACTTTGGGAAATGGGTAAGCTTCAAGATGCTGGTAAAGTGGTCAGCAAAAGACGACGGCGTACTAAAAGTCTATTGCGGTGACCGTCTTGTGTATCAACTCGTGGGCCAGAATGCGATTCCGCCGGGGTGCGGAACTACAGTAAAACGTCAGTGTGAGTTAAAATACCAAAAAGTAGACGGCGAAATCCAATGGCAAGTTGGTCCGAAACTTGGCGGCTATGGAACCGTCTATAAGCAGTATGGGTTTAGCTCCCCGTTTCGACCATTCTCCCAAAATGGACTTAAGATGAAGGTCAAGAACCTTTATTTTGGCCGAATAAAGTAAAAGCCATGCCATCAAAATTGGCGGCAATCGGTGAGTAAACTAACCGCTTTGAGCAAACTCGGACAATAAGACATTAGAGTTCTTCTTTGGTTATGAAATAATGAATACAATGTCGGTCGAGACGTCTCCCGTGACTTAGAAGGAGGAATTTGATTTGAAAACACTGCATTTTGCGATGCTTTCGGCTATTTTCCTTTCCGCTGCCCCGGTACTTGCTGGGCCGCTGAACGAATGGCGCGTTTCTTGCGGTGCCGATAGCGGGGCGATTACCAAGCGGGCGAGGACATGGACATTCCGCACAAGCTATAACCACTGCTCCGGTGGCATATTTAAACAACGGGCTGAAATCGCGACCAAACACATCCGCCCATCCCACAAAGGCGCGTATTTATTCGACAGCTATGTCGCAATGACGACTGGCAGCACCGAGAAGTTCGACATTTTCCAGATTCATGATGGGCGCATGGGATGCTCGCCCCCGCTGAAGCTGACGGTTGTCCGGTCGGGGCAGATTGAACTAACCAGCGACATTAAGACAGGCCCGGGCGAAAGTTGTATTCGTGGCAAGCTAAGCCAGAGCCGAACAAAGGGGCAGATTAGACGCGACGGAGCAGAGCAGCATCTTCAGGTTCTGGTCGACTTCGATGGGACTGGCGCCTTCGACACGACTGTTTGGCTCGACGGGGTGGCGCAAATCTCGGGTCGGTATGAACCATCGAACGAACCAGAAGCGTTCCAGCCGGCAAAATACTATTTCAAACATGGCGTCTATTCGCAAAACATCTTCGACTACGTGCTAACTTCGCGTGGTATGAAAGTCACCCGTGTGCGAGTTGGCGGATAGCCAAACTCTTCCGGCGACAATTAGAGATTATAGTTTCGGTGTGGTCCCCGCTCTCGCGCGAGTAATTATCTACCGATTGAGACTTTTCAATTTTTGTAAAAGGGTTTCTGGTAAGCGCGTCCTATCAAACCGTGACAATGGTGAGTTTGGACAGATGCCGTAACAAGCGAATTATGGGTCACTGCGGTTCTGATATACCGTGCTTTCAATCCGGCACTTCGATCACGACCGAGGCATGGATGGCAGGGGAGTCCCCCCATTCTGGTGACGGGGCGTTTCTGCGCGGGTTGGCAAAGTTCGCTAGGTTTTGATTGCCGCGCCAATTGTCCGGGGCACCAGTCGCCCAGTTAGTATAGTTTGTCGGTTCGCCGTTTTGCCAAACCCAACCGCCTGTGGGTTCGGGCGCTCCCTCTTGCTGAACGAATCCAATCATTGGACCTTCGTAGGCCGTGTCGTAGACGACCCAGTGCCCCTCATCGTGCAAGGTTAGATTGAACACGAAGTCATTCTCGGCCTGCGATCCGATGGCAACTGGATATCCGCCAAGCGCACTAGCAAGATCTTTGATTTCGGCCCATTCTCCACCCCAGGTTCGAACTATGTGATAAGTATGGCCCTCAAAGTTGCCGGTAGTTACCAAATCAAAGGCAGACAGGATTTCTGCGGGACTAGGAGCGCCTTCCAAAAGCCGGGCTATCTCCAGTCTATCCCCTTCGCGTGACTCCAGTTTCAAAGCGTAGTAAAGGGTGGCTGCGGTAATGACTGCAACTCCCACAGAAATTCCCAGTGGTACGGCGGGGTTGCGCATGATCCGCGATATACGCCTTCGCAGCCGAGGGGCTAGTGTGCCGGCATCGCCTACGGAATAGACTGATATCGGCTTGGTTACATTCTTGACCCGATGTTCGCCCACTTTGGAGAAGGCCAATTCGACCTTGCCCCCGACTTGGTCCATCACGTTTTGCGAAATGCAGATTCCGCCGGGTTCCGCAAGTGCTTCGAGTCGAGCCGCCACGTTCACACCGTGGCCCAGAATGTCGCCACCGGGTTGAACCGTTACATCACCGATATTGATGCCCACGCGGAAGAGCAGTCGCGTGGTAGACAGCACAGGTTCGTTGTAAACCTTATGCGCTTGTTGCAACTCAATCGCTGCTCGCAACGCCTCAACCGGGCTTTCAAACCAAGCGAGAACAGAGTCTCCAGCCGTGTTGGCAATTTGACCACGATGAGCTGCGATTATAGGATCCATAAGACCGCGCAGAGCAGCAAGATGGGTGAGAGCCGTTTCCTCGTTGGCCTCCACATGGTGCGTATAATCAGCGACGTCGGCGGCTAAGATCGTCAGGAGGCGCCGGGTCATGCACCTTGTCCCGACCTAACCCAGTTTCGAAACTCCCGCAGCGCCACCGCTCTCTCCTTAGCTATAATCGCTTTTGCCGCAGTTCAGCCTGACGAAAGGCTACCGCATCTATTGTCAGGGAGTCAAAGCTCGAAAACTTTTGCAAAACAAATTCCAGCAATAAATGAAGTGCGTGAAGAGTGCTCTCCAAGATTTGACCCTAGCTGAGTCTTTATAAAGCCTCTTCGCGGTGCAGTTGGAATGCGCCTTTCGAAATGCAACGCTGCAGCCACATTAGGCGGCTTTGTCCGCAACTGAGACATCCGAGACGTGAGCAGCGAACGTCCGGTTCCGATTTGCACCAATTTGGCCGAGTTCAACGACCGCTTTGGGGAAATTCTGCCGCAGCGCCGCGAAACGGTCGCGTTTTCGATGCGGTTAGTTCGGTGAATTATGCTGCACTCGCATCGGGCGGCTTAGTCCGCGTTGCGGTCATAGACGAATTTTTGACGACCGTCCGCTATCGCCCGAACCGGTCATTGACAGCAGAAAATTTGGTTTTTCGCGAACGAACGACCGCTGAGCGGCGCTTAGCCGTCATCTGAGAAAAACAGTCGGATGACCGAGTCGAGCCCGGAGCGGTCGGACCAAATAGCGTTCTTTTGCAGTTGCCGTTATATATCAGAAGACCGATCGATTAAAATATGCTAGCCTTCGATCAGTTCATTGCTTTGTATCTTTTTCCAAAAAAGAAACTTCCCTTGAGGCAGACTTAAACAAGTCAACCCAGCGGTAAATCACACGTCAGCAGGCGGCGTAATCCAAGGGAGGAAGAAGTCATGTCTTCACCAAAATACATGATGATAACCGTGGCAAAATGTGCGCCACAGAAATTTGGCCATGCGATCGAACACCTGGAAAGTCTTGCCAACGACCTAAAGACTAGGGCGGGGGCGGCGACAACCCGGCATGGTATTGTGGCGACAGGTGAGCATACGGGGCAGCTCATTCTTTTTCAAACGTATGAAGAAATGAATGGCATTGACCGGGCATTTGACGTCTATGAAAAGTCCAAAGCCTATAAGGGTCTTGTTCACGATCTGGCTATCTCGGTCACTCTTCGAAACATCCTACGTATTGAAGACGTGGGGCTTAAAAACCCATCCAGCGATGTTCCAGCCTATGGAGTTGCCACGCGGGCAAAGTCGGCAGGGCTCGAATTGGACAGATTACGCACAGCCGTACCCCACTTTGAGAAAAATGGAGCGATGATATTTCGGTACTGCACTATTCTTACAGGACCCACAGCGGGGCATAGGCTTCTAGTCGTGGGCTACCCGTCGATGGACGCGGTAGAAAAGACATATGACACGCTGAGAGGCAGCGCAGAATACAATGCAATTTTGGAGACCCATGAGATTGAATGGCGGAATATCATTCGAATAACCGGCTAAGACATCGACAGCAACTGCAGCGAATGGCCAGATTAGTTTTTGGCCATTTAACGTTCAGTGAACGGCAACTTCGTCCCGCACAGCGGAAGTAGGCATATTTTTTAGTAGCGTCCGCTCTTGTGGTAAGCGGACATTCGTAACCAAAGTTTCGAATTTCCAGTCGCTAACGGCGGCTTGACGCGACACAGCAGACACCCGCCAAAAACCTGTGAACTTCCGCTTTGAGCCCGGAACAGACAGTTTCAACCGACCCTTACGTACGCCCCTCAAGTAAATAGGTCGCTCTGGGTCTGTGCCCTTTAATTTCGATTTCACCGCGCGGCGTTGACTGGTAGCGATCAGATAAGAGTTTTCGAGTTTCCGTCGAAATCTGGATTCGATCGGGAACGCCTTCGGATTCCATCCGGCTGGCGACATTTACAGTATCTCCCCAAAGATCGTACGAGAATTTCTGCTTGCCGATCACTCCCGCAATCACGGCTCCGGAATGTATCCCGATACGTAGTTTCAAATCGACGCTGTTATCTCTGCGGAACTCGCTAAACGCTTGCTGCATACCCAGCGCAAGATCGGCGATTTTTTCCGCGTGATCTGCGACGCTGCCCTGTAGACCTGTCGCGACCATATAGGCATCACCAATGGTTTTGATCTTTTCCGCACCGTGTTCTTCTGCAATCGCGTCAAACCGCAAAAACAGATCGTTCAGCAGGTTAACAAGTTCATTCGCCGACATTTTCCGCGATATGTCGGTAAAACCCGCGAGATCGGCAAACAGGACAGACACGCTGTCGTGGTTGTCAGCCAGAGGTTCCTCCTGAGCTTTCAGCCGGGTCGCGATTTCAGCGGGCAGGATATTGAGGAGTAACGCTTCGGATCGGCGTTTTTCATCCTCAAGCAGGCGCTCCAACTGATAAGCCCGCCGGTTGATGACATCCAGTAAATAGGCAAAACCAATCGCGAATCCCACACCACCGCTGGTCCAGGCCATCGCATTCACAACCTCAAAAGAGGTGCCGCCCGCCAACGCTATTGTTAGAAGAGCGGTAAAAAGATAGCTGCCCAGAACAACAGAGGCCTGACGTACACCATTCGTAATCGCCGGGACGAATATCATTCCAACCAAAAGGCCACCCACGCCTGCAATGAACCCTCCAGGCAATTGCGCCAGTATCAAAGGGAACAAGATGGCCACCCCAAGGTAGGTGTAAGTCATGAAATATGTCCATAATCTTGGGGTAGTATGAATAATCGGTAAGAATGATGTACCGATACATATCGCAAAATGCAGGGCTGCCGCCGCGCGAAACGGACCAGTCTTGCTTAATGCACCGGGATCCAACATCAGGTCCCAAAACAAATAGCCGGTAAAAGCAACGAGGCCGATGGCTGACCCCAACCTGCCAAGCGGCATAAACCTTTGCAGCAGTCGCAGGGCGTAGTCACGTTCGACGTCTGGCTCGAATTTTATCGGGTACCAAGTTTCCATCGCAATCTCCATCTTTGACATGCCGGAAGACCAAATAGTCAATGACCCTATTGAAGTCTTTGAAAATTACCCGCTACAAGTAACATCCATTCCAGTCTTCAGAAAGAAGCTGGCTTTTAGATGGGCAGGCGCAAGAGAATTCGACGGGCATAGAACAAAGCGTGTCCTGACACTGCACCAATTGCGGAGCACTTGGAACAAAATATGGCCCATAATCAATGGCAGCAGAGTCTGCAAGGCGGTCATTAATACAGAGTGCAGCGAACGTCTGGTGCCGGTGAAAGCAGTCGTTTAGAACCAAAACTTCGAATTTCCGGTTGTGAACGGCTGCTTAACGCGACGAACCGGTCATCAGAGAAGAACAGTCGAATGACTGCATCGAGCCCATTCCGGAAGTGCTCCTGCTATGATACTCGCAGATGCAGCAAGCATGGTGTGAGATTGCGCCCTGGCGCTCAATTCAGATCTGTGTCTTGCCAATACTTCGTGCCAGAAGCATTTGCGTTAACGCGCCACCCCGTTTTGCTAAGCACAAAGAACGACCGCCCATCTGTGAATTTGACTTCAGTCGTCGTGCGTTCGTCTCCCTGCATCGCACCCGCATCTGCGGATGCATCATATCCATTTTCCACAAAGCGTTGGAAATCGACCGAGGTCTCGAACATGATGACGAACTGAGATTCAAAGCCGCCAATTCCGAATGCGGCCCCGGCACCTCCGGTCCCCATTTGCATGTATGTACGGGCACCTTCAGGGAGAGACACGGCCACACCGCGACCATATCCTGCCGAGAGAGGGAATATGGAGATCCGCCGCATATCGAAAGCGGCATATCCAGCACTGACTTCCAAGGCTCGGGCAGCCTCTGGATTTTCCGCAATTAGACGGGTGAGAACCTCATCTGCCATACGGTCGAGTTTTACTCTGGTCGCCGCCGGTGTTTCTTCATCTTTAACCAGTTCGCTGGTTGAATCTATAGCGTTGCCCGCTGCATCAACTCCTTTCTTGGCAACCTCACCGACCTTGCTCGCGCCTTTCTTCAGGTTGTCCATAAGGCCTTCAGCATGCGCGTGACCGGAACTCGTTACGAGCAAGAGAAGCAGGAGTATTTTCTTCACGATGTCATCGCCTTTTTTCTCAGAACGTGTTGGGTATGCCAACATTCATGGCTCTATAGTTTCGAAATTGCCATAACCGCGCCGTATCATCATACAGACGGACTTTTCGCCGGCCAACGGCTAAATGATGCTACAGCAGCGAAAGGCAGAAGTGTCCCGCAACTGAGACATTAGCCACCAGCGCAGCGAACGGCCGGTTTTCCGCATTGCGGCCATTGGTGCTTTGCGCCGCGAATGACGGCAGTGAGCCCAATGTAGACCAGTGCTGCATTACCCATGAATGTCCAGTTTACGTTCGATACACTCTTTCAGATATCGTGATCTCACACCGTAATCGGGTATCAATACCCAGAGAAAAAACATGATCTTGTGTCATGTCAGCGGTTCTTCAGCGTCTGCATGTTCCGCTGCCCAGTTGGTTGCATCCTCAACCGCAACAATCGAGGCCGTGGGCACCACGTTCACATAAGCATCTGTCTCGGAAACTGGAACCGCCTTGCTTTGGGACATTCGGTACAGCGCATAAAGCGTGATCGCCAAAAAGGTAAACCCAAGCACAATCCAGAATGCGAACGGACCGATGGTCTGCATGGCAAAGCCCGCGCCAAGCGGTCCGAGTATGGCGCCCAGTCCGAAGGTAAAGACGAGACCACCCGAGATCGCAGGCATATCCTCTGTCGGCACGTTGTCGTTGGTGTAAGCTAGCAGAAGCGCATAAAGCGGCGTTGTCATCCCGCCGGCAAAGAAGCCCGCGGCCATGATCGGGATCAGCGGATCGACCGGTAGCCATGCGGGTGGATTGTTCGCCATATAACCCAGCCCGCAGGCCACCGCGCCGAGGAATGCAGTACCGCATATGACCTTGCGACGATCGATCCTGTCAGACAGCCAGCCGATGGGCAGCTGCATCAGGATTGCGCCGCCGAACAACATCGCCACAAAGAGCGCGATCTGGTTTGCGCTCATGCCAATCTCACTACCGAAAACTGCGCCCATCCCCGATTGGCTGGCATAGATGCTGCCCAGTGTCCGTCGTCATATAAAATGGGACATCAGAGCGGCTTGAACATTGGAGGCTCTGGTTCGGTTGTGTGATTGATTATGCTGCTTGTTTTTGATGTTGCAAGCGGCGCTGTCGGATTGTCAGTTTCTTGATCTTCTCCCTGTCTCTCAGAATGGCTTTGTCCCGGCCAAAGTAGACGTCGGCGGGTGTGACGTTTTTCAGGCTCTCGTGGTAGCGCTGGTTATTGTAGTAGTCGACGAAGGCCCCGATCTGTCGCTCGAGATCACCGGGCAGGTAGTAATTCTCCAGCAGAACACGGTTCTTCATTGTCTGGTGCCAGCGTTCGATTTTGCCCTGGGTTTGCGGGTGGAATGGCGCCCCACGGATATGCGTCATTTTTTGACCTTCCAGCCATTCGGCCAAATCGCCAGAGATGTAACAGGAGCCATTATCGCTGAGCAGACGGGGTTTGTGTCGGACCACGGCCTGGTCGCAGCCTGATGCTGCCAGAGCCAACTCGATCGTGTCTGTTACGTCCTCAGCGCGCATATTTGTGCAAAGCTTCCAAGCGATGATGTAGCGGCTGTAGTCGTCGAGGATGGTGGACAGGTAATACCAGCCCCAGCCAATGATCTTGAAGTAGGTGAAGTCGGTCTGCCACATCTGGTTGATGGCGGTCGTTTTATCTTTGAACTGGTCTGCCGCTTTGATCACCACATAGTCTGGTGCCGTGATCAGATCTGCAGCTTTCAGAATGCGGTAAGTCGATGATTCAGAGACAAAATACCGATTCTCATCTGTATATTTAACCGCTAGCTCGCGCGTGGTCAGCGCCTCATGCTCCAGCGCAAACTCAATCAGGTCGTCACGGCGAGCATCGGGGATTCGGTTCCAGACCGACTTTGGACGCGGCGAACGATCTGCCAGGGCATCAAAGCCACCTTCGACATATCGGTCATACCACCGGTAAAATGTGGTGCGCGGGATGCCCAGCATATCAAGGGTCTTCTTGGTTGGCAGATGTGACCCTTCAACTGTGTGAATGATCTCCAGCTTCTCGGATGCGGGGTATCTCATTCCTCGTATCCCCCAGCCCCTGTCATGCTTTTTTTGAGCAGACGGTTTTCCAGAGTAAGGTCGGCCACGCACTCTTTCAGAGCCATGGCCTCTGATCGCAACTCCTTCACCTCAGGCGATGTCGCTTGACGCGCCGTGTCGCCAGACAGGCGACGTTTTCCAGCCTCAAGGAACTCCTTTGACCAAGTGTAATACAGGCTCTCAGAGATGCCCTCACGGCGACACAACGCCGAGATGCTTTCCTCTCCGCGTAATCCGGCCAAAACAATGCGGATCTTCTCCTCCGCCGAGTAGGTCTGGCGGGTCTTGCGGCGGATGTTTTTGACCAGCTTGTCAGCTGCGTCTTTCGATGTTCCGGGCTTCTTGTTCATCTTCGCTCCTTAAAGGCTACGATGAACCAGAAACCCTCCGTTGTTCAAATCCTCAAATCTGTCCCACAGGTGCTGACGTCAGACAGTGCCATACATATTGTCCGTGTTCAGCACGTCCGTGTATGTGCGCAACATCCGACGCGCGTACACGAGCGCCAAATACTCCTCAGAACCAACCTTGATCGTGATCTCACCATGCCTGCACACCAGCCGGTCGAGGCGGGATAACGCTGTTTTCCTATCCATCACAAACCCTCCCGCTGTTTGACCACACGGGCGGCACCCGACACGCAATGGTCCAAAATGTTGCGGCACTCTACATCAGTCATTTTCATCTCATTTCCTCCTCTGCGCAAGGTCAGCACCGATGGCGATCATGCGATCCACCAGTTGCTGCGTCGACAGGTCAGCCAGCGCGCGCACCTCCTTAAACATCCCAAACATGCTAAACTCTAAATATCTTGTTCAAAAAAATGCCTACAAATTTGTTTGCACCAAATGATTAAAGATAAGCGTGTAATCAGGCGTTGATGCAGGTCAAACCCAACTATTAAAGCATGATGAGAACAGTTCTGCATTCTGAAAATCGAAAAAAAATTCCAGCGCAGATAGGCCACGCTTCCACGGCCCTACCCAAAAGCTCGAGGGTGGGGGGCCTCGGCTCAGGGTTTTTTTGCGGTTTAGAACAATCCGGTCCTGATCTAGTCACTTGCTCGTGCGTTTAGTATTCGGTGGACGGACATTCGACTAACACCCATTCGCTCCGAAATCGCACTTGGCCCAAGGCCTTCATCGCGCAGGGCAGTCACCCGCTCCCGATCAATTCGACGCTTCCCGCCCTTGTAGACCCCCTTCTGTCGAGCTTTTGCAATGCCGTCAGCCTGTCGTTTGCGAATAAGGGCAAGTTCAAATTCGGCGAACGCACCCATCATGTGTAATTGAAGTTTTGCGAAGGGATCATCCCCGTTCGGCCCAAAGGTCAGACCTTCGGATAGGAACTTGATCCCTGCCCCTTTGCCGGTGATCTGCGTGACAATGTCTTGCAAGTCTCTGAAGTCACGAGCCAGACGATCAATTGACCAAACCAGAACCTCATCGCCAGTTCTTATGTAAGTAAGCATCTCGCGAAGCGCCGGGCGTTCCCGTTTGGAACCGCTCTCCTTTTCCTCAAAGACTTGATCGACCTCACCAAGGTCCTGGCGATCAAGCTTCTGGTCGTAGGATGAAACTCTGCGATACCCAATTCGTGCCAACTCAGAACTCCAATGTAACATTAAGGTCTAGAGTAGACATATCCGATGTAACATCAATACGCAATGGGCCCTGATGGTGCTCTCATATTGTAACATTTAGTTGCTACATCAGGGTGTACCCTGAAGTGACACCCAATACCGTGTCAACGGCAGAGCGCGTAAAACCCGCTCAGTGCCTATGCTATTAGGGGCTGTTGACGTTCGGGATTCCCAAATTACTTAACTTCTGATTCAAGGTTGCAAACAGAGGAGAGCAGCCTTGACCCGAAGAGTCCTGACCGATGCGCATTGGACAATCATCGAACCGTATTGTCTTGGAAAACCCACAGACCCGGGACAAACTGGGCGCGATCCTCGCCTGTTTGTGGAAGCCGTCCTTTGGATCGTTCGCACTGGGGCACAATGGCGCGAGTTGCCGGACGAATTCGGCAAGTGGAACTCTGTGTTCAAGCGGTTCCGCAGGTGGGTTAAGGCAGATATTTTCTATCATATGTTCAAAGTATTAGCCTCAGACGCCGACCTCGAATACGCCATGATCGATGGCACCATCGTCAAGGTTCACCGCTCTGGCCAAGGCGCAAAAGGGGGACTCTTTGCCAGGCCATCGGGCGCTCTCGCGGGGGGATAACCACGAAGATACTGGCGCTGACGGACGCGCTCGGCAACCTCGTCGATTTTTGCCTGATGCCCGGACAAGCCCATGATCTGCGCGAGACCGATACACTGATCCGAAATCTGTCTGCCGGGCACCTGCTGGCGGACAGGGCCTTTGATGCGGATTGGCTGCGCAATGACCTGCTGGATCGCGACATCACTCCGGTCATTCCGCCGAAGTCCAACCGGAAGTTCCCGGCGGAGTTCGACAAAGACACCTACAAATGGCGGCACCTGATCGAAAACTACTTTGGCAAACTGAAGGAAAACAGAGGGATAGCTATGCGCTCGTGCAAAACAGACCCCAGCTTCAAAGCATTCATCTCGATCGCCGCTACAATCATTCACATCAGGTGAACGTCAACAGCCCTTAGTCCAAGTATTCCCAAAAGGTAAGCATGGAAGAATTTGCGCACTTCGTATTCGAAGGTCGCTACTACGTCGTGGCGTTCGAAAATAATCGAAAATTTCTGGTTTGGACTGAAATCCCTGATGGTTTTCATTGGGGAAAAACCATCAAATCAACTCAGTTGGTCGGCAACACAAAGAACCCAACCAAACTGGCGCGACTTGTTTGGATGGTTATTCAAAACCGTGCTGCCCTGATCGAATGCCCATTTGAATAAATTTCGTCATAAGCCAATCCTTGTGAAGCTCATTACCCTCGCAGTTGCGGCCCAAGTGTATTCGCAATTTCAGTAGCGTCGAAAACATTGGCAGGTGCTGACGATGGCTTCTTGCCTTTAAACATTTGGATGATGGCGTCGACGCGCGGCTTCGAAAAACTGTTCGTTTGAAAGTTGCCAGTATACGAGTTGTATGTCGTGTTTGAACCCGCCTTCGCATATTGATCTTGGCTGACTATTTGGAAATGTCCGTAACCCTGCTGCAGAGTTGTTTCAGCCGCTTTAAGAAGCGCAAATTGATAGGCTGTAGATCGGTTGGTGTAGGCATTTGTCTTCACCGAAATCTGCGCTGTCCCGGGCGCTATCATCGTCGCCTCAACACCGCCAGCTAGCCCCGTCTCTTGGTATGGCGTTGAACACGCGGCGAGTATCGCGAGTGTAGACAGCACTAAGATGAATTTCATGGTTTTCCTGTCCTTTACTTCATAAGCGACTGAGGCATTATTTCTAACCCCCACTTGGAATTATTCTTTTAGAATGTTGGTCCGTATTTTTAACTCTGGCACTGGCTGCGTCATCGATCCTGATCAACTCAACAGCTCGGCTTCAAATATCTCAGAAAAATATCGAGAAAATTTGAGCATGTGTTTCTGAATAGAATAGGCTAGCCCCAAACTAGTCAAGCTCTGTTGTAAGCTTGACGTATCAGGACGCTTTCTGTTGTGACTTTCTTTTACGGCGAGCCATAAAGCCAAGACCGCCTATGCCAGCCAGAAGCATCGGCACGGCAGCCGGTAGAGGAACTGCAGACAGGCCATCGGGACGCCACGGTTCACACTTCGGGGGTGTGTAATTGCTAGGTATGCAGCCGGGAGGAGGAGGGCCGAGAATATCCAATATTACACTGTCCGAGGCCCAACTGTATTCATAGCGACCTCTAACAAGTCCGAGACCATCGAAACTTGTTCCCTCGTAAACGGCTGTTCCAAAGATTTCCTCCCCAGTTGAGTATCCCAACGGCACGTACAAGGCGTCACCATCGCCAACCGCCAACCCTGTGGACCTTAAGAAAATGCCGCTACCCGATCCGAAGTCCGCTATTCTAGCTCCCCCTGGACCGAAGAATTCAGGAGATGATGTCAGACCATAATAGACGTCAGCATTTGCGATTCCGCCTCCAACAGGTCCGGTCCCAATTTCTCCCGTGCTTGGGTTTATTACAGCCCCCAACCGTCCGCCATCGGAGTAGTAAGTCAAACCCGCTAAATCCAATACACCGGATGAAGTTACGACCACGTCTCCCGATACTTCCTGAAAACTGAACACGACTGACGCTTGTAGTGGAGCGACGGCTATCGCATACATACTGACCGCTGTTGCCGCCAAAATCCTACTCATCATAAAATTATTCCCCCACATCAAAATAATACACCCAGATCAGACACACATACATTGTAATTTTTAGCCAGCATTGATCCACATCAACTCAAAAGGTCGGTCTCAATTTCTCAAGTAAATCAATTCGTTACATCCAGTGAAAAATTACCGAGAAAATTTGGGCATGTCATTCAGAATAGAACAGGTACTCCTATCAAACAGGATCTGATCCATTTGAAGTATCAAGGACGCAAAATCTAAGAAACTAATTAGCTGGTGGGCTTCTGTCCGACTTTTGGCCTCTGCAATTTCCCGCTGCCTTTCGAGCGGAATGACGACTGGGTTGGAAACGTTCAATGCTATATACCCGCATCATGACGGTTCAACTCAAACGCGGCGGAACGAAACTCACAGCGATCCCCACCCACGCAATTTGGTTGGAATGTGCCTGTGGACGGTCCGCATCGGTTCGTGTGGCTGCATTACTGTTCTCAGACAAACCGCCAAAGACTGTTGCCGATGTCGTGGCCCGTGTCCGGTGCAGCCGATGTGGCGTGAAGGGTGCCAAGGATTTCCGCATTGTCTATCAGCCATCGAACGACGGCGCTTGGAATGCAATGCAGGGCGCGGAACAGCGCAAGGATTGATCGAGAATTATGGCGGTAAAAGTTACAATAGGCTTGATGTCTTGCTCTTTTTGACCACCCACTTGAAAGTTGGGAGGAAAACTATCAGGCCCCGTGGAGATAAGCTACTCGTTGTCTCCGCTCGTTCGGTAGTCATTCCAACTTAATCGGGCGTTTTGGCCTTACGTCTAGGGGGAAAAATGAGCCTGAATGCAAATTTCATAGATGGTTAAGGGACTGGAATGAAAAACCGGTTGCTAGCGGTATCAAGCGCAGTTTTATTGGCTTTCGGTTACACATCGTCAAGCGCTCAAGAAGGCCCCACAGAGCCAGCGTATCTATACACGGCAGAAGTCACAAATGTTGTGGATGGTGATACGATTGACGTGGATATCGATTTGGGATTTTACATTATGCTCAAAAATCAGCGCATAAGGCTGGTTGGTATTGATGCTCCTGAAAAAAGGGGGGAGTCTCGTGTAGCCGGCAAGGCAGCTACTGTTTTTCTGCGCGATCTTATCGATGGTAAATCAATTATACTCAAAACAAAAAAGGGTCGCGACGACGCTGACAGAAGTGACTCGTTCGGTCGTTGGCTGGGCGTTGTCTATTTAGATGGGATAGACATAAATCAGGCACTTATAGACGCTGGGCACGCAGTTGAAGACATTCGGGACTAGACCTGCGCTTCTCAGGATATTCTTTGGACCGGTTCTGATTTCGAGATCGTGAGCGAACGTTATTTCGAGATCGAAAAATCTAGCTACTGTTCAATTGAATATTGAAATAAAAACGATCT
Organism: Sulfitobacter sp. JL08; assembly: GCF_003352045.1. Taxonomy (NCBI): domain Bacteria; kingdom Pseudomonadati; phylum Pseudomonadota; class Alphaproteobacteria; order Rhodobacterales; family Roseobacteraceae; genus Sulfitobacter; species Sulfitobacter sp. JL08. The sequence goes on from NZ_CP025815.1 coordinate 2,282,565, forward strand.
CCATTGGTCAGATCGTCCATCTCGCAGCGTTTGCTGCGGACTTAAGTCGTGACCTAGCATCAGTGCGCCCTCAATGTGAGAATGATGTATTCCGCAACAACAGGAGAAAGTCTATAGCCCTGCCAACCCAGCCCACTGCCGTTACAAACCTGTTAGTGCTTAGGAACGAGTGCTGCCAGTTGGCGCAGTTGGTCCGAACCTTCTCCTCTGCCATCTCCCCTTGGCACTGCCACCACAACTTGCTGATCTAGGGACACAGCTACTGCCCGACCGAAGGCACGTTCGTGTGCAACCGCTAATAATTTGATCTGTTCCATGGGCGAAAGCCATCCCGCAGGCCCCCAGGCGGCATCATCGTCAAGCAGGTCACTCATGCGTCGCACGGCGACTTCACCACCTGCCCGAAGGGCTTCCCGAACCTCTGGTGACATGACGGGGCGACCTCGCGGGTTGCCCGATTGGCCTTTCTTGAACCGCATGACGATCTCCTGTTACGACCCTGTTAGCAATCCTACGTGCGCGAGGGCGTGGTCTGTGCGTCTATATTGTTCCGCCCCCGCCAATGTAAGCGGCGGAGGGGCGCGTTTCTAGTTTTTTCTTATGTATTACATATAGTTAGCGAAATATAGCGCGGCGTCTGAAGGGGCGAACTAGCTTAAAGGGGCAAAATTTTGGCGAAAGGCACGGGTGTCACGCCGACGCTGGGTTTGGCTGGTCATTGCACACCCCCAAACCGCTGATTTGTCCTCATGCGAGGACAAAACGCCCGTGTAAATGCAGAAAATACGGAAAATGAGGGTGTTTTGGGGGTGAAGTACCATAACACGTGACGCGCAGAGCGTCTTATGTCGTAGCCGTTGGAAGACGAAGACGTTATGTGTCTACCCTTCGCGTAGAATACTATATCAAGTATTTTCTTAATTTTCTGCATTTTCCGTTCGATTACCGAGCGCATAAAAAGCCCCCCAGCTTCTCAACCTGCTCAGGCAGGCTGGCAAACCAGACCTTGCGATCCTGTCCGTTTCCTCCGTCATCTTCAAACACGGCCACCTCACGCAGGCGGCTCCACATCCGCTTGGGTTGGGTGTCGTTATAGCCTTCGCCTTGCGTCTTTCGCGCCCATTCTAAGAACGCGTCTCTGAAGGACCGGCGTGACACCCGCAGACCACCATCAGCCCACGTGTGTTCTGCTACCTTTGCCCAACCCTCAAACGTTGTGGGCGTATCTGGGCGTATGGGAAACAGGCCCTCTTCAACCACTTCAGCCCAGAAACGGTGGATGCCGTGCAGGGAGAGTTCGCGCTGCTTGATGGTATCATCGGTCAACGGGCGGTCATGTTCGGGGTCGAACGCGCTGACATCGCGCTTCAGCATCTTGTCGAGAAAGTGTGCCGCCCCGTCGCCTTGGATGTGACCGGCAAGTGCCTCAAAATACGCGCGGTCGCCCCGGCGGTCGTCGTTACAACGCTGCACGATGTATCGGCGCTCTTTAACCTCCACATCCAGTGCGTGTTCTTCGTTCGTGGCGGCGACAATGCCCAGCGCTGACAGCACGGTAATCGTGTCTACGCCCTTTGCCTCGAGCAGGATTGTCTTGCCCGTGACGCGGCGTTTCAGCTTCTGTGCGCCACGACGGTCGCCGACGAAGAAACATTCATCCGCGAAAACGTAACAGGCATCCATCAGGTGCTTGTTGAACTTGCCGATCAACTGGCTGCTGTCTTCGATCACAACGCCATGCTGCCCGAAAATACGCATCATCAGATCATCGAAGATAATGCCCTTCCCAGCGCCCTGAGCGCTGATCAGGATGGGCATGGTTCCCATTACGCGCTCGGGCTGCTGTACCTTTAGCGCGATCCAGTCCAGGTTATACTCATACGTCTGCACATCACCGGCACAGATCACGTCGCGGATGTGGTTCAGGATCAGGTCGCATGGCCCCTCCTTCGGCTTGACACCGTAACCACGCCACAGGTTCAGGTATCCGTCAGGCACCGGGCCGTTGGGCGCGAGGATCGTGCCGCGGTACCAGCTGCGCTCGGGGTGAACCAGCCATGCCTCACCCGCCGGTATCGGGCCGTCCGGCCCCTGCGCCACGACATTGGCGACCAGCGTTGAGAAGTCATGCGTGGTCAGCAGGTTCAACACCTCTCGCATCTCATCATCCCCGCCCTCATCCTTGCGGCCTGTGGGTTCTTTGACCCAATGTCCGATGCGAACCTTGCTGCCAGCCTCGATGACGAAGAACTCCATGTTCAGTTCCGCCACTAGGGTCGACAGGGCGCTCGACACCGCCGCCTTCTCGTCTGCCTTCTCGTCGGCGTCACGGACCTTGATCAATCGGCGCAGCGCGGTCTCAAGCACCTTCTTGGTCACCGGGTTTCCCGCCGCGGTGCATTCCTTCTTTAGTGCGTCCAACTCGCGCCCCTGCTCGAAGATCGACATCTCGGCAATCTCTGCCAGACGTCCCTGTATTTCTTTCGCCTTCATATTTTTGCCTCCTTCATTCGCGCGATCCGATCCTCACGGCTCTCTTCCATCCGTGTCGGTCGCTTAATTGTTAGTGTGTGTCGAAAGTCCGCCGCCTTCGCGGTGTAGAGATCGCGATACTCGGCGTCCTTGCCGAGGACGAAGACCCGCCCCGACCCGTGGGCTTGGCTCACTAGCCGCCGGGTTGTCGGGTAGATGATCCCCGTGACCGCGCCGCCCCGGTAATCCGGTTCCAGCGGGTCGCGACAGGTCATGTTGCGGTATCGGCCCGGATGGGCGAGAATTTCGCCCACGCTCACCGCCTGCCCGTTGGACAGGTGGATCACAAAGCTTATGGGCAGGACGGGCCGATCCGCATCCGCCACCCGCATCAGGGCGGCCTTGCGCCCCGCCGCACGCAGTTCGGCGCCCTTGCGGCGCACACGATCCGGCGTGGCACCATCGCCCAGAGCCTGCGTGGCTTCGACCTCGATCCGACCATCAGCCCACACGGATCGGGTCGCCATGGCATCGTCGTGCGTGTCGGCTTTGGCCTGCTCCACGAGCACCAGATATTCGGCCTCGTCCGCCGCAGTCAGATCAGGCAACAGGGCGCGTGTGTCGACGAGTGATAGGCCCTCGCTGATCAGAAAGGCATCCGGCCTGCGCTGCACCAGGCCCCGCCCACAGACCGCTCCTGCGGCGTAGTCGATGCGGCTGGCCTGATACATGCAGGGGTCGGTCGTCGCCCTCATAAGCTGTGAGCCAGACCCACTGACGAGGATGTATCCGTGATCTGCTAGCCAGAACCGTTTCAGCAGGACATCGGCTGCGCGGGGGATGTCGGCGGCCTCCTCGACGGCCAGATAGATACGCTGCCCCTTCAAGCCGACCAGCATGTCGCCAGTCTCGGCGTCGTAGATGTAACTGGACGATGAGCAGCCCCAGGCCACGTCATGGTCGGCGATGCCCGGCACGACGGCCTTTAGCTGATCCCAGAACGCGTCTCGGGACAGCACGGCGTGGCCTTCACGAGGATCGTAGTCCATCGCGAAGATGCCAGCGCCGTCAGGCCACCTGAAATGATCCTCGGATCGGGTGACCTGTTCGCCGCCCTGGAAATCGTTCTTGGTCGTGAGCACGACGCCCTCCTCCGCATCGATCAGCGGGACGCCGTAGGTCAGGACATCACGCCCGGCGCGGAGTTCGGTGTTCAGGACCGAGACAAAGTCCGCCAGATCGGTGGCCTGATCGATGAAGGCGCGGCCCTCGCCGATCCAGCCGACCGTCTCCTTCACCAATTCCCCGGAGCGGCGGCGATAATGTTTGCCGCCGGTGCGCGGGTTTTCCAGCGCTATCCGGGTGTAGGTGAGCGGCGGATTATTGCGGGTCATGGCTTTTCTCCCAGTTCGGTGTTGCGAGGGGGGCGTGTGTTTCCGTGCGTTGTGGGGATCGCTGATCGGCCAGATAACGGCGGAGAAGCCTCTCTGTCGCACGGAGCGCGGAACCCGGTCGTCTGGGCGTGGTCGCGCAGATCACATCAGGCGGGGTGTCCCCGACCAAGCGGAAGTTGCGACCAGTGATCACCAGTTCACGATCATACCGCCGGGCTAGGCGCTGGAGTTCCCGATGCCACTTAGCCATCGGATAACTCCGTCAGGATCGTACCGTCGTCCAGCTTGGCAGTGATCTGGATTTCAATCCGGTCATTGGAAATGAAGCTGTTACATGCGGCTTCATGGCGGCGGTGCGCCTCGTCCCGTAATTCGGGCAGGAGCGACGCAAGCTGTTGGCGGATTTCTGGTAGGGTCATTACTTCGGTCCTTCAAATTTACGGACCGGCGAGATGCTGTGCTAATGAGAAGCCCATCTTCAGGATGCTCGTCGGCACCGCATAAACTCGCCGATCCGAGTTTCAGCGCCGCCTTTAGTGGGCGGCGTTTCTCGTTCTCAGGCGGCTTTGGTTTCTTGGTGTGCCTCGATTGCCTTGGGCAGGAGTGCCTGCACGCTTTGTACGAACGGCACCGGCAGGTCGGCGAGGCAGACACCCCTCAGCTGCTCATCATCCAGCTTCGCCAGCAGCGCGGCGAAGACATGGATCGGCATGGGCTGACGTTTACCCGCGATGACGGGTATCGGGATCGGTAGTTTCTCAAGGGATCGTGGGGTGGTCTCGTAGCAATATTGCGAGAAGGTCGCGGCGTGGGCTGCGAGGGTTGCGTAGGCAGGGGCCGGGTCCAGCCCGTAGACGCGCTCGGTGGTCTTCATGGTCGTCTCCATCAGTGTTGATGGAAACGCAATCTAACCACATATTTCCGACCGATGACGTTCTAGCGGCGCTAGGACTTCAGTTTCTTCGAGAGCCAGTCGCGGATCGTCAGAGCGGACGGAATGCCCTCGCCGTCCATCCTCGCGGCAACCTGTGTCGCCACGGCTGTCAGCGACAAATCGGGCCGACGCCCATACAGGTTCAGCCCCGCCCTCATGGCCTCGTCCTTGCGGGGGTGCTGCCTCGAGGGTCGGGGCTTTCTGGCGTTGGTGGCGGCACGCTCGGCAGTCTCTTTCCCCGCCTGCTCGTATCCGGCCAGCATGCCGCTGACCTCGGCATGTTTCCAGTCGCCGCCGTCAATGTGCAAGAGGACGAAGCGTTGCCACTCCTCCCAACTCATTGCGTTGATTTCTTCCTGTGTTGGCGGGTTTTTGACCATGGGACGATGCGGCCTCTTCATCTCTCGTGTCATGCTAGCGCCACCACTGTTCCACCCGCCGCGATGCCCCGCGCTTCGGCGAGGGTGTCAGACCAGATGTCGAGCGCCGCGCGGCGCTGGTCGAGCATTTCGCTGCGCTGATAAATCCGCATGACTGTGGACTGTGTCCCCGCCGCGGCGTGGTTCAGGCAACGGTCCGCGACGACCGCATCGACGCCCCGATCCTTACAGATCGTGGCGAAGGATCGGCGGAAGTCGTGGAAGACCCACCCGCGCACGCCGCACGCCTTATCCAGACGCGACTTGAAGCGGCTCCACCCATTGTAGGGGCCGTTGCGACCGGGAAAAACTAGGCCAGCGCCCTGCCCCTGCGAGATTGCTGCCAGAGCCTCTGCGTTCAGTGGGATCAGGTGGACGCGGTTCGACTTGTTCCGATCCGGCGGCAGCGTCCAGAGATCGCCCTCAACCTCCGACACCTGCATCCCTGCCACCTCGTTCAATCGACCTGCCGTGGCAATCAGTGTGCGGATCACCAAAGCCGGGCTGTCAGGACCCATTTCATCTAGCGCAACCAGTATTTTCCCCATTTCGATCACCGACAATGTGCGGTCTCTCTTGTTGGTCTGGCTGACCTTCACACCCACTAGCAGGTCATCGCCATACCCACGCGCCGCGATCCAGCCCCAAAACGGTTTGGCATACCGGACGGCCTGATCCGCGGCGCTGGGCGCAGCCTCCCGCCGCGCATCCACGCACTCAATCACGTCGGGCTTGGTCATGTCGGCAAGGCTCACCAGCAAAATTTTGGCGAAGACCCGCCTCAGAACACTCTCCGCATGATCGCCCGACCGCAGGGTGGCGAGGTGCGCCTTGGCGTACATATCCAGCGCCTCCTTGACAGTCTTCGCCTCGCGGCGCTTGGCCTTCTCCTGCCGCTTCGCCTCCCGATCTGCGAGGGGATCACCCCCTGCGGCGCTCTTGAGCGCAGTCGCGCCCACCAGAGCCTCTGCAGCTTTTCGAGCGCCAGACACCGTCAGACCGGGCCAGCGGCCCAATGTGTCGCGAATTCGCTTGCCATCGACGCGACGGCGCAGATACCAACTGCCGCCGCGCTGGTTGCCCATCATCTCTAGACCGGGATGATCTGGGTCTCTCCACGTCCCGCGCCCCTCCGCCGGTAATGCGTCCCGTATCTTCTTCTGAGTTATCATGACCGTCTCCGCAACTGTGTCCCAACGTGCGTCCCAAACCTGGACGCACTCGCCAACTCCCGCCAACTTCCGCCGCCCTACGCAGATGAGAGCAATCAATTGGCATTTAGTGGTTAGCGCCCATATTATACGTGATTTTGAAGTTGCGCTAGGTTACGTTGGGACACGCCTGTTTGCGGGATGCGTGAGGTTAGATAGTTGACTGTTAATCAATTGGTCGTAGGTTCGATCCCTACCGCCGGAGCCAAAATCTCTTAAAGAGATCAAAGAGTTACAAAGCCGCCCTCCGGGGCGGCTTTTGTTTTCTGCAACATCTCTGCAACATGGCAATATTTGCTTTCGCCAATACGGGGCCCCGTCGCGTCAAACCGCTAGACGACAGCGGTCCTGGTTACTCAAGGGCCAGCACTTGCACGTTTGATACGCAGTGAATGGCAAGAAACCTCGAGACCAGCCACTCGTGCGAAGTGCAGAGAACGGCTGGAGAGAGCCCAAAGTGCATAATGCTGCGGTCGGGATCAACTAGCGCAAACAGTTACTAAGCTGCCATTCAAATTTGCCAACCAACGGTATGTGAATGAGAGATGGCCTTCCGTCTAATCCCCTTAATAGCCTCGCTCGGTGGCAAAGAACTTGAGGCAGGGAAAGTTCGCTTTCGATACCAGATGCCCAAGACCCAAGCGAGATGGACATTGAGCATAAAGGCGAAACACGGCGTTTTGCCCGGCTCTCCGACGCCGAATGCGGGAAGGTCGATCCTTAGATGCAAATGAACCCTTGACCATTTTCAGAATTGGCATTAGATGAAACGAAATGACGTTTTGCTCAGTGAAACGTAAGAATAAAGGGAACTGGTCGCTCATGTCGCAGACCCACAAGCCAACCAACAGTTAGGGAGGAGCCTGACACGATGAAAGATAACGTAAAATTGACGCTCACCATGGGCCTCGTAGCCGGTAGTCTGGCCATTGCTGCGCCAGCCTACGCAGAAGGCGAAGTGGTGTTTGCGTCCTGGGGTGGATCATTTCAGGATGCTTTACGCTCAGCAATGCTAGAACCTGCCGCCAGCACATTGGGCGTCACGGTCAAGGAAGACACGACAAACGGCATTCAGGACGTGCGCGCACAGATCACAGCGGGTGCTGTCGCTTGGGATGTAACAGAGCAGGACTTGCCCTCGTGCGAAACACTCAGCCGAGAAGGCAAACTTGAGCCGATTGATTATTCGATCGTTGACACAACGGGTATCCCTGAAGAGCTGATCCATGAAAACTACATCGGCTTCATCAACTTCACCAAAGTGATTGCTTATCGCACCGACGCCTTTGACGGAGCCGGACCATCCAACTGGGCCGAGTTCTGGGATCTGGAAAACTTCCCCGGCAATCGCGGCATGCACGGCAAGGTGAACTACAACCTTGAGGCTGCCTTAATGGCCGATGGTGTGCCTATGGCGGAAGTCTACGATGTGTTGGCCACGGATGAGGGCATGGCGCGCGCCTGGGCCAAACTGGGAGAAATCGCACCCGAAGTCACCGTTTGGTATCGTGGCGGTTCTCAGTCTGCACAATTGTTGCGTGATGGTGAGGTGGACGTGATCCATATGGGCCATAACCGCGTGGAGAGTGTGATCGAGTCCGGCATTGATGTCGCCTATGCATTCGATGGTGGCACGATGGATGTCGATTGCCTGCTGGTGCCCAAAGGCGCGCCAAACGTCGAGAATGCGATGCGCCTGATCAATGAATTGCTCAGTGCCGAAGCGCAGGCGCGGTTGGCGGTTACGATGCCGCTGGGCCCGGTGAACACGGGTGCATTCGACACCGGCATTATCTCGGGAGAGCAGGCTTTGTCGGTCAACACGCATCCCAGCAACTACGACAAGCAGCTTCTGGTCGACCCGAACTTTTACATCGGCCAGCTGGGTGAGTTGACTGAAGAGTTTGACACGCTGATCCAGCAGTAAACCAATTGGGCGCAGCGCAATGTGCACTGCGCCCATTTTCAAGTTAGGAGCCAGCATGTCCTCTGCCAACCAATCCCTTCCCATCGATATATCCAGCCTCAGCAAGGCCTATGGAGCGGTCAAAGCACTTGATGATGTGTCGCTGAATATTGCTGCAGGCGAATTCCTGACATTGCTTGGGCCATCGGGCTCGGGCAAAACGACACTCCTGATGGCACTGGCCGGATTTGTACGCCCTGATGGCGGGTCGATCCGGTTCGGCGATCGCGAAATGATCGCGACACCGCCGCATAAACGCGGCCTTGGCATGGTCTTTCAAAGCTATGCGTTGTTTCCATTCATGACCGTGGCTGAGAACGTCGCCTACCCACTGAAAATCCGTGGCGTTTCCAAAAGCGATCAAAAGACCCGCGCCGAGCGTGCGCTGGATACCGTACAGCTTGGCGGCTATGGGGATCGGCGCATCACCCAAATGTCTGGCGGCCAACGACAGCGCGTGGCTCTGGCCCGCGCCATGGTTTTCGAGCCGCAGATCATCCTGATGGATGAGCCTCTGTCCGCGCTCGACAAAAAACTGCGCGAACATATGCAGATTGAATTGAAGGCGCTCCATCAAAAATTGGATGCGACCGTAGTATATGTAACCCACGACCAACGCGAAGCCCTGACGATGTCAGACAGGATTGCAGTGGTCAATCATGGGCGGATCGAGCAGGTAGAGACACCTGAGCGGCTGTATCGCCAGCCTCACAGTTTCTTTGTGGCGGATTTTGTCGGTGAATCCATGTCGGCACCAGTGAAGGTGGCCAACGATCGGGCGCACCTTGGCGAAAGTTTGCTGAAATCTGATTTGCCCATTGCACAGGGAAGTGGTGGTCATCGCTTGGTTATCCGGCCTGAGTTGCTGGAGGTCACCTCAGGTGCTGTGCCTGAAACTGCCAATGATTTATCCGGCCGGGTCAACGACATCATTTATCAAGGCGACAGTGTGCTGGTTATCGTTCAGAACGACAACGCAGGTGAGATTAACGTACGCGTCCCTGCCAATCGCGCTGGCCAGACTGGGCTGCCTTCCAAGGGAGAGCAAATTGGCCTTGCCCTGCATCCCGAAGACACGATCATCGTACCGGAACATGTATCATGAGCGTCGCTGAGCTCAACGGGGCTGCTCAGACGCTTCAGAACGCAAGTACGCTCAAATCCGAAGAACGCCGTGAAAGCCTGACGTTTTTGGGGCTTTCGATGCCCGCGGTTCTCGCGATTCTAATTGTCGTGTTCCTGCCAATTTTCTGGCTGTCTTCGCTCTCGTTTTACAATGCGGCGGGCGAGCTGAGCATGGAGAACTATGCGCGTATCTTTGAAAGTGCTTTGTATCGGCGGACCTTTGTTGTCACCTTTCAGATCACCATTGCTGTGACGGTGATCTGTGTCCTTCTCGGATATCCGCTGTGTTACTGGCTGACCAAGGTACCGGACAGAACAGCTGCCATTCTGATGGTTTTCGTGCTGGTTCCATTCTGGACGTCGGTTCTGGTGCGTACATACGCATGGCTGGTGCTGTTGCAGCGTAATGGAGTCATAAATTCGTCGCTGATGAAGCTCGGCGTAATCCAGGAACCGCTGCAGCTGGCGCACAACCTCACGGGATCAATCATTGGCATGGTGCATATCATGCTGCCGTTTCTGGTTTTGCCACTTTATGCCACGATGCGTGGCGTTGACACCGACCTCGTCCGGGCGGCCGTTGGGCTGGGGTCCAGTCCGCGTGGGGCATTCTGGCGGGTGTTTTTCCCGATGTCCCTACCGGGCCTTTTTGCCGGTATCGTGCTGGTCTTCATCCTGTCTCTTGGGTTTTTCGTCACACCTGCTTTGCTGGGCGGCGGCAAGGTGCAGATGCTTGCACAGCGGATCGAAAGTACCATCACAGTCTATTCCAATTGGGGTGCGGCATCCGCCTTGGGCGTTGTCCTGCTGCTGCTGGCACTGGCGATGATCTGGCTGATGAACCGTGTCTTCGGCCTCGACAAACTCTTCATGCGCTAAGGATCTGAACATGGAACAAGTTGGACAACGAAAAATAGATGGTCTGTGGCTGATGGTAGTTGGCATTGCGGTGCTGTTCTTTCTGATCCTACCCACGCTTATTGTTATCCCGATGTCGTTTTCGGGTGCCTCATTTCTGGAGTTCCCGCCTACGTCGTTTTCGTTTCGCTGGTACGAGACCTATTTCACTTCCCCGGAATGGATGAGCGCCACGAAGACGTCCCTAATAGCGGCGGTGTTGACCACGGCGATTGCGACGCCTTTAGGCTCACTTTGTGCCTATGGCCTGCATTGTTCCACCCCACGTATCAGGAGCACCGCGCAAATCCTCGTGATCATGCCCATTGTCGTACCGGTGATCCTGATCGCCGTAGGCGTGTTCAGCCTTTATGCAAAGCTGGGGCTCAATTACACGCTTACCGGAATTGTGATCGCCCATACCGCACTGGCGTTGCCCTTTGTGATCGTGACCGTGATGTCGGGCTTGCAAAATTATGATTTCGATCAGGAATTGGCAGCGCGTAGCCTTGGGGCATCGCGGGCATATGCGTTGTGGACGGTGACCGTTCCGCAAGTCAAATTCTCGATCCAGACAGGGGCCTTTCTGGCCTTCATCACGTCGCTAGACGAGGTGGTGATTTCGATGCTGGTCTCGGGCGGGGAAAATGCGACAATTACCCGCCGCATGTTCAACTCCCTGCGCGATCAGCTTGATCCGACCATTGCAGCAATCTCTACCTGCCTGATTGTCGTGTCGGTTGGGATGCTTATCGGCGTTCAGTTGATTGGCCGCAGCAAGAATGCTGACAAATGATGCGTTCCTTATCTTTCGCCAAACTTAACCCGGATCTGGCGGACGGCATCAAGAACTGCAGTGCGATAGCCTTCGACAACGGTTTCGCTGAAGCGAACGCGCAATCCCGACAGGCTCACAGCCCCCAGCAACTCGCCTTCAAGCCCAAGAACCGGAGCAGACAATCCAGCGACGTCCGGATCACGTTCACCAAGGCTGAGGTAATACCCAGCCTTTCGGATGTTGGTGGCCTGTTTGCCTTGCCGAATAGTATAGGCATCCAGCACCCGGCCCGACGAGCCAATGCTCAGCGGAATGATATCGCCCTCTTCGACATGATCCCGCGCAAGCCTGTGCGAATTGACACGGTAGAGGCAAACGCCGGAGTTGCCGCGTTGCACGTAAAACGAGGCGCTTTCCCCCGTTGCATTCACCATGTTCGCCAGCACCGGGCGCACAATAGGCCCCATGCGCAGGTTCTGACGAAACACGGACCCCAGACGCCACAACGACGGCCCGAGGTGAAACAAGCCTTCGGCGTCCCGCGTGATATGGCCAAACTTTTCAAGCGAAACACTCAGACGCAGGATTGTCGCTTTGTTGACACCACTGCGATCCGCGACCTCTTTCAAAGACAGCCCCGCATCACCGGGCTTAAAGCTGTCCAGCACACGCAATGCGCGTTCAACCGCTTCGACACCACCTGTTGTGTCCGGGGTTCGGGGCTTGTCAGTCATCGGCAGACCTTTCGACGCAAATTCGTCACTTTTTATAGCTGGTTTGAACGCAATTGGAAATCGCAAATAATGAAGGCATCTGGCAATGATTAGTGCGCAGAAACAAATGATAACAACCGGTTATGCCGGCCTGCCATTTGGCAAGGTTTCGCAATGCGATGCAGGATCTGTCGGGCTTTTGGGTGTTCCAAGCGAAGTCGATAGCGGGCCGCGTTACGGCGCCTCCCTGGCACCGGATGCGCTGCGCAAGATGACCGGGCAGCTTGGGACTAGCCTGCCTGTAAATGGTCGGGATCTGGGAAATCTGGACCTGTCCGGTGATTGGTTGGGCGTATTAATGCAGCTTGTGACACAAATGGCGGATCGCGACGTTGTGCCAGTTGTCCTGGGAGGCGCGTCTGATGTTGCCTCGGCTGTACTGGCGGCCTTTCCGGACCGGCCCGTCGTCGCGGCCATGCCACTGGCTCGACGTGATCTCATAGAACGCCCGTCAAACACGACCTGGGTGGGTTTGAACGGCGAGCAACCTGCCGACGTTTGGGATCAGATCAGCCAGCGCATGATGGATTGGCGTACCGCCCGGCAGTTGGATGAGGTGCAGGCCAACACTCTTGATGTACCCGAGCGCGCCGTTCTCTGGATCGACTTATCGGTCATTGATCTGGGGCATGCAGCCGGTGCTGTCGGCCTCAATCCCGGCGGGATGAAACCCGAAACGTTGGTTTCCGTCATCGGCGCAATGTCCTCCAGTTGGCATGCCATTGTGATAACCGGCCTTGCGCCTGCCCTCGACACGCGGGGCATGTCGGAATTGGCGGCCATCGAAACCCTGAACGCGGCATTGCGTCATGGGTGATGCGGCGCAAATTCAGTTTGACACGATCCCCAGTTTTCTGGGCGTGCCTGTTGGCGATCTAGAAGACCTCGTGCCTGGGCAGGTCGCGATAGCAGGGTATTTTTGTGACAACCTCAGCCGACCAGCAGCAGAGCAACGCTATCTCGCAAGGCAGCTGCGATATGCCTCCGGGCACGGAAAAGCCCCCGCAAATGCCATTGACCTGGGGGATGTGAATGTATTTCCGCTTGAGCCGGACAAGCATTTTTCCGCAGTGGTTTCGCAATGTGTGGCGGTTCTGGAAACCGGTGCGCGACTGGTGCTGGTTGGCGGCGATTCCAGCGGCCTAAAGGCGCTTGGTACCGCTGCACGACAGGTCACAGGGGCGGATGTTCCTGTCATTGAGGTGACCGGGGGCATTGCGGGCAATCTGCCCAACGTACAACCGGTTATCCTGTCTGTGGATTTACAAGAGCTGGCGGCCAATTGGGTGTCGCACCCGCACCGCCTGGCTGGGCTGTCACCCGCACAGATGGCCGCGCAGATTGTCGCCACCCCAGGCAACGTAATCGCCGCAGCAATTTACGGGCTTGCCCCGGCACTGGACAATCGTGGCAGCACGGAAGTCCGCGCCGCACTGGCGATCTTGCGGGAGGTGTCTGACCGCCTTGAGAAAGGAGCAGGCTGATGCCTTTACGTTCAGCCCCATTGCCGCGCATGGCAGGGCATCTGTCGTTCATGCGCGCTCAGACCAAAACAATCAGTGATGTCAGACCCGGCGATCTGGCGGTGCTGGGCGTCCCGTTTGAAGACACCAGCGCACCATTTGCCGGGCAATCCCTGGCGCCGCGCGCCTTGCGCGAAACCTCGGTCTATTTTGGCTGGCATGCAAACCCACAATTCAGCCACCCGGTTGATATTGATGCACGACAAGACATATCGACCGACGGTCTGCATGAGCGGCTCTGTGACCTCGGAGATGTATCGCCGGGGTCCGAGGACGAGATCCACGCGGCGTTGAGGGCGGCAACGCGTCAGATCAGCCGCAACGGTGCCTGTGCCGTAATATTGGGCGGGTCGGATCGCTTGTCGGAGACAGTGCAGAGCGCGCTCCTCAATTGTCAGACTGCGCAGCTTGGCGGTACGCCACATGATGCGCGCGATTTTCATGTAGCGCCCTTGCCGAATGGGAAGGGCACGACCTGCTCTTTGGGTACTACCGCACAGCTCGCAGCGTTTTCCAGGTGGCGAGATGTATCAAAGCCGCTGTTTGTGCGGTTTGATCTGTCCGTGTTTGAAACATCGCTCAGCGCGCTTTGTGATCAGCCCCGGTTGGGGGGCTGCGATCTTGATACAGTGGTGCAATGGCTTGAGCTTTTGGGACAGCACGAGGTCAGCGTCATTATGTTGACTGGCCTGAACCCGAACAGGCCCGGAATGGGCGTGGTGAAGGTTGGCCAACGCCTTATGGTCACGGCCCTTCTGGCATTCATCTACGCGCGTCTTGGATTTGGGATCGATCATCCGAGCAGCCAAACTTCAGAGGAAAATGTACTGACATGACTGCAGCGATTACGACATTCCACCCGCCCTTGGCTCAACCGGGATACCGGCTGTTTGATGGGCCTTTGCGCGACGTGGCCGACGCCCACGCGGACCAGATCGGCGTGGTGGGCATGCCGAGCGACTGGACACATTCCAGCCGTCTTGGCACAAGGTTCGGCCCCGAAGCACTGCGCAGGGCGACAACTCTTCTGCAATCCATACGCCCGCAGGGGCCCAGCATTGATCCTGACACAAGCCGCCGTACTGTGCCTGCAACCGATTGGTTGGTCGACTGCGGAGACGCCGAGATCACAGCGCAAGATGTTGATGCAACGACCGAAGCCATCGCCGCAATGACCGAAGGGCTGACTGTCGCAGGCGCGATTCCACTGGCACTGGGCGGTGATCATTATAACAGTTATCCGGCTTGTCTGGGGTATTCACGCGGGCTGGCCAAACGCGCGCCTGACGCGCGCTTTGGGTATATCCAGATCGACGGTCATCTGGATTTCTCCGACCGGCTGGGCGCATGGGGCAGCCACAATCACGCGACCAATGCCCGCCGGATTTCTGAACTGCCCAACGTTGATGTATCCAATATGGTCTGGATCGGCATCGCGGGCTGGGTTGATGGCGGCGATCTGGACCTGATCGAAAAACAGGGTGGTCGGGTGTTTTCGTCCAGTGACGTGCATGAAATGGGCGCGGCAGAGGTCATGCGCCAGGCGCTTGCTCACGCCATGCAGGGGTGCGACGAACTTTATCTGACCATTGACATTGATGCGATGGACGCCGGTTACCTGCCCGGCACAGGGTCTATCGTGCACAGCGGCGTTACACCTCGTCAGTATTATGATTTGCTGGATGGTTTGGCCGAGGCCCCCTTGGGTGGTTTGGACATTGTCGAGGTCTCACCACCGCTTGATCCCTCAGAGCGCACGGAATTCCTGGCGGCGGAAATGCTGTTCCGGATTCTGCGGCGCTTCCGCACGAGGTCGGTGACAGAACAATGATGGAATATATCGGAACCTGGCAGCTGGGTGGGTTATCACATGCAGGACAGATCCTTGCTCCGGCAACCCGCCCCTGGATCACGGATCTAGCAGCGCTTTGTCCATACGAGGGTCTGCAACCCGGCAACCTCCCGGAATTCGAGCGTGATCCTGACTGGAACAACTGGGCTCTCACAGACAGCCCCCAGGACCCTTCAGAGCGCCTGAACTGGCATGTGTTTCAGCAGGGAGGTACCCGGTATCTGGTGGCCGACCGGATGCTTATGAGCCGCGTCAGCTGGCAAGATCTGGATGATGCCGGCTATGTCTTTGGCACAGAGGTGTCGATTGATGGCAAGCCGTTTCGCTGCCGGTTGCTGACCGGTGGTGATACGCCCCATGATGACCCTTACCTTGGTGCGACCGGGCCCAATGAGTGGGATGCGTTGGTGGGCGGTGGCGGCGCCTTGAGCGCGCCTCAGCCGGACCCGACCAACAGTGCAAAGCCGCTTAGCCCGGATCATCTGAATTCCGCACACAACAAATTGTGGAACTGGTTCGGGGCAGTCAGCTGGACGGTCGAACCTGTCGCCCACCGCGCGGACGGACGGGCATGCCGAGGCTATCATGGCCCAACCTATTTTTACGTCAATACTGTGGACCACCGGCATGAAGATATCGGATGGCGACCCGTTCTTGAGGAAGTTCTATGACTGTCAATCGGTTCCCCAATTATATCGCCGGAACATGGGCCGCTGGCCGCGGTGCCGCGACCAATATCAACCCCTCGGACCTGAACGACACGATTGGCGATTATGCTCAGGCTAGTGCCGACCAGACCGCCCAAGCGATCGAAGCCGCGGCTGCCGCCTTTCCGAAATGGCGCGCGGCATCGCCCCTGATACGATTCGAAGCCCTGGATCGCATCGGGTCGGAAATCCTCGCCCGTGTGGACGAGCTGGGCGACATGCTGGCCCGCGAAGAAGGCAAAACCCTGCCCGAGGCCAAGGCGGAAGCGCATCGCGCCGGACATCTGTTCAAATACTTCGCAGCCGAGGCCTATCGCACGACCGGCGATATCTACCAATCTCTGCGCGAAGGTGTGTCACTCAAGGTTTTGCGCGAGCCAATTGGCGTCGTGGGCGTGATCACACCATGGAATTTCCCGCTGGCTATCCCGGCATGGAAAATTGCGCCCGCTCTGGCCTATGGCAATACGGTCGTGTTCAAACCTGCCGAACTGGTGCCCGGATCGGCTTGGATGTTGTCCGACATCATTGCCCGTGCAGGCCTGCCCGACGGTGTGTTCAACCTTGTGATGGGCAAAGGCCGCGAGGTCGGGGAGGCGATCGTTACACACCCTAAGGTTTCTGGGGTCACGTTCACCGGCTCCACACCTGTTGGACGCAATATGGGGGCAGCGCTGTTCGCCCGCGGGGCCAAAATGCAGCTTGAAATGGGGGGCAAGAACCCATTGATTGTGCTGGATGACGCGGATCTGGATCTGGCGGTTCACTGCGCATTACAGGGCAGCTTTTTCTCAACCGGCCAACGATGCACGGCCTCCTCCCGCCTGATCGTGACTGAGGGAATTCACGACGCATTTGTCGACCGTCTTTGTACGGCAATGAAAGACCTCAGGATCGGTGATGCACGTGCAGCAGATACCCAGATTGGCCCGGTGGCCAGTGAGGCGCAGCTGGCTATCGACAAACGATACGTTTCTCAAGCTGTGGATGACGGCGCGACACTTGCCGCAGGTGGCGGTGAAGTCGAATCCAAAACGCCCGGACATTACTTTGCTCCAGCCCTGTTTACGGATGTGTCCCCACAGGCCGCAGTGGCCCGTGACGAGATCTTTGGCCCAATCGCTGCCGTGTTGCGCGTACCGGATTATGACGCCGCCCTTGCCACCGCCAACGACTGCGAATTCGGTTTGTCAGCAGGCATCGTCTCGCGGGATGCCGCCAAGATCGACCATTTCTCGCAGAACGCCGAGGCAGGCATGATACAGGTCAACCTGCCCACGGCAGGCATGGATTTCCACGCGCCATTTACCGGCCGAAAAGGATCATCCTATGGCGCTCCGGAAAAAGGCAGCTATTGCCGCGAGTTTTTCACTGCAGCCAAGGTTGTACACGAGGGGCGCGGACAATGACGCAGGCACCTTTGAAGGGCATTCGCATTCTTGATCTGACCAATGTGCTGGCCGGTCCGTTCTGCTGCCATCAACTGGCGCATATGGGTGCCGACGTGATCAAGGTCGAAACACCGGGCACCGGTGATCTTGCGCGCCAGCTTGGGGCTGATCCCGCGCGCAACGCCGATCTGATGGGCGTATCCTTTCTGGCGCAAAATCCTGGCAAACGGTCAATCACCCTGAATCTGAAATCTGCATCCGGAAAACGTATCCTGAAGGAGTTGGTGCAAAAGGCCGATGTCCTGGTCGAGAATTTCCGTCCCGGGGTGATGGCACGCTTGAACCTTGACTATGATACGCTGGCCCGCGAAAACCCCCGTCTTGTCTATTGTGCTATCTCCGGGTTCGGTCAGGATGGCCCGCTGGCGAAACTGCCCGCTTATGACCAGATCGTACAGGGAATGAGTGGCGTGATGTCGATCACTGGCGATGCCAACACCGCCCCCTACCGGGTGGGCTACCCGATGGCCGACACCATCGGAGGTATGACGGCTGCCTTTGCCGTTGCAGCGGCCCTGGCCAATAAGGCCGAAGATCGCGGCACTTTTATTGACGTCTCAATGCTGGAAGCCGTGATTGCAACAATGGGCTGGGTGGTCTCGAACCATCTGATCGCCAGCAAGACACCTACCCCGAACGGCAATGATAATTTCACCTCCAGCCCGTCCGGCACATTCAAAACCGCTGATGGAGTGATGAACATCGCCGCCAACAAACAAGAACAGTTCGAGGCCCTTTGCGAGATCATCGGCAACCCGGCCCTGGCGCAGGATCCACGCTTTGTCGACCGAAAGAGCCGACTGGCCAATCGATCCGCCCTGACCGCCGAACTGGAGGCGGCCTTTGCCACGGCCCCCACCCATGAGTGGGTTGAAAGACTGACGGTGCAGGGCGTTCCCACAGGGCCGGTCTGGTCAGTGCCCGAAGCGCTGGCGCATCCGCAACTTGCCGACCGGGGCCTCCTGCAAACCCACCGCATTGGCGAGCAGGATCTACAACTTGTCGGGATCGGTGCCAAGCTTGATGGCGTGGCCCCTAGCGTCGGTTCTCCACCCCCTGCATTGGGCGCACATACAAACGATATCCTGAGCGAACTTGGCTATGACAAAGCCCAGATCTCGGGCCTAAAAAAGGAAGGCGCGATATGACGGCCCCCTCAGAGCCCAAAGATGCCGATGACATGCGCCACTGGTGGCGCACCGCAATTATCGACATGGCTCCAGGACGGATCGCCTTTCGCGGCCACCCAATCCAGGACCTTATAGGTTCCGTTAGCTTTGCTCAGATGATCTGGCTCATGGTGCGGGGCGATATGCCCACGCCAGAACAGGCGGCGCTTTTTGAATGTGCGCTGGTGGCGGGCGTGGATCATGGTCCACAAGCGCCTTCGATTGCTGCCGCACGTATGGCCGCGACCTGCGGGCTGGGGCTCAACAATGTCATAGCCACCGGGGTCAACATGCTGGGTGACGTGCATGGCGGCGCCGGTGAACAATGCGCCGAACTTTATTTTGACATTGCCAAACGGATCGATGACGGCGCTGAGCAGGACGCTGCCGTCAGCGACGGTATCGCCGCCTGGCGTGAGGAATATGGCAAGATTGTCTCGGGCTTTGGCCACCGTTTCCACAAGCCCGTCGATCCCCGCGCACCGCGGTTGATGGCGTTGGTACGCGAGGCCGCAAAGTCGGGTACAGTAGATGGGCGGTTTGCCGACATCGGTGAAGCGGTTCAGGCGGAAATCGGACGCAAGCGCGGTACTGAGATTGCGATGAATATCGATGGGGCCACGGCTGTTATCTTTTGCGAACTGGGTTTTCCACCCCCGCTCTCTCGTGGACTGTTCTGCCTCGCGCGCTCGGTCGGCGTCTTGTCTCATGGCTGGGAACAGATGCAGCAGGGCGGCCGGAACAAAGGGCCAATGCCACCGCGCTATCTGCCAGAATACGTTGGCGTCAAATCGGAGAGCTAATCCGGTGAAACCTCTGAAAACCGGAGTTATCAGTTGCGATCAGATCAGCGACATCTATTTCAAAACACAGGTAAAATATGACGGGGCTGAGGGTGTGGCCTGAGCCAGTCTCGCACTGCGGATAAAGGTGCATACATCAGATATCAAGACCCGCCCCGATCCCGATGAACATTGATGGCGCGGCCGCCGTAATCTACGCCGAACTCGGCTTCGATGCCCCACTCGCGCGTGGACTGTTCTGCCGGTCTCGGTCAGTTGGCATCCTGGCACGCGCCTGGGAGCAGACCCAACAGGGCGGTCGGAAAAAAGGCCCATTACCCAAGGGGCACCTATGAACGTATCTCAACCCAAGTGAGAAATGATACGATTTTCACTCTTGTCCTGATGTCAGCAAAGCGCAACAAGCCGCTATTGGTGCACGCGCAGCGAACGCCCACTAAGTCCCGCAACCCGGGCATTGCCTCGATTTCGGCGAACGTCCGGTGTTGGCAAAACCTGCCGTCGAAGTCCTGACCTGTTTATAGGTCCAGAGCCTGAAACGCAGCGCCGTTCACATCCCGATCAACACCCTATGAATTGCAACCATCGCCCAAGTATCACGAGTGCAGTAATCCACTAAATCCGCATAAACCTTGTCACGTTCTGTAGCTTCTGGATTGGTCAGCGTAACTTCCTTCCATAGACGGGATGCACTTGCCCCTTCCTGAATATCGAGGTCGTCGTACGCAAGTTCTGGGACCAAAGCTGGAAGAACCTTCTTGATCGAAGCGCTTCCCTTGAATGCAGGATCGGTGATGGTCTCGTCAGAAAATGGCTTCATTAGGTCAATCACACGCTCATTCAAATCGCCTAGAAATGCTGCATATTCCGGGAAAGCCGCAGCCATTTCAGTATTGCGACTTTTTTCGAAGGGCTCATACCACACCAACACGGAGCCCACGTCGCCTACATCTTCTTGAAGTCGCTCAAGAAGCGCTGGCATCGGGTTGCTCTCATCACGGTGCAAGTATTCTCGGTGCTCGATATCGCCGCCGGGCTCGCGCTGTATATGCAGAGAATACTGAAACGGCACCTGCTGATAAGGACGCACGCCATCCCAAGGAGGAAGCAAGCTCTGTGATGTTTCGTAGTCGAAATAATAAACTGGATAAACAATCTCGGCTAAAAAGCAATCCAGCGCGCCGCGGTCAACGGTCCGTGACCCCTGGGCCCGCGCAGCCAAGTACCGCCGGGTCGATTTGCCCAAAACTGACGGATCGTCGATCGCATCGATCGTCGTGATCCCAGACTCAGTCAGAGTTGAGGCTTGTTTCGCGTTGATGAACGGAAGTCGATGGATGCTGTCTGGCGCTAGAGGTGGATCAAGCTTCTCGCGGATTTCCAGCCATTCATCGTAGGATTTCAAGCGTGCCCGTTCTGGGGCCGCATCTGGCATCGTATCACTAGCAGCCACTTTTAATGCATGGGCTATCCGCACGCGCGTGTTATCGATCTGATTATCGACCGCTTCGGTGATGTCGGTAATGGCGACCAACTCATGTGGATCGATCTCGCCCACCCTTACATAGTAGCGATTCACATGTGCCACTTCGCAGCGGGTGATTGGAAATCCAGCTCCCTCGAGGACAACACGCTGAAACGCTAGATCAAAGGCGTGCTCTGGTTTGGTTGAAGTGCTGCTCTTTATCTCGGTCAGGACGTAGCCTTCGCCATCCCTGCACACAATATCGGTGATACATGTGATTGGGCCATCCTCATACCGGCCCTGTCCGACCGCTTTCGCCCCATCTTGCCAAGTTTCAGACGTCAGAGACGTTAGAGATCGATATCCCGCAAAGTCCGAAAATCCGAGGCGAACAAGGTCAGGGAAGAGCGCCTCAGCATAGGGCTCAAACGCATGGCCTTCATCAAAACGAGATTGAAGAGCGGGGTCGATCGGCGGAAGAAGATGCCTGGCATGCTTCTTGATCCAGAACCACGCTGGATGCTTTAGAAACAGCATGTAGTCTGATTTGGAAAGTTGCATGTCAATTTTCTGTCAGTGTCGATGTTTAAAGAACATGCTCGGCTGCCGTTGGCAAACCAAGCCCGCTCACTGGCCCAAGGACATAGCAAGAGCGACGAAATCGAGACAACTGGAGTTTGGCTGAATTCGACTGCTGACGCCGTTTTCTGCGCTCAATCGGTCTTGTCGTTAACGAGCCTCACTCAAGCACATGACTTCACTGCCAAAATCTTGCCACAGAACGCTGTTATGCGCACTACATGCAATTGTATATGTCAGGCACCCCAAGCAATGACCACTTCCAAGTGGTCGAGAACCAGATGTGTTCTCATCGCCTGTTTTCGATGCATGCCAATTACGCCAAAGCTGTCATGAAATGGCTTGATATGGTCCGACAGGGCATTCGGACCTTTGACGACTACTGCCAATTCAATCCATCCGCACTTGGTCAGCTGGAATCAGCGGACACCGACATGCGAAATCTTCTGCGTGAGCGAAGGATTGATGAGAATTGGATCCCCTACTCACAAGCTCTTCGCACCGCGAGCGCTAGGTATGACGCCAATTGGCCGCGCCATATCATGCTCGACTCGGGCGCCTATACCGCCTGGAATGCAGGTAAGACCGCCACACTTGAGCAGATAACAAAGGTTTACGCTGAATTCATCGAAAACGCGGTTGGGCTCTTTGATGAAATCTGGCTCGTAAATCTCGACGTTATCCCGGGAAAACCTAAACGAGCTGCAACAGAGGACGAATGCAAACGGGCCGCTGAGGAATCTGACGAGAACCTCGCAGTTCTAAAAAGCGAGTTTGGTGAATGCGTTCTGCCGGTGTTCCATCAGGGTGATGGTAAGCAACGGCTTTTAGACGTTATTGACCAAGGCAACGGCTACATTTGCTTTTCTCCAACGAATGGAATCGCCGAGAAAGAACGGTGGTTGTGGGCGGTTCGAATGCTCCATTCCCTTCACACATTACGCTGTGATGTGCAGGCGCATGGCCTGGCGACCACTGGTAACGAAATGATACGCGAAGCCTATCTACATTCGGGAGACTCGGCAGCATGGAAACGTCACGGCGGTTTCGGCATTGTGGACTTGGTGGAAGATGAGCGGTGGCTGGAGCGTCACATTGAAGTCGGTCAAGACTGCGAATGGCTGAGCCTCGAAATCAATGATGCGACCAGGCCGCGATACAGGGCCTATCATATCGCGCGTGACCGCAACGACCTGGATGAATTAACGGGCGAAGAATTAATTGACAACGCGCGCCACTACACCAGTTTACCCAAAGACATTCAATTGAGCGTGCGTTCACGAGTGGAACAGCATTTTCCGATGATAATGGCACAATTTGACAAGCGTGTTCGCGAATTGATTTGCCTTGCAGAACTAAGGAAATTTGCGGAAAGCGCGGGACTGCCTCGTCCAATTCCGAAAGTGAGGATTAAGCGAAACGGAAATTGGATTGACCCAGGGCTGCCATTGTCCGACCTAACAACGTCGAAGTACCCCACCCAAGAAGACCGTGAATCGTTTCTATCCCATCCATTTTTGGAGCCGCTATGAATTTTATAGTTTCTCCGGGACAGGAAGCTCAAAGTCATGCCGAGCCGCTTCGTGGACAGCCCTTAGGCTGTTCCCTTGTTTCTGCTCTAATAACTGCACGGACATTCGTCGGACGCCACACAAAAATGTATCCGGGTTTGCAGTTTGTGCACCTTGCCGATGGCAAGATTTATGCATCCAACAACCGTTGTCTGATTGAGATAAACTTGCATGATGAAAGCCTCGGCTCAGCAATGTTCTCATCCGTCGACCTGGCAACGATACGAGCAATGGGCGACGAGCCAACTCACGCCAAAATCGACGCCGAGCAAACTGCGTTGCACTGCCCAAGCAGCGGTGGTGCCTGTTGCCGACGGAACCAGCCAAAATTGATTTCGTCACTAAATGCCAAGTATTTCTTGATCGTTTCTGGCACGAGGGACATGACGCGCGGTCGGACGCATCTGCAACGATGGACGCAATTGCCAAGCTTCGCGCCAAAGAAAAAGCACAGAAGGAAGAATTGCCGCCGGTTGAACAAAAGAAATTTCGACGGGCACAATACATAGATGTTCTCATCGATGGCACAATTCGGCATTGGCACATTGATACTGTTTCCAGCGTAATGAAGATCGCTGAGACCTACGACCCTGACGCATCACTCGTACCCTTTTCCTTTCCAAACGGCAGGGGGTTGATGATCAATACCGCACCAGGTGAGGAATATGATTCAACCGAAATGTTCACAGATGGATTCTTTTTTCACCCGGAGGGTTCTGAGCCATCGGCGATCGCGCGTCGGATTGCCACCGGCGCAACAAATCCACGCTTGGACGACATATTTTCAGTCGCGCTCAAAGAAACTCGAGATGAATACGCGGCAAAGAAACGACGGTCTGAAAGACTCGACGTCCGTTTGGGCGAGATACGCAGAGAAATCGCTCAGTTAGAGAATGAGTTACAAGCGGTTGCCACCCGCAGCAATGAGCAACACAAGGCTATCGAAAAGTATCAGGCCGGAGAAAACTTGAGTGATGACGAGCGCGAATTGCTCACGCCTAAATGCACGCACTTGGAATCAGATCAACGCAAAACGGACACGCAGACTGAATTTGAGCGGCACAGCCAAACGTTCGAAGGACTCGAAAAACAAGGCTGGGAAGTCGAGGACAAGCGCGTCGATGATGGATACCTGTACGTGACCATCAAGCAAAAGGCAGTCAAAACACAAGCAGTCGTAGAAAGAGTCTCGAAAAAAATCGCTGAGGCATTGGCCTTATACTTCGCTCCGAGTTTTGAGCGGATCAGTCGGGTGCCACGGCACCATTTGGCTTCTCTCAGCCCAATTAACCCAGGTGCAGGATGATAGAGAAAGAGAGCGATTTTTATCGCCTTTTTGGCGGTGACGATCCAGCCTACCCCGGCCCAATTCAAAGGTCGTTCGACTACGTATTGTTGAGCATTGCCAGCACAGGGCCGCACGGTTCAAAAAAGAAGCAAATCAAACTGAAAGACCCAGACCGACGCTACCTCCTCGTAGGTGGTGAACGTCAGGTGTGCGTTGACCAATCCCGTCTTCTCCAAGTGGGGAAGGCGATGAACGACCGTGATCTGATGGTTCAATACTTCGGCGTAGCACCGGCGGAGTAGTGATGGCGGGTGCCTTGTATCGGAACAGGCACTTGCCCCGCCTAAAATCGCCTCTCTGAGGCGCTCTACCAATAGCCGCGAAGCGTCGATTGCCCAATATAACCTTGTACGAAGTGCTGAGACGCGAAAGCCGCGATAGCGAGTGCGATTCCTAGATCTCCGTGACCAGCTGACGTTCTGGACTGTGTGATGACCTGATTACCTGCGGCGGTTGTTTTTAGCGTGAAGGATGCAAGGTCTTCTTCGATCTCCTTGCGGAGCGTCAAATCCCTGGCGAATGTCAACTCACCCGATGCGAATTGGACCGACAGAGTCTCGATCATCAAGGTTTTTGAAACATTGGCGTAACGCCCTTTCCGTGACCACTCTTGTCCCCCGGTCATTTGGATTGCGTGATGCTCAATTCCCTGATCTTGAAGGATGTCCGAGACAACCCGACCCATAGCTGTGCCGTCGATGCAAAGCGATGTTTTCCCCAAAAACTGCGGCTGCCGAAGGATGCCCAAAAGATGCTCGACAACATCAGGATAGCTTACCCCGCGAAATCGGTCTGCTGCCACAACCACACGCTCTCGCGGGCCAACGGATTGCCGCGCGTATTTCTCGGCCATCGCAAACACATCCTCCGCTGACGCCTCGACATCTTCGACCTTCTCGAAGATGAATTCTCGATCATGCCCGCGTGTCACCGACCATCCCGTCGACTTCCGCAGCAGCGATACCGTCTGTGCGATGCGTGATCCCATGACACGCGGTTGCGAAGGAATGTCCGACATTGCGAACGGCACAGGCGCTTCTTTCAACTTGTCCTTCATCTCCATCAGCAGTGCGCCTGCGTATTCGACGCGCCTCGACCCGACGCCTTTGTCGAAGTCGAGTAGGTAGTGCGTAAGGAATTGAAACACGCTGTCGGCTTCGCTCGACTCCATGGCGATACTCATGCGCATGTCGGCGTATGCCTTCAAAAACCACCCGTTTGATCGACCCATCTGACGCGCGATGCTTTCGCCGACGCGACTGTAGACACCAAACCGTGCCGTCTTCTGCTCGATACCATGAACGTCCCGCAACACTTTGGCTGCGAGATCATACAGCGCACCGCGAAGTCGAGGCAGCAATTCCTGACGCTTTGCCATGAATTCTTCCTCGTCCATGTAGGACGTCGGTTTGGTCAACGTCACGCGGATGATCCGCTCGATCAAATCCTGCTTGTAGAACGTGGGATCGACACCCGCGACCATCACAGGTCGCATCGCATCGAGCGCGAAAACACCTTCATTAGTATACATCTTCCGCTTCGACATCCCGCCGCCTGTCGAGAGGCGGCAGAGCGGGTCGGACAGCTTGGCGAGTGAGGTCACGTTGTCAAATGACATGACGGCCGATTGATAGGCAGACACAAGCAAATCCTCCTCACTCGAAGGATCGCCCGCCTGCGCCCCAACTTTCGGGTCAACGATCTGCACGATGGTCGAAAGCGTCGATGATTTGCCCGATCCCGCAATTCCGTCGAGCACGGCAATCGGACATTGACCACCTGGGTGGATGATTGCCGTCACCATCCAAGCGAGCAGGAATACCATCGAGTCGTCGTCCACATTCAGGAAATCAGTGAGGTCGCGGATTGTCCCGCCTTCCTCCACGGTCATGGGCAAGCCAACGCCTTTGCGAAATTGAACGGGCGCATCGTTGTTGAACCGCCATCCGTCAACGTCGATTTCGACAATGCTGCGTTCCTTATCGGCCAAGAAAGCGTATCGCTTTCCGCCAATGCGGGAATATCGAAGCGCGATGTTTTCGGGATCGGTGTCACGTGCCATCGCCATCGCAATCATCTGTGCGCCTTTTACCGCGCGCTCATCAGGCAGGTTTTGGTCTTTGCGGTAGAGTGCGAGCGCGATTGTTTCTTTGAACTCACTCGAGTCGATAGGCACAAAGTCGCGGTCGCGAAGTTCAGCATACGCCTTGTCCGATTGATCACGCAGGATTTTCACATCGGTCAGGAAGTCGATTGCGAGGAGTTTGCGTTTCTCGGCGGCGGTGTGAGGCCACTTGCCATCATATCCATGGTTTTTTGCTGTCCGCCAAAATGACAACGGCGAGTATTTCTTCGCGGAGGTCAACTGATCCCACTCACATTCATCACCGCCTTCATACTTCGACGACGACCGCGACCACTCCTCCCATTTCTCTTGCGCCCACGCATCTTCCTTGCCGAATGCGGCTTGAAGGCAAATGCCAGCTGATCCCCATTGCGAGTAGCCGTCAGCATCGTATGCCTGAATGAACGCGTCGAAGGCGGCGTCGCGGTCAACTTGGGGCGACGCACCGCTCGCCTTGCGACCCGACTTCTGTAACGGCGCGAATTTCAATTCGAGATCGTCGAGGCGGCATTCTTCGAGCGAGACTACCGATCCTTCCTTAACCAATCGCATGGGCACGGATGCACGAGAGCATGGGATAGCGACGTTCTGCTCGCCTGTCCCTTTGGGAAGAATTTCGATGCCGTGTTCAACGCCGATCTTCTTGCCTTTGGAGTTGGTTTTGGTTTGATTTAACTTGCCGCTCTTGACGACGACGTATTTCGTCTTTTCTTCGTCAATGCCGCCGAGCCATTCTTTGGCAACGGACAGCAAAGTATCAACACGGCGCGCCTCCTCCCAAAACACCCAAATATGGTAACCATGCCCACCGCCTGAACGAAACACGAGGAAAGGAATCCCGATCTCTTGCAGGTGCCTCGCGACTGTCAGCGTCGGCCCAAGGGCGATGCCTTTTTTGTCGTGATCATCGAAGTCGAAAACGAGGCAATGCGATTTGGTTCGCTTTTCGTCAACATGCAAGAGCATTCCGAGCGGCTGCTTTGCTGACACATGCCTCTTGATGCTGCTGTCGTCGATCTCGGCGTCAATCGGTCGGTATGCCGTTTTGCCTTTGTTTATGTACCATTGCGTGTGTCGCCGCTTGTCACCCAAGGCAACGATCTGATTGATGATTTCCATTGTATCTCTCTTCCGCAAGAGAGCGTGGGTGATCACCTCAATCCATGGTTTTGGCACGTCGCAAAATCTGCTATAAAACAGTTATTCCAAACACTTCGTGACACGCCTAACCCGGAGCGGGGATTCAACCCTCGCTCCGATTTATTTCACTTCGTGGGATTTAGCCCATTCAAGCACGGCATCACGGTCGTACCTGAGGGTGCGGGCGGTGATATGCAGGTATGGAGGACCATCCCCGCTCCTTCGCCACTCGAACATGATGTCTTTCCCGACGCCAAGAAATTCAGCGCACTCGGGCGTGGTCATTAGTTTTGGGCCGACACCAATGCGGGTCAGTTGGTCGGCCATAAAACCAACCGTTTCGCGCAAGGCGCGCACTTCTTCTGAGAGTTCGATCGTAGTCAAGGGTTTCATCCTTTCGGAATGAAGCCATTGACCGTGTGCTCATGCCTTCGCGCTCAGGATCGCATTTGCTTAAGGCCCTTTCACGGGCGTTAATCCTGACTTCTGCATCACGGCCTCATTTCGCGGAAGGTCGCGTGCGAGATGGGGCAAATTACAAGTATATGATTATGCGCCGCTTTTGATCCGATCAAGTACGAAAGAAGGTGTTAGCCCGCATTCCTTGATGATGCGTTCGGCGATCGTGTTGGCATCATCATGGTTGGCTGAGCCTTGGTCGTAGATGTCCTGGACGCTTTTCGGTGTGTCGCCGCGCAATTCGTCAATGATGTACTCAGGCAAGCGAGCGCGACGCGCAGCGGTCGTGAACAGGCGGCGGCAATCGTGCTGGCGAAGAACGTTGACCTCTTGCGCCTTACTCCCCTGCCCAACAGTCATTGTGAAGGCTATCAGCTGGTGAACGTGCCCCGTGCGTGACTCAGCGGGGAATACATTCCCCTCGCGGTACGGAAGCGCCTTCAGCGCCTCAATCAGCACGTCTGCGACGGGGAACGTGCGGGTCAGGCCGTTCTTCATTTCGGTAAGCGTGATCGTCTTGCGGGTAAGGTCGATCTGATCCCAAGTCAGTGTGCGGGTGTTCAGCGAACGAAAACCCGTGAACAACATCGTAAGCCATGCCGTGCGATGGATCAGGCTTCGCTTTTCCAAGATAAGATCAAGCGCGGGCCATGTCTCTTTGGGATCGAACAGTACATGGCTCGCGGGTTTGTGCCTCTCCATGACTTTGAGATCAGCTGACACATCAAAACATCGCCGAAGGGTCGATGCCCGCCGAAACGCCATTCGGATGATCTGTGCAAGGTGCAATGCGGTTGAGGGGGTTTTGCCCTTGATGGCGTCCTCGAGCATCGGCAGCGTGATGTTCTCGACTGGCCTCTCGAATAAGTCTGAGAGGTGGTTCTGAACTTGGAGTCGGTAGTTGTCCTTGGTCGACGGCTTTGCCGATGACCGTGCCAAGTGAGATTCAAAGGCATCCATCAATGTCACGACCTGCGTCGTGACGGCATCTGTTCCAGCCTCGAGAGCAACGATTTTTTCGCGTGCGACCGCCATCGCGGCGTCTCCGTTCGCGATCTCGGGCCAGCGACCAAGAGTTATCGACCGAACCTTGCCATTGATGCGTTTCGACATGATCCATGTCTTCGCCTGCGCACCGACAGCAAGACGCAAACCTTGTAGGGCGTCGCCATCATGACGATAGAAGATCGTGTCACAAGTCGATGGTTTGATTGAATGAATTTTTGGGCGTGATCGTAAATTGGCGTAATTGGGCATATCAGGGCTCTGCAACAGTTTCTGCAACATTCGGTCCATATGTAATACGACCTATCCCCAGAGCGCCCAACCGGAGATGATGATGGAGACCCCATTTTACCTTATTTAATATATACTTACCCGGTCAAACCCGATTAAACACAACTCAAGGTTGTTCTCTGTTAATCAATTGGTCGTAGGTTCGATCCCTACCGCCGGAGCCATTTCTCCCAGCGAGAACAAAGATTTACGAGAACATTGGGACGCACTTAAAGTGTCCCGTCGACAACTGCGTCCCGACGTGTGTCCCATATCAATTTTGCCTGCATCTGGTTATTAAGCTCTGGACTCATAACCAAAACAACACCGTTGCCGCGAGGGCGATGGCAGACATGAAGATGATGGGGCATCTGTCATAACGGGTCGCGACCCTACGCCAATCTTTCAACCGTCCAAACATGTTCTCAATCTTGTGACGGCTTCGATAAATCTTGGCATCATGTGGGACGATGTCTTTGCGGTTCCGGCGGGATGGGATGCAGGGTTCGATGCTTCTTTCTCTTAAGCCTTCACGGAACCAGTCGGCATCATATCCGCGATCCGCCAACATCCATTCCGCAGCAGGTAATAAGGGTAAGAGTGCCCGTGCGCCGATGTAGTCGCTAACGTTCCCCGCAGTCAGGAATAGTTGGATTGGTCGCCCTACCGCATCGGTTACAGCGTGAAGTTTCGAGTTCAGCCCACCCTTGGTCCGCCCAATCAAGCGGCCACGCCCCCTTTTTTAAGCCCCATGCTGGACGCTGTTCGATGGCTCTTCAGGTGGGTTGCATCAATCATTAGCGTGCCTGTTGCATCGCTTCGAGCGGCCAATTCGGTCAGGATACGAGCAAAGACGCCCATCTGGGACCATCGTGCCCATCGGTTGTAGAGTGTTTTGTGTGGCCCATAATCGGATGGAGCATCCCGCCAGCGCAAGCCATTACGAATGACGTGGATAATGCCGCTGAGAACGCGGCGATCATCAACACGCGCAACCCCACGAGGCTTCGGGAACAGATGTTGAATGCGTTTCAAATGTGCTTCGTGAAGCCAGTAAAGATGCGACATGGACAGTCCTCCTGTCGCTGTTGAATCACGAAGCCGCAAATATTGGAATCGGCTACAGCAATGTCTGCTCAGCATGGAACACTGGACATCCGACTAAAACACTCAGATGACCGCCTTGAGCCCAATCCTGACATCAAGTTCATGCGCGGCATTGGTCGCTAAGGGCGGACACCGGACCTTCGCTGCGTCCTGAATGAGTGACTGCACTGCGGACCATGCTGCCGTTCGATTTAAGACCATTTGGACTGCGCTCGGCTTCAAAACTACCGCTCATAAAATCCACCTGCGTGGCACTTTAGCATCCACTCTTTGGTCTGCCCAAGATTGTCCCGGTCGCGAAATAGTCAGCCCTTGGGTCGAGAACTGGGACAACTTCTTTCTGCGCGGGTCAGCTGTCCGCGCATCTCAGAAACTGGACGCTATTCAGGCAAGTTTCAGTTTTCAGTATCCCCGACATGGATCAGCGGCTCCCTGCGCTTCAGGATCAACTTTGCAGATTATTTTGATTGATTAGGCTTTGGCGCATTCCGTCTGTTTTAATCAGCCGTATCCGTCCATAGGTCTTTGAGATGACCCCAACCTTTTCCATGCGGCCGAGATGCTCGGACACCGTTGCGCGAGATACGGCTGTCAAGTGGGCCAGATCGGACTGGGTTGCGTCGATTTCCGGCTTGGGATCCTGCGGGTTGTCGCACGTGCGGACACCGCCGAGACGTAGGAGCAGGGCCGTTATGCGACTTTCCGGATTACGGATCGTCATATCGTCTATTATCCCCAATGCTGTGATTAGGTGCATGCTGGCCAGAGCGCCGATCCAACGCCATATGCCAGGGTCTGATGCGATCATCGCTTCGAGTTCTCTTAAGTTTATGTAAATGAACTGACTTTTGCGTGTGGCGATAACGTTGACCACCTTGGGCAGGTCCTGAAAAGTCTCGGCCTCGCCAAACCAATCGCCTGGCCGAAAAGCATGAAGTAGATTCGGTCCGCGTTCAAAGGGCGACATCTCGATTGCAAACGCGCCTGAGACAATCCCTCGCAACCCGTCTTGGTTTTCTCCCGCAATGTAGACATGCGTTCCACGCTGCACTTCATGCATCGTGCCGCGCGAGACAAGTTCCCGTGCGAATTCTTCAGGCACCTGCGAAAGCCAACCTTGGCACCGCAGAATTTCAAAAGTGTGCGATAGTTTCAATTTGCGCTCCCAAAATGTCTGCTGCTGACAGTCTGCATGCAGAACCTTTGCTACCAAATGGAAGAATCGATTTTGGCCAAACCTTCTCGACCCCCAACTGACCTTAAGGAGTAGCAGAATGTCACTTAGGAAGTTTTTTGTTTCATTGAGTATCGGATTGTCCGTCGCTCTGCCTGTCTTGGCACAGGATTCTGAAAAGCCGAACATAGTGGTCATTTGGGGTGATGATATCGGTTTCACAAATCTTAGCATCTACAGTCGTGGGGTTATGGGCTACCGGACACCCAACATCGATCGTATTGGGAACGAGGGGATCTTGTTCACCGATCACTATGGGGAACCTTCCTGCACAGCAGGTCGAGCGGCCTTCGTTACAGGAATGTATCCTATTCGCTCGGGCATGACTACAGTTGGCACAGTCGGCAGCCCGCTCGGCATGAAGGAAGACATTCCCTCAATTGCCGAAGTTCTTAAGACGCAAGGTTACGTCACTGGACAGTTTGGTAAGAACCACCTTGGCGACCGGAATGAGCATCTTCCAACGCTCCACGGGTTTGACGAGTTTTTCGGCAATCTATACCATTTGAACACCGAAGAAGAGCCCGAAGACGAGGATTTCCCACGCGATCCAGAGT
Organism: Sulfitobacter sp. JL08; assembly: GCF_003352045.1. Taxonomy (NCBI): domain Bacteria; kingdom Pseudomonadati; phylum Pseudomonadota; class Alphaproteobacteria; order Rhodobacterales; family Roseobacteraceae; genus Sulfitobacter; species Sulfitobacter sp. JL08. The sequence continues at coordinate 2,314,899 of NZ_CP025815.1, forward strand.
TTAAGGAAAAGCACGGTCCTCGTGGCGTTTTGCATACCTTTGCGACGGGTACGTTCGACGAGACCGAAGACCCGCGCTTCGGAAAAATCGGCAAACAAACTATCGAGGATACCGGGGCGCTTACCCGCAAACGCATGGAAACTGTTGACGAGGAGTTTATCAACGCTTCGTTCGAGTTCATGGACAACGCCACTTCGGAGGGCAAACCATTTTTCGTTTGGATCGCCGCCAGCCGAATGCACACTTTCACGCGTGTTCCCGAAAAGTATCAGGAAATGGCGCGCGAACACACTAGTTATAACGATCTACACGGCGCTGGAATGATCCAACATGATGAACACGTTGGTTTAATGCTCGACAAGATCGACGAGATGGGCATCGCTGACAACACGATCGTCATCTATTCTTCGGACAATGGCCCGGAACACGTGACTTATCCGCATGGCGCGACGACGCCGTTTCGCGGCGAGAAGATGACCACCTGGGAAGGAGGCGTGCGTGTTCCGATGCTCGCCCGTTGGCCAGCAAAAATCGAGGCTGGAGGTGAACGGAATGGCATGCAAGCTCACTTCGACGTCTTCACCACGCTGGCGGCAGCGGCCGGTATTCCAAATATAAGGGAACGGTTAGCCCGAGGCGACGATCTCGGTACCGACACGGTCCATAAGGCCTACATTGATGGCGAGAACAATCTTGCTTACTGGACAGGTGAGAGCGAGGTTTCGGAACGAAACGAGTATATCTACTATGCCGAATCCAATCTCCAAGCGATCCGAGTAAACCAGTGGAAGATGCACTTTTACACTCGGTCAGGATACTACGGCACTACTACCAAACTAGAACTGCCTCATATCTTCAACATCCGACAGGATCCTTACGAAAGTTACGGGCAGGATCCGATGCTCCAGCACAATATGTTCCAGCACAAAACTTATATGTTCAACGCCGCGTTGGAGAGGATCAAAGCACACCTCGGAACCTTCGAGGAGTTCCCGCCACTGCAAGCCTCGGCCACCTTGAGTATCGGGGAAATTGTTCAGGGAGTCGTTGGCCAGATCCCGACGAATAAGTGATCTCACGTTTCGCACTATATGTGCGATTTTGTCATTGCGGCGGACCGGCCCTTTAGCGGGTGGTTAACGAATACATGCCCACGTTGCGTGGTATTCTTTTGGTTCGCCGCGACTTGCCGCAAAAGTCTAAGCTCTGGACCTATAAAACGTTCAGAAGCCGCCGGATGACCAAACCTGACATTGATGCGAAGTGCGGCGTTATGGCGAGATCGCATTGGAACGCCATCCGACTTAAGGAAGATTTGTGAAGCAAGCTAGTCTTCCCTTTCTTACAGCATTTTCAAACCGGCTGCTTTGGGCTCTCAGCCGCCGTCCGCCGCAGGACGCACGAAGGTCCGCAGTGGGCCGAAAGCACCAGTTGGGCTGATCCAAGTGAAGGTCTGGAAAGTCCCGCAACTGAGACATTAGCCACCAGCGCAGCGAACGGCCGGTTTTCCGCATTGCGGCCATTGGTGCTTTGCGCCGCGAATGACGGCAGTGAGCCCAGAGCGGCCGGGTTGAAATCGTGGCATTCGCTCATGCAGCAAAAAAATTCGCCGCAGTTCAGCAGAAAGGCACTCTGCGTCGCAGCCAAGAAAGCGGTCATTGGTTTCGACCGCAGCGAGTTTCATGACCCCTATGTCCTGACAATACCGGCGCGTTTCCCGGGGCCGACGTATCCGCAGTTTCAATCACCGGATTTCTCTTCTGGCTTTCTTTCCGAAACCGGGTCTTGTGGCTCATCCGTTGACAGCGTTTCGCCCCCTTCGGCGAGTTCCTCATCGGTCGCGAAATAGTCGGGAGAGCCCGGCGGCGGGTATTTCAATTTGCCGGAAAGGCCTTCAAGCGCTGTGCTGGAAAAGCGTGGAAATGGAAGCTCCCTCCGCCTGCGCCAGGTTGCCACCTCCTGATGCGCCTGTTCCGTGCGTTCGGTATCCAGGCCGGGATCGCGGCTCCAGTAAAGCGTCTGAGACGGGAATGCGAAGCCAGTACCGGACGCGTCCACGATGTCATCGATCCGCAGGAGTACGTCTTCTCTGATAGAGTAGAAATCATTCCACTCCCGCGTCTTGGCATAGATGCGCAGATCGACATTTTTAGACGAGTCCCCGAAGCCGATGAATCGGACTCGGATCGTTTCCGGCTCGATCCGCGGATGTGAGTGCAGCATTTCGCGGATTTTTGCGAGAACATAGCGCATTTGCTCTGCATCCGTTTCGAAGCGCAGGCCTAGAATTTCGTTGATCAACATCGTGTCGCATTTGGCCCAGTTGACGATCTGCATGTCGGCGAATTGCGCATTTGGAATGGAAATCTGTGTGCGGTCGGTCGAACGGAGCTGGGTCGAGCGCACGCCAATATTTTCGACGGTTCCGCTCTGATCGCCGAACGTGCAGTAGTCGCCGACCCGGACCGGTTTATCGATGAACAGGATGAACCCGCCGATCAGGTTCTCCAGCGTCGGCCTGACCGCAAGAGCTACGGCGATGCCGCCGATCCCGAAGCCTGCAATCATGCTGAGAACAGGCACGCCCAATTCATGGGCCCCGTACCCCAGGATCAGGACGCCGCCGATAAAGCCGATGATCTGCCCCACCAACCGGATAAAACTGTCATCGAGACTTCGATTGGTGCGCCTCGGGTCCACTATGACGGTTTCGAAGAAGGCTCTGGACATGGTCCAGAAGGCCCCTGTGGCAGCGATGTAGAACACCACGACAAGGCAGGATTCAGTCAGATCGAAGAACCATCCTGTGGTGTTGATCTGAAACGAAAACACGTACTGAAGCCAGAGCAATGCGATCATGATGGCAATCGGGCTCAGGATTCTGAGGCGGGTAATTTTGACCGGGTCGTCTGTCAGCCTCCCGACCAGCAATTGATGCCAGACGCGCAGGACAACGCCTGACGCAACAGACAACAAGATGACTAAAAGGATCTTCCAGATCGGAGTGTCGAGAATAGAGCGCTTCATGAAATTTGGCAGTTTCGCGATTCCGGCGATCGGGATCCATGGACCAGAAAGCTGGCGGCTCGTATCGTCCCATGATGTCATGGGCAGAGATGACCGAAGCGGAAGCGTTTTCAAGCCAGCAAAAAACCGGGGCGCGCTGTAGACCGTGTCTGCAGAAAACAGGTACTCGCCGGCGCGGTCACCTTCGACTATTTCAACGATGCGCAGGGGTGTGCCGGGCAGACGAAACCCGTTGCCGGGTTGATCATCAATCTCGTCAGGCCCGGGAAGGGCCGCAGCGTCAATGGCTTTGACACGCCCAAGGATATCCAGAAGGTACAAAGCCGTTTGCGTTCCGGTCTCGCGACGAGAGGCCGATGGCACTTGAGAGAGATCAATCAGGGCTCTGATTTGCCCCACCACAAATGCAATCTGAGCCGCGTTCGAGGTGTTCTGTTCCTGCCAGTATACGCCCAGAGAGGTTTCGAGGTCGTCGCGCAAGTTGTATAGTGTCTGCAAAGTACTGCGCGGGCTTTCCGTCCGGATCGGGTTGATCTCGGCGGTTTCGATCTTCTCAAGCATCGAATCCAGCGCGCTGGCGACAGGTCCCTGGGTTGCCTGCTGTGCTATGAGCTGAGATGCGCAGAACAGTGAAACCATAGCCACCAGCAGAAATCTTGAAAATGCCATGTCTTATCCCTCAGGCCATCTGGCTCATTGCTTGGTTCATCGATCGCTTTGAAGGTGATTGGTGTCCAAGCCCCCAAGCGGCGGAGTCGACCGCTCAGATTAAGATATGAAGGAACTCCTTCTCTGGTTTTGGTCATGTCGCGCCAAAATTTGTGAGTTTTGCGCAAAGCTTTTAAGCGCGCTACTCCGTTCAGTGGAATCTTCGAAATTGGCAAACCAGCGGATTGTGTACCGTTATGCGGCCAGACGCCGATCGCTCTGCTAAAGCGGGGTCAGCGTTCGGGTCTCTCGGGCAAGGTGTGCTGCAGCATCCTGCTGCGACACCGGTTGGGCGATTGGCCTGTCCATTTATGGAATGCGCGACAGAAATTGCTTGGGTCTGTATATCCAAGGGCCTGTGCGATTTCTGAAATGTTCAGGTCGTCTTGGACAAGCAGCTCCAGCGCATGCTGGCGTCGGGTACGTTCGATTAGTTTGGAAAACGACGTCCCCTGTTGGGCAAGGTGACGCTGGAGAGACCGAGCGCTCAAGCCAAGAGCACAGGCAACCTCTGCAATGCGTGGATCCGCATTTTTCGGCACACGTCGAACGGCCTGTTCGACCATCTCGACGACTGTGGCTGGATTGTGCTGGATCAAAGCGGAAGTCTTTCTACGGTGTTAAACTGCCACTCCAAGATAGATCGTGCTATGGGCGTGTTTTGGTCTGAGCGCGCCAAATCGAGCAAAATTGAGTTTGGCGCGAGATGACCAAAATGGCCCTCGTTCGGTCGCTAAGGGTTTCTGAGGAACAGACCGGCTCACTCCGCAATGGAGTGGCCAGTGGGGGGAAAGATGGACAAGGTTTCAACATGCAGAGCGGCGTATCTGATTCCGTTCCTTGACGTCCTGCGCGATATTGGTGCCCCGGTCGACCGCGAGTTGGAACGGGCGCACTTGCCGACAATGGTCGAGGAAAGGCCTGACGATTTGATCAGCATTTTCCTTGCCATGGAGTACCTCGACAGAAGCGCACGCCGTGAAGGTATAGATGATCTGGGCTGGCATTGGGTTAAGAGGTTTTCGGCGTCGGACTTCAGTGCCGAACTGCTGGCGGCGCTTCAGCCCCTTCCGACCGTCAAGGCACGTCTCGACTGCCTGTCCAACCTGATCGCCCTTGAAGACTCTGATACGCGTGTTGGCCTTATCGGTTTCAATGGCAGTGCCGAAGTCTATTGTGACAGCAAGTCGCCCGAAATACCGAGCGACCCAATCTCGGAATGGACTCAGGTCACGGTTTTGATTGAGGCTGTTCGCAGTATCACCGGCGAAAACTGGTTTCCGGACGAGATCAGATTCAAGTCTGATTTCAGCGTCTGCGATGACGCGCGCAACGCGAATCCGAATACACGTTTCCTCACGCAATCGGCCCACACGTCGATTATCATGCCTTCCTCGGTTCTTGCGGCCAGCAAACTGACCAGCGCGGCAGCACAAGTGCCGGAGCCGAACATCCACGAGACGTTGGACGGGATAGAAAATCTGAAACGTCTGATCCGCCCTTACCTTCGTGGCGGGACCCCAAAAATGACCATGTTCGCCGAGATTCTGGACGTGAGTCCAAGGTCGCTGCAACGCAAACTCCAGCAAGCGGGAACCAGCTTTTCGGAGCTGATCGAAACCACACGTTTCGAAATGGCAGCCGAAATTCTGACGGCTTCGGACACTCCGTTGATCGACGTGGCGATGACGCTTGGCTATGAAAACCAGTCCAATTTCGGACGTAGTTTTCGACGCATCGCCGGGATCAGCCCCGGCAAATATCGCCGTGAGATGTTTGGTCGGGAACGCGCCGCCTGATTTGGCGCGACCGGACCAAAATCAACCCACGTTCTCCGACATCATCCGAGACATCGGCTCATGCGCACAACATCGCGCGTGGGTCCCTTGGATAGCTCAGGAGAAAACACATGACAGTTCTACCCCTTCGAAACGCGCTTTGCGGCGCCAGCATTCTGGCGCTCGTCAGTTCAGTTGGTTTCGCCCAGACGCCAACCTACGAGATGACGACAGATATCCCGCCGGAGATCACGACACCGAATGTCGTGGACACCTCGATCGGGACTCTCAACTTTTTCGACGGCGTGCCGACCGAAGAAACGATCGACACGGTCTATGACTACATGGATCGCGCGCGGGCCGTGCAGGCCTATGTCTCGACCGTTCCCGGGGTGTCGCAGTACGCCATGCGACAGGGCCAGCGCGATATCGGCGCGACCAAGGTCAATCAGATCCTGATCTGGGACAAGCTGGCGGACTCAAAGTCGCTGTTCCTGACCGGCAACAGCTCGACGATTTACACCTGGACCTACACCGATCTCGCCAATGACGGGCCGACCGTGATCGAGCTGCCGCCGGGCATGCTGGGCGTCGTCGATGACATGTGGTTCCGCTATGTCACCGACCTTGGCATCGCCGGACCCGATCAGGGCAAGGGGGGCAAGTACCTCATTCTTCCACCGGGATATGACGGCGAGGTCCCGGACGGTTATTTCGTGGTCCGCCCCTCGACCTTCGGTAACTGGATCTTCATGCGCGCCTATATCAGCGACGGTGTCGACAAGGCGGCCCAGGGCGTGAGGGACAATCTGAAAATCTATCCGCTGTCGATGGCGGATAACCCGCCGGAGCCGGAGTTTATCGGCATGTCGGGGCGCGAAGGCTACAACGCCGTCCCGCCGAACGACTACAGTTACTGGGAGATGTTGAACCAGCTTGTTCAGGAAGAACCCATCGGGGCCCACGATCCCGAAACCCGTGGGCTGCTGGCGGCACTTGGGATCGCCAAGGGCGAGCCCTTTGCACCCGACGCGCGCATGAAGGCGATCCTGACCGACGCGGTGGCCATCGGCAACGCTTATGCCCGTGCCAATACGGTCGTCCCGAAAGACAGCGACCAACGGATCTACGGGCCAGACAGCGAATGGGTCATGGCCTTTGCCAACAAGGACTCGACTTTCCTGGTCGATGGCGCACGCCGGTACGATTCCCGGCTGTGGATGCACTACAACGCTGTGGTCGTGACACCCGCGATGGCTGTCACCGCACCCGGAAAGGGGTCGGACTACGGCATCGCCGGAATGGCGAAAGGGGGAGAGATCCTCGACGGTGGCAAGACCTACAAACTGACCTTGCCGCCGAATGTTCCGGTCAAGGATTTCTGGTCAGTGACAGTCTATGATCCGCAGACGCGGTCCATGCTGCAAACCGATCAGACGTTCCCGGCGCTCGACAGCTACAACGAGAACATGCAGCAGAACGCTGACGGATCCTGGGATATCTACTTTGCTCCCGAGGCCCCCGAGGGTCAGGAGAACAACTGGATCCAGACCATTCCTGAAAAGAGCTGGTTCATCATCCTGCGCATGTACGGCCCGCTTGAGCCTTGGCTGAACAAGACCTGGGTGCCGGGCGAGATCGGACTGGTCGAGTGACCGAATGAACCGCGGCCGGAGCACATGTTCCGGCCCTTTCTTTTGGCGCGATATGACCAAAACGCGCGTCGGCATCGCCGTACCATGTTTCCAGAATACGACGAGATCACGCGTCGTCCTGCATCAACCTTCAAGGAGAAGACAATGAGAAAATCTCTTTTGCGCAACACAACCATCGCAGGCGCATTCGCGCTGATGTCTCTGGCAGGCACCCAGCCGGTGCTGGCGCAGGATGGCATGTCCACCGCTATGACCTACGCGGGCGAACTCCAGTTCCAAGGACAGTCGATCACCAAAGATACCGCCGCTTTCCTGCATCGCCGGATTCTGGAACAGCGCGCCACCCAGCTTGTTACCTGGGCGATGCCGATGATGAATTTCGAACAGCTTTACCCGGCGCTTCATGCAAACCTGAAAACCTCTCAAGGCATGGATATCTCGGACGAGGATATCTTCTTTGGCCTCTATGACGGATATGACGGCGTTTATCCGTTCATGACAGGTAACGTCACGACACCTTACACCATCGGGTTCTCGGATTTGTCGCAAACCGGGCCAATTGTGGTCGATCTGCCCCCCGGTGCCATCTTCGGCGTGGTGGACAACGCGTGGATGCAGCCCATTCACGAGATCGACGGCACGCCCGGAAAACTGTTGCTGGTCGGGCCGGGGCAGGATGCTCAGGTTGACTTCGACGGCACCATTATTCAGTCCGACACGTTCCGGGTGTTCTACTTCTACCGTGCTCTGGGAACCGGCGACGAAGCCAAGGCACTCAGGACCTCGGTGAAGGCCTATAAATTGTCGGAGGCCGACAATCCGCCGGAAACGAAGTTCGTCAAATACGCCCCCAAACCGGGCGACGAGATCGCGCTCAATACCCAACCGCGCGACATGCGGTTCTGGGAGTTGGTGAATACCTATGTTCAGCGTGAACCGATGGCTGAGCGTGATCGGTTCTTTTATGCGTGGCTGAAAGACCTGGGCATCCAAAAAGGCAAACCGTTCAACCCGACGGATGCGCAGAAGGAGATCCTTCAGGCCGGTCTCGACGTTGGCATGGCGATGTCCCAGGCGATCTCGTTCAACAAGACGCGCGAGATGTTCCCGACGTCGCTGTACGGTGACAACTCCGGGTTCGAGGACGCCATGGCCGCTATGGATCCTAAAATCGACCTGCCGACCTATTCGATGTTCAACGAGCGGGCCTCCTACGGGTTTGAGGCGACGACAACGTCGGCAGGCATGGTGTCACGCACACCCGGCGTGGGCTCGGCCTATCTGGGGGGCTACTACGATGCGGACGGCAACGCGCTGATGGGTGGCGAGAACTACATGCTGACAGTCGGGCCGAATCCGCCGGCGGCCAATTTCTGGTCGGTCACGGTCTATGACATCGAGAACCGTGTGATTATCCGCAACGAACAGAAACGGTCGGACCGGTCTTCGCGTTCAGAGGGGCTTATCACGAACGACGATGGGTCAGTTGATCTGTATTTCGGCCCCCAAGCGCCGGACGGTAAGGAAATCAACTGGGTACAGACCAATGAGGGTCAGTCCTTCTTTGTCTATCTGCGGCTCTATGGCCCCGAACAGGAATATTTCGACCAGACCTTCCCGATGACGCCGATCAAGAAGGTCGAATGACGTTGGTTTCGCCGCGCTTCTACGGTCCCCTCAAGGTCCTCAGCGATTAGATCTGGGTGCCCAATGACGTGGTGTTGGTCGAATAGAGTTAACCACGAGATCAGTATCAGCGGGCCGGGGTCTTCCCGGCCCGTTTTCTCTTGTGCGGCATCCTTTTCGCAACACGGCCCACCGTCGATTTTCAACCCGCGACCATCGCCTGAAACCGCGCCACTTCATGATCACGCACGATCAGTCTGGTGGCGCGATCGGACCAAAACGCCCGAAGCGGACCGGCTAAACTTGGAGCGGATCAATTGCGGCTCTGAATTGTCCAGGTCTGCAGATGCAAAGGAGAGAGAAATGAAACCAGGAAAACACGTGTCGGCATTATTGAGCGCAAGCTTGCTTGCGCTGAGTAGCGTTTCGGCACTTGCCGAAGCACCGCAAATGAAAATGACCACCGACCTGCCCGACTCGATCACGACACCGGACAGCGTGGACAGTTCGCTCGGCACGCTGACCTATCGGGACGGGGTCCCCGACGGCGCGACCGTCGATACGCTTTATGACTATCTCGACCGGTCCCGCGCAGTCGAGGTGATGCTGAACGCCATGCCAACCATGTCGGCCTATGCCCTGCGCGAAGGTCAGAGCGCGGCAGGTTGTGCCGACGCTGCGCACCAGATCTGCATTTTTGATACACTCATGGATTCCAAGTCGCAGGTTCTGACGGGGAACACGTCGACGATGTACGCCATGGGTTTTTTCGACCTCGAACGGGACGGGCCGACGGTGATTGAGCTTCCACCGGGCATGCTGGGCGTGCTGGACGACATGGCTTTTCAGTATATTACCGACCTTGGCGCGGCCGGCCCGGACAAAGGCAAGGGCGGCAATTTCCTTGTTCTCCCGCCGGGGTATGACGGCGACGTGCCAGAGGGCTACTTCGTTGTCCAATCCAAGACCTACGGTGTCTGGAATTTCATGCGCGGGTATTTGACGGACGGGGTCGAAGCGGCCTCGAAAAACATCCGCGACAACCTGAAGGTCTATCCACTGTCGCAGGCCGACACACCGCCTGCGATGGAGTTCGTGAATGTCTCGGGCGCTGAGGTAAGCACGGTTGTTGCCACCGATGTCAGTTTCTACTCTGGGCTAAACGACGTGATCCAACAGGAACCCGAAGGGTTTCTGGGTGTTGAACGAACCGGCCAGCTCGCGGCAATCGGGATTGAAAAGGGTAAAGACTTTGCCCCCGACGACCGGATGCAGGCGATCCTGGAGGATGCGGCAAAAATTGGCGATGGCATTGCGCGCAACTATACCTATTTCCCGCGCGACCCTGGCGTGAAAGTGTTCGGGGAAGACAGCGCCTGGGTGCTGGCATTCCCTGACCGCGACACGACCTTTATGCGGGGCGCGGGCCGCAACCTTGATGGGAGGACGACTTTCCACTACGGATACATCGTAGTGTCGCCCGCCATGGCGATCCGGTCTGCCGGCAAGGGGTCGGACTATACCATGGCAATGCTGGACAGCGAAAAACGCCCGCTGGATGGCGCCAAGACTTACAAGCTGACGATGCCTGCAGATGTGCCGGTTAAGGATTTCTGGGCGGTCACGATGTACGACACCCAGACCCGCTCGCAATTGCAGACCGACCAGCAGTTCCCGACGCTTGATAGTTATACCGAGGGTATGCAGAAGAACGCTGACGGATCGATTGATGTCTATTTCGGACCGACGCCACCCGAAGGCAAGGAAAGCAACTGGCTGCAATCGGTGCCCGGCAAGGGGTGGTTCATCGCCCTGCGGATGTACGGCCCGCTTGAACCCTGGCTGGATGGCAACTGGCAACCCGGCGAGATTGAACTGGTTGAATAAGGGATTGCTTCGGGGCTGGTCACTGGACCAGCCCCGGACATTACAAGGGAATTAAGCCATGTTTGAAATTGGACTAGGCAGAACCGCCCAATCTGCAAAACTGGACGGATCACACTCGATTGATCTGATCCGACAAGCAGACACCCGCCAGGTGATCCGCATCAGCGGGTTCTACTTAAGGTTTCGAACTGCAATCGCTGCCCGGCTTTCAGGAGAGAATGATGTTTCATTTGAACTCTGACCTTCACTGGCCGCGATGGATCATCGTGGCAGGTGTACTGCTGCTCAATGCCTTGAGTGGATCATCCATTCGGGCCGATGAAGGCGGCACGAGTTTTTGGCTTCCGGGACAATATGGCAGTTTTGCCGCCGTTGCGCCCGAGCCAGGTGCGTCTCTGGCGATGGTTTCCTATTGGTATTCTGCAAATGCGAGTGTCAGTGAACCTCTGGGATTTGGCAACGACCTGAAACTTGGCGTCGACGCCAGCTATTTCGGTCAGTTTATAGTTCCGGCTTATACACCAGACACGACTATTCTTGGCGGGCGTCCCAGTTTTTCGCTGGCGTTCATTCCTGCCCGCAGCAAGGTGTCAGCGGATATTTCAGTTGGGGGGGGCAGTGCGGCCGCGTCAGATGAAGTGACGGGAATGAGCGATCTGTATCCCACCGCTCAACTGTTCTGGAACCGTGGTGTGCATAACTATATGGCCTATGTCGCCGGCAGCATTCCGGTTGGCAGTTATGACCCCAACCGTCTATCAAACCTTGGGCTGGGGCACGCTGCGATCGATATTGGTGGTGCATATACCTTTCTCAACCCCGATACGGGGTGGGAGTTTTCAGCCACTGCTGGTTTGACATACAACTTTAAAAATTCTGACACAAACTACAAGAACGGCATCGATTTCCACATCGATCTGGGCGCATCCAAATTTGTGACCGAGCAGATGTATGTGGGACTTGTCGGATTTGCCTATCAGCAGCTGACGGCTGATAGCGGACAGCCTGCCATCCTTGGTGATTTCAAGGGACGCACCTTTGGGATCGGCCCGCAAATCGGCTGGATCTTTGAAGCAGGCGGCAAAGAAGTCTTTGCCAACCTGCGGGGCTACAAGGAATTCAATGTCAAGAACAGGGTCGAAGGCGACGGCTTGATGTTCACGATAAGCTTTCCGCTTTGAAAGGCACGATCAAGTGTTCAGGTGGCGTGATCGGACCAAAACGGCTTGGAGGGAAGCCTAGTCTGAAGAAAGAATCGATCCCTGCCTGATCGCAGGGGTGTCGGCTTTCACAACTGAGGAGATCACCATGAGACAACAATCCATCAAGACCCTTATGTACGGCGCAAGTGCCCTTGCTTTCGCATTCAGCCCGGCGCTGGCTGAAAGCCCCACATACAAGAATACAACCGATATCCCCGCAAACGTCGTCACACCCGATCGCACGGAGACGCGAATCGGGACGCTGGAATTCGTGGACGGTGTTCCAACCCCGGCCACGTCACAAGCGCTGTGGGATCATCTGGACTTCAGCCGCGCGGTCGAGGCGATGATCATGACCACACCGGCCGCGTCGCTGGCCGGGTTCCGTAAGGGCCTTCGCCAATTTGGCCCTGACAATGAAACCATGATGTACTGGCATGGTCGACTTGATTCCAAGGGCCTCTTGCTGACCGGCAACACCACGGTGATTTACGGCTTCATGTGGATCGACCTGAAAGACGGGCCGATGATCATGGAAACGCCGCCGGACGTTCTGGGCATCATCGACAATGCCTGGTTTCATTATCTGACTGACTTCGGCAATGCCGGACCCGACAAGGGAAAAGGTGGCAAGTACCTGCTGGTGCCCCCGGGATATGAGGGTGAGTTGCCCGAAGGTTATATCGTGCGCCGTTCCGAGACCTATGGTCATTGGCTGGCGGTCCGGGGGTTCATGACGGATTTCGAAGCCGACCCGGTTGTCGACAACATGAAATCCCATTTCCGTCTGTACCCCATGGGAGAGGATCCCAAAGAGGTGAATTGGGTTGATGTGGCCCTGAAAGAACTCAACACCCTGCACGCACAGGATGCGACCTTCTTTGAAGAAGTGAACGAGATTGTTCAGGAAGAGCCGAATGCGGCGCAGAGCGCGGAAATGCTCGGCCTGCTGCGGGCCATCGGCATCGAAAAAGGCAAACCCTTTGCGCCCGATGAGCGTATGCAGAAAATTCTTGCCGAAGCTGCAGCGGTCGGCACCGCCGCGCAGCGCTCGATCATTTGGGCCAATCGTGACGATAACCGCATCATCTGGCAGGACAGCAAAAGCTGGGAAAGAGGCTTTGCCGGTGGCAGTTACGAATTCCTGAATGACGGCATCCGCCTGATCAACTCGCGTGTGCGGTTCCACTTCTATGCCACGGGTATCACACCGGCGATGGTGAAACCCCCGATCGGCGCCGGGTCGCAATATGTGATCGGTCTGCGCGATGCTGAAGGCGATCCGCTTGACGGCGCAAAAACGTATCGCGTGCACGTGCCCCCAAATGTTCCGGCCCGCCGGTTTTGGGACATCACGGTCTATGACAACATGACCCGGTCCATGCTTCAGGTCGACAGCCCTTACCCCGCTGTCACCAGCATCGATAAGGCGGTCGTGCAGAATGCGGATGGCTCCTGGGATGTCTATTTCGGTCCGGAACGTCCGGACGGTGCGGACAACTGGATTCAGACCATTCCCGGCAAAGGCTGGAACATGCTGTGGCGCATCTATGGCCCCGAACAGGCTTGGTATGATGGCGAATGGCAGCCCGGCGAAGTCGAAGAGGTCAGCGAATAGGGCCACAGTGGTTGAGACCGCCAGCGCTGTGTTGGCGGCTCAGCCCGGCAGGCTGAAATCCTGCCTACTTGTCGTGAACGGACCAAAACGAACCCCCGGCGATTGGGATAATTCGACCATCATTCAATTTCTAAAAAGGAGAAGAGAAATGAAACTCTCTGAAGGACTTGCCGCACTCGCCGAGAAGGCGAAAAATGTCGAAACACGCGTTGATGAATATACGCGTGAGGAACAGGCCAAACGCGACGCGCTCAAAGCAAAGTGGAGTGCGGAATACGCAAAGGCCGAGCAGGACTGGAACAGCGCCGTTGCCGAGGTCGACAGCAGCATGAATGCGTGGTGGTCCGGCATCCAGTCGAACTATGAAAACCACAAGGCCGAGCAGAAAGCGAAATGGGACGCCTGGAAAGCGGAACGCGATCTGGCGAAGGCCGAGAGGAACGCAGAGAACGCAGAGGCGGATGCCGCTGTTGCGATTGCCTACGCCCAGCTTGTTTCCGAAGAGGCGCAGGCCATTGCGATGGAAGCCGTCGGAGCCCGTGCCCATGCGGAAGGCCTGAAGGGCGGGTAAGGTTTTGCCTATTGCTGGGGCGCTGACACGCCCCGGCTTCACACAATTCTTCAAGCCTCAATGGCGGCTGTCGGGGGATTTCCCTTCAGTCTCGTGATCAGGTGAGCATGTCGATCGAACCAATGCGAAAACACATCAGGAGAGCGTTATGAAAGCAACTGAAATCGAACTCGGGAAAACCAGCATTTGCTTCAGACTATGCGCTTCCGTCTTCGCCTTGGGGCAATTTACCGCGGTGGCAATCGCGCAGGACGCTCCAGAACGGGATAGCTGGAAATTCACGGTGGCGCCATATCTCTGGGGGGCGAGCCTGTCCGGTACCGCTGCGACGATTCCTGGCCTGCCTCCTGTCGACGTCGATGCCAGTTTTAGCGACATCCTCGATAACCTGTCTTTCGCGGGAATGATTGTTGGCAATGCGCAGAAGGGAAGGTGGGGTGTCACAGCAGACCTGCAGTACATTAGCCTGAAGAACTCCACCTCAGATCTGCAACCGCTTTTCAACAACGCGACCGTCAGAGCGAAGAACAAGATCTTCTCGGTTCTGGGGGAATACAAGATGGTGGAGGCTCCGACCGGAGAACTGTGGGCCAGCGCCGGTGCCCGGTACTGGAGCGTCGACACTTCTTTGGACCTGGCCGCAGGCGATCTGCCCACTGCCTCTGCCAACGGAAATGACAGCTGGGTTGATCCGGTCATTGGTTTGCGCGGACGGATGGACATTGCCGACAGGAAATACCTGACCGGTTGGGCCTATGCAGGTGGCTTCGGAGTGGGTTCCGAAATTATGGCGGATATCTTTGGTGGTGTTGGATACAAGTTCACACCCATGACCTCGGGAGTACTTGGATACCGCTTGCTGATGGTCGACCGCAGGAGCGGCGACTTCACATACGATGTTGAACAGAAGGGGCTCATGGCCGGGTTGAGCTTTCAGTTCTGACGAGCAACCCGTCATGACGGCGCCCCGGTATGGGGCGAGCGACCCCAGATTGGCGCGGGATAACCAAAAGGCAATGTCGCGTTGTGCTGGAATGATTCTCAGATGTCTGGGCCGTTATGGCGCCGGATCGACCAAGAAAGGACGCAGACTATGCCGAAAACACGAAAAATATACACCGCCGCGTACCTGGCAGCCCTGTTGCTTGCTTCAACTGCTTTGCCCGGAGCGGCGCAGGGAACAGACGCTGCATCTCTAGCGCAGGCCAACAATCCTCTCGCGGCGTTCAAGACGTTCAATTTGCAAAACCAGTACAACGGCTCTTTGACTGGAACAGATTCAACTGCCAATTCATTCTTTCTGCGAGGCGCTCTACCTGTTTCCGCCTTTGGAGGAGATTGGCTTGTACGTGCTACTTTGCCCATCAACGATTTTCCCGATCCCTTCAATGGCGGAAAAACCAACGGCCTTGGAGACTTTAACGTTTTTGCGGCTTATCTGATGGATACCGGTAACCCCAACCTTAGTTTCGGTATCGGGCCACAAGTCACGGCTCCGACCGCAACCGAGGATGCGACAGGGTCTGGGAAATGGTCGGCAGGTCTGGCCAACGTTTTGTTCAATACGGCAACACCTGGATTTCAGTGGGGGTACCTGTTGACGTGGCAGGGCAGTTTTGCGGGCGACAGCGACCGCGCTGATGTTAATTCAGGCGCATTTCAACCATTGCTGATCAAGCAGTTGGGCAACGGCTGGTACCTGAGATCAACAGCGATCTGGACCTACGACTTTGAGACTGACAACTACAACATCCCGATCGGATTTGGTGCAGGGCGTGTGGTCACGAAGCCAAATGTCACCATCAATTACTTCATTGAGCCTCAATATTCAGTGGCGTCCGATGGAGATGGACAAATGGAGTGGGGCGTATTTGCTGGCGTCAACTTTCAGTTTGCCAAATAGTATAAATGGAGAAAGCAATGCATAGAACTTTGACAGCCGCCCTTCTTGTTTCGACTTGCCTGGCCACCAGCGCCTTGGCTCAGGAGGCCCAGCCTGTTGGCGATTTGTTCACCAATCCGGGAACGCCACAGACCAGCAGCGATTTCCGGTCGGCTCCGATGAGCCTCGACACGAATTTTGGCGCGCTGGAGTTCGACGGCGGCGGATTCCCGACCAAAGAGTCTGCGCAGGCGTTGTATGATGAACTGGACCTGCAACGCGCCACGCAAGCTTACATGGATTTCTACCCGGCGCTATCGCTCTATGCGATCGTGAAGTCCCAGGCCCGTGATCTCAAGTTCGAAACCTCGTCGGACATTGGCGTGATGGCGGACTACATGAACTCCAACCAACCCTATTTGACCGGCAACAACAGCACGATTTATGCGGTGGCATCGCTTGATCTGAAGATCGACGGCCCAACGGTCGTCGAGATTCCGGCCGGCATGTTTGGCACCGCCAATGACGCGGTGTTCAATTACCTGACCGATTTCGGCGCCACCGGCCTGGATAAGGGCGAAGGCGGGAAATACCTGTTCCTCCCCCCCGGTTACACGGGCGATATACCCGACGGGTACTTCGTAATGCGCTCTCCGGGCTACCGGGTCTGGACCATGATGCGTGCTTTCGTCGATGTTGGAACTGGCGATGAGGCGGTGGAGTGGTTCGAGCAGAATTTCAAGGTCTACCCGCTGGAGACCGGCCCGCGCGAGGCGCGTTATGTCAACGCAAGCGAGGTGGGCATGAACCCGCTTCCTCCAGAGGACGGAACGGTCTTCGAGATGCTCAACGAGATCATTCAGCACGAGCCGTCCGAACTGTTTGACCCCGAGCAGCTCGGTCGTCTGGCCACTCTGGGCATCGAAAAGGGAAAACCCTTCACTCCGGATGTCCGCATGTCCGCAATCCTCGATCAGGGGGCCAAGCAGGGCACGGCCATGTCCCGGGCCATCGTCTATGCTTCACGTGAGCCTGATATCCGCTATTGGCCGGAGCGGCAGTGGGAAAAGATGTTTGTGCGCAATACCGAGTTCACCCGGGACAGCGGCGCCAATGACATTGATGCCCGCACGCTGTGGCACTACCAGGCGATTGTGGTTTCGCCCAACCTTCTGTCGACCACCCCGGGTGTGGGGACGGCCTATCTCACGTCCTTCAGGGATGCGAATGGCGGGTTTCTTGATGGGAGCAAGTCCTACCGGCTGAACGTCCCCGCAAATACGCCGGTCAAACGGTTCTGGGCCGTAACGGCCTATGATCCAGCCACCCGTGGACTGTTGGCATCGGACGGCCAAATCACGGTTGGCAGCCAGACCGACCCCGTGGTCAACGCGGATGGATCGGTGGATCTGTATTTCGGTCAATCGGTACCTGAGGGATTCGAGGCGAACTGGATCAAGACCGACCCATCCAAGGGGTTCTTCACAGTTTTCCGCTTCTACGGCCCGCTTGAAGGCTACATTGAAAAAACATGGGTACTGAACGACTTCGAGTTAACTGAGTGATCTCCGTACCATTGATTGTAGCTAAAGACACGCGAGGTGCGGGCAGCGTTGCACACTTGCCTGCTCCCGCATGACGGCACAAGCGCCCATCATCAAAAGGATAGGCGGTTCGTCCGGCGGCAGCACCAATTCCTTGGCCGTCCGTGCCTGGAACTACTGGCTGTATTCCACCACAGGCGGACATTCTGGCGCATCGCCTGTCTCAAAGCCCGCTGTCTCGTATGGGCACGGCGAACGGTCGGATTGGAATTTGGAGATTTGGGATGCTTTGAACGGCCGGTATGGGGAATTCGTGCTGCGCTGCCGCTGAACCTGTGTGTCTGGATCGTGTGTCGACGCCACGATCTGCGCTGCAGTTGCATCAGGCTGGTTTGTCCGCATGTGCGACATAGAACGTGAGCGCAGCGAATGTCCGGATTCCCAAGGAGCTGTACAAATCGCTGACATGGGACCGTGGATCAGAGATGGCCGGGCATGCAAAGTTCACGATGGCGACAAATATTGACGTCTATTTTTGTGACCCCCAGTCACCTTGGCAACGAGGAAGTAATGAAAATACCAATCGATTACTTCGCCAATACTTCCCGAAAGGCACTGACATATCGGGCTTTAGCCAAGCGAAACTCAGCGCCGTCGCTCGCCAGCTTAACGAGAGACCTCGAAAGACCTTGCAATACCAAACGCCTGCTGAGAAGTTTGACGCATGTGTTGCGGCGACCAGTTGAAACCACAGGACAATGCTGCCGACGGACTTTTGTCTGCATTTGGTGGGATAAAGCGCGATTAAGAAGATAATCGGGGCCGCGCTTGTTGGCCAGAGCAATGGCCAGCTTATGTCGCTGCATGCGTGTTGCTGCTTGGGACAGTCAGACCGCTCGAGAATTCTGCGGCGCGCAGACGACGCTCGTGTCACGCGCTGACATCAAATCTCTTCAATCATTTCTTTGCCTTGCCTGATAAGATCTCGCACGTGGGCGTTGAACGCCTTCTCCTCTGCAGTACAGAGACCGTGCTTCAGCGCATTTTTATTACTTCTGGGCGCGCCGGAGCCTGCGGCACCGCCGTGCATCCGGCACCTTTTCTTACCTGCGACGGCGGGCGCCTGACAGGGTGTGCCCTTGCGGGTCTTTGCGCCGCAGCGTGCGGCTTGCGTCATGGGGCCCGTGTTGCGCTTGTGGGGGGATGGCACCTTCAAGACTTCCGGGCCTTTGATGGAACTTTCTCGGTACTGGTATCTTTCTCGGTACTGGTATCAAGTGTCGGCTGCTCATTGTGCTCAAGCGATGGAGGCCCCTTGTCCTGTTTCCGGCGCCCTGTTGCGCCAGCCGAAACATTCCCGACAATGGCCTGCCCTCCGGCTTCCACATTCACATGCTCGACCGTCACTTTCTGCTGCCCCTTGCCGCGGTGTTTGTTCAGCGTGGCCAGCTGCTGCGTGTAGAGTGTCATCAGCTTATGCGCGTGTTTCAGCGCCATATCGCGCCCTGCGAAGGTCTGGTTCGGCAAAGCTGCCCGCTTCAGACACTCCAGCGCGGCATCATGCGTCCCGACCATTTGCATCGCAAGCATGCCCTCAGCGCCATCTGCAGGCTCCAGGCTTTCATAAAGTTCCAGGGCGCGCACCACGCGCTCGTGTTTGGTGTCCTCGCTTGCGTCCTCATGTACCCAGAGCAGCTTTGATATTTCGTTGAGTTTTTGCTGGAGCAGATTTGCATCGCTGACCTCGAGAGCTGTCTGCAGCTTTTTAGAGGAAATCTGTTCGTGCGCTGCAAGAGCGCTCTTTGACACGGTCACTTCCGGTGATTTCCTGGCCATGCCGGATCTGCACTCCTCGATATCCTAGACGCAGTTTAGCATAGTTTTGCCGGTTTCAGCAGACATTCGGCGTGGTTATTCTACTGTGTATGGGGTTGTTTTTTATTTTTGATATGGTGTCCCCCCCACCCCCGCGGCAAATGCCCGATAACGTCACTCCCGGATATCCTTTCGCGATCGACATCAGGCGTCTGATAACAAGTCAACTGAGCGCCTGGACCGGGATGTCCAAAAATAAAGTGACTGAAAGCGCGGCTCCGTCTTCGATCTGCGGCACAACCTGCTGAAAGACCTTCATTCCAACTTGAAGCTTTTCAACCGTGCCAACGACACGTTGCACGGACGCTCCGGCCTACGCATAGTGACCGGGCGTGATTGTTTAAGTAGACCGCGCGACGTTACCACCGCGGAAAAAAGCGGCGTATGTATCGTAAAGATCTGCACTCGGGTCGATCAAGAACTAATGAGTGATGCACAATGCATCACCGCTCAGACCGAAAATGATTAAATCCTGACCAGAACGCTCAATTGTATCCTGATGTAACTCAGCCCTATCAGCAACAACATAGCTGCTGTCAGGTTCCGCAGTCAGATAACGACTGATGGTTCAGACTAGAAAAAAGGTGGAATTCCAGGACACTTGTGTATTCCACAGAAAAATAGGTTGACGTGAACATACCTTTGAAATGACCTTGGGTCTGTGAGACATGACAGATTTCAGAAAATAAGGGCACCAGAAATGCCGTATTTCCGCCGATGCGGAAGAATACTCTTGAATTTTGACGTTTTGAACCTTGTGGTTGAATGGTTTTTTTCTGTTTGCAGGTACGCTAATCACGTGATCAGTTCGAATGCTGAGACAAGCAGCACGGCTTATAGCAGGGCCGAAGAACCGAGAGCAGCGATTGGCGGTGCTTGCTCGTGAAGCGGAGTTTTTCCAAATGGGTGGGATGGGTCCGTATCATCGCCTTTGTCTGTGTGGCCTTCGGGATCGTCGTTCGGATCGGTGACCCACTTCTTGTCTCTGCCATCCGCAATGCGGTGTTTGATTTTTATCACCAGACCAAACCACGCGAATATACCCCGCTTCCGGTGGCCATCCTCGATGTGGATGATCGCAGTATTGAGGCGTTAGGACAGTGGCCGTGGCCGCGCACTCGGATCGCAGAGATGGTCGACAAGGCCACTCAGGATGGCGCGGTTGCGATTGCATTCGACATTATCTTTGCCGAACCAGACCGTTTATCGCCAGCGCAGATCGCAGCGGACAACCCCGAACTCCCTCCCGACCTTGCCGCTCAGATGCTCAAACTCCCCGATAATGACGCGATCCTTGCCGAGGCTTTCACCCGTGCGCGCGTAATCGTCGGGCAGACCTCTGTGCGGTCCTCTGCTGGAAATCGCGCAGAGAAACGCGATTTGACAGACGTCCAATTCGCGCTGATCGGCCCCGATCCTAAACCTTTTCTGTTGCGTTTTCCTGATATCTTGCAAAATCTGCCAGAACTTGAGGCCGCTGCTGCGGGCCGTGGATTGTTCAATGCCAGGCCGGACGCGGATGGCGTATTTCGGCGCGTACCACTTGTGATGAACGTTCAGGAAGAAGTTCGGCTTGGGCTCACGCCGGAATTGCTCAGGATCGCGACGGGCGGTCAGCCGTTTGCAGTACGCACGAATGCCGCAGGTGTTGAAGGGATTATTTTGGCGCAACAACTGGTGCCCACCGCGCGCGATGGCACGGTGTGGCCGTATCTGACACCACATTTGAGGGCAAGATATGTGTCGGCGGGTGATCTGCTGGAAGGCACGATGCCGCGCGGCAGGCTCGCGGGCCATCTGGTCCTCGTTGGCACCTCTGCCATCGGTCTTGAAGACTTCCGCGCAACACCTCTTGGCACGTCGATGGCCGGGGTGGAAATTCACGCTCAGGTCCTCGAAAACATGATGGCAAAGACCCTTCTAATCCGTCCCAACTACACAATCACGGTCGAGCTTGCAGTGACCCTACTCCTGTGCACCTTGGTTATTATTTTTGCGCCATTCTTCGGTGCCAGCGCGCTGATTATCTCGTCGGCATTCCTGCTGACCGCGTATATCGCAATATCCTATTATCTCTTTTACGAACATCGAATATTGCTCGACCCATCTTTTCCCACCTTCTCAACGGCACTCACCATCATTTTAATATCCACGGTGAATTATCTGCGTGAAGAAAAGCAAAAGCGTGTGATACGTGATGCTTTTGGCCAATATGTATCACCTGATCTGGTGAACCAACTGACCGAAAACCAGGAACAACTCAGTCTTGGAGGAGAATCCCGTGAGCTTACGCTTTTGTTCAGTGATGTGCGCGGGTTTACCGCGATTGCAGAAGCATTCCGAGACGACCCTGAAGGCCTGACCAGGTTAATGAACCAGTTTCTGAACATCCTATCCAAAGCCATTCTGGATCAGAATGGCACCATCGACAAGTTCATGGGTGATGCTGTCATGGCTTTCTGGAACGCGCCTTTGGACAACCCCGACCATGTCCGGTCTGCGTGCCGTGCAGCGCTCAGAATGATTCGGGATGTCAAAGATTTCAACATGGACCGCATGCAGACAAGCGCCAATAGCCACAACGGGCAGAGTGACAAGGAAAAGGCAGAAAGAATGGTGCAGACAATTCACCGTCTGAACGTCGGCATCGGCATCAATACCGGGCAATGTGTTGTCGGCAATATGGGCAGTGACACGCGGTTTGATTACACCGCATTAGGTGATCCGGTTAACGTTGCTTCACGGCTTGAGGGCCAATCGCGCTATTATGGCGCGCCAATCATTTTAGGTCAGACCACTGCATACGAGGTGATCGGCGAGTTTGCTTTGCTTGAGCTTGATATGATCCGTGTGGTCGGCAAGGCAGTGCCCGAGAATATATTTGCTCTTTTGGGAGATGAAACGCTTTTCGAAGATCCCGCATTCAAAACTGCTGTGGAAACAAACTCAAAGATGCTCGCGGCCTATCGGGCGCAAGACTGGGATGCGCTGGAGACGTTGATCGATGCGTTGCGCAATGACCTGAATATGATCAATTTCCCGTTGGACGAATATATCCAGATGTACCGGACCCGGCTCACCGAGCTCCGCGCAACTCCACCGGGTCCCGACTGGGATGGCGTTTATGTCTCGTCGCAAAAGTGATCAACGCTCGCGGAAGGCTTCTAACTGCGCGCTCAGGACCTGTTTTGCCAGATAGGACAGGACTGATTATTCGCCGGTTTGGATACCAACTGGGGCGATCATACCCGGCGTGATCGGCAGCGGATCAGCTTCTGTGTCAAGATAGCTCCTGTCTTAATTACGATGACGAGAAAGAACTTCAGCCCCTCGTCGGAAACGATGGTATCAGAGCCGCTTCGGATCACCTCGCCGTCCAGCGCGCCATACACCAGATTGTCATAGGCGAAAATTTTTACCGATGCCCTTTCTTCAGTGCTGACAAAGGAGAAGCCCCGCGACGCCAGATCTGCCGAGTTTTCACACTGCGTGCGGACTTACCAAAAACAGAAGGCTACAGATTTGTCGCAATATTAAGACTGTTTGTATGAGTTGGTCGGGAAACGGATTAGTCGGTTTTTGCCGCATCCACTGCACCAGGAAATGGCCCAAGGCAACTAGACCTATGAGACACCTGAAACACATGATTATAAAGTTGTGCCACCCATTGCTTGCCTTCCATAGTGTGTTCCAGATGCACGAGCGCGGGACCAATCAAGGGCTGCACCTGCTTCCAAAAGAACTGCGGGAACTGTTCCATCAAATCCATCGGAGTCTTATATCCGAGCGTTTCCGCGAAACCGGTTTCGGCGAACTCACAATACAGCCCACCAATCTTCCTATGATAAAAAGGGTCGGCGATCTGGCCGATTAGATCCGCAGCGCGCACCAGAGCAGGTTCGCTCGTTGTATCAGCATAAGCCTGATTGTCCGGAACAGGAAATCGAGTGTATTCGATAGCGTCAGCTATCCTCTCTTCATCGATGAGACTGGAACCCGCAAATCGTTGCCTGACATAGATTTTTCCACGGTCTATGTGATAGGGAGCAAGAAAAGCATCGGAAGCACCGCGCGGTGGACAAACCTTGTCTCCGGCCGCGTTTACAATCACCTCGGCGTCCGTGTCACCTTCACAGATGTCACGAGTATATCCGATATCATGAACCAAAAGTGCGACGATGAAGTGGAGCCAATCTTCCGGTTGGACAGCGCGAGTGACCAACTGACCTCGAATGATTTGCTGACCAACGAGTGTCACCATCATCGTATGTTCGGCATTATGATAAAGAGCGTCCGAATTGCCCAAACGTTCTAGCAACATTCGGGCGCTACCGCTTATGTATGCGGCATATTCGGCTTTGCGTCCGGAGAAATACTGAAGGTAGGTTTCAGCGAGATGATCTCCAAATTTGGCGGCAACGACCGCGGTCGGATTGAACATTCTCACCTCACATTTTCTGGCTCCCGAGCCTATCATAACCAATTGAGAGCACTATGTCAGCCTCGGTCTCATTATGTTGGGAAACGCGATAATCACTGCTGTGACTTTGAAGCAATTGATGGAATTCCGAATATCACAAAAGCAAACGCCGCTTTACTCAGGTCAACCCTTGAAGCCGCCGGCATCGAATTCATCGGCACGCCAGACGATGCGCCCGGCATCCGCATCCACGCCCGCAAAGATTGATCCGGGACGCATTATACAGTGGACACAATCTTTCTCATCGCCAGCAAGACCGCCTGTTTTTTGCTGCGCCCGGAGACCATCCTTGTTCTTCTGTTTGCCCTCCCGCTGGTCCTGCTCTGGCGTGCGCGCATCACAGCTGCGAAGCGCGCTCTTGCCTTCGCCCTAAGCCTCGTGGTCCTGATCGGCCTCACGCCCGTTGGCAATCTGGTTCTGAACCCGCTGGAGGCCGCCTACCCTGTCCACCCGGACATCACGTCCCCGAAAGGCATCATCGTTCTTGGTGGCATGGAGCATGTAGCACCTGAACGCGTCGGCGGCTTTGCGCAGGTAAACGATGCCGCGCAGCGCCTGATCGCAACGATAGAACTCGCAAATCGGTTCCCCGACGCGAAGGTCCTGTTCTCAGGCGGGAAGGTAGCGCTCAGCCCCGTCGAGGAGGGCGCATATGAGATTGGGCCGGACATCCTGCGCCGGCTTGGCCTGCCAGAGGCGCGTCTGATCGTCGAGGGGCAGTCGCGCACAACGGCGGAGAATGCGCGGCGCACCCGCGCAAGGGTTGCCGACACTGATGGGACCTGGGTTCTGGTCACCAGCGCCTTTCACATGCCACGCGCATTTGGCACCTTCTGTGCAGCCGGATGGCGCAACCTCATCCCCTACCCCGTCGACGATAGGGGCGGGGACTTTTTAAGCAATATAAGATGGGACCTCGTCGGGCACCTCGGCATGGTCAACCTTGGTGTGAAGGAATGGATCGGCCTGTTGCGGTACCGGGTATTTGGCCGCACAGAAGCATTCTTTCCGACGGACTATAACTGAAGTGGTCCACAGCCGCGCCAGCAATATGTACTTCATTGAGCCTCCAAGAACGGAGTGGTTCGCGGATGGTGAAACGCCCCCCAAGACCTGCAGATCGACCGATAGATGCATCGCCCCGCCAAGGGGCTATTTTTTCGAGTTGCGCAGCAGTACACATCACATATGCGTTTTAGGTCTTTCATTTTTCTGATGTCGCTCTTGTGTCTGCCGGCGCGCGTCTTGGCCGGCGAGGTCACGGTTCGGCTACAAGACCTGGAGCAGGTTGCGCCGGGTATGCAGGTTGCGACCGGGTTAGAGATCCCGCCAACAGATGTCTCCTTGCCAATAGTTGCAGCGACATCGGACACGCAAGTCGCCACGCTGCTCCGCAGCTATGATGCGCGTGGGCTGTCGAACAGTTTTGAAGGCATTCTCTACGATAACCGCGATCGGGGACATTCGCGCTTGGACCCCAAGCTGTACCCCCGGCTGCACCATCTCAAATACGGGGACGCCCTGGAACAGAAAGACGCGGATTATGGGCTCGCGGGCATGATCCTGTACCCGGCGGTCGTGTTTGGCAACTCCTCCACAGCGATCACAGGTGGCGTGGAGGCGCGCAGTCTGCCCAGGCTCGCGATGACATCGCGGCTCGGGCGGGAATTGAGTGCGCGGCTCTACCGGAACAACCACATTTACATCTACCCCGAGCATCGCGATTTCGACGAGGTCGACCGCTTTCCAGCGCATTGGCCATATCACATTGTCAGTCAGGGGTCTTCGGGGTCGGACCGGCCCTTCATGCGCGCCATAGCCGCCACGCTTGCCGCCTTCCCGTCGGACACGCTGGACTATATGAAGGAACACGGGCTCGTCGCCCCGACCCTTCAAATGATACTGAGGCGCAACCTCAGACCCGTCAACCAGCTGGAGCACTATCTCGCTGGGTCAGCACACCGGCCGGTCTTGAACGGAAGTGAGGTCCGACCCGAACGCATGGTTGGGCACGCGGCAGCACTTCGACCGGAGGACATCCCGCCTATGGCTCAGATTGCGGTCATCGAGGAAGATTTTCGCGACGCTGCAGGCCTCGCGCAGATGAGCGAAAAACTCTACGACACGCCCTCCGCCGTTGCACGGATCTGGCGAGGCTTTGAAGGCATCAAGACACTGACTATATCGGCAGAGAACACGGTCGACCCGATGGGCAAGCCCGTGACCAACACGTGGCGCCTGTTACAGGGGGACCCGGACAGGGTCCGTATCATCCCCGTGGGTGATAATGGGCAGCAAGCCCGCATATCGATTGCCTGGCACGACCCTTTTGATGTTCAGGTGACCTCCACAGAGGGTCATCGGCAGATCCAAACGTCACGTGTCGACATCGGACTGTTCGCCAGCAGCGGACGCGAGCAAAGTGCGCCCGCCATTCTCTCAATCTCCTTTCCCGCGCACCAAATACGCACCTATGGTCGCAGCAATACCGGCGGGTTGCGTTTGAACAGCATCAACTACGATGCTTTGGGCCGAGACACATATTATGATCCTGTCCTACACTGGTCGGCGCCTTGGACGGACACGGCCATTGTAGATACGAGCGGTACGTTGACGGAGTGGCGACGCGCGTTTTCGGGCGATGGCATGGTAGAAACTACGGTCCCCGCCGACAATTTGTTCAATAGCCACGAGCTCAGCAGAGTGAACGGGCGTCCGGCCCTAGACTACGTGCAATAGAATGTATCCGTTCTCTCGCGGCTAATCCCGCCCAAGCGGTTTTCAGAGTTGTGAGAGGCACGGGTCAAGTGCCGTGACACGGGTGATGTGATGGCAAAGCCCAATCAAAGGGTGCCTGAGCGCTATCTGCTTGACTGCGTCCCCGTGCAATTTTCGCATGAATTAAGCCGGATCGTTCGGACCTTGGGGAGAAGCAAGGCTTTCGTTACAGTTGAACAAACGCCTTCTGTCGAACAGGGGTGGTAGCGCCAATCAGACCGCAGCAGCTGTTACGCGCCGACGCTCCCAGAGAAACGCCATCATGGCAAGAAGCGAGCCAAATGCCGCCAATGCGCCGGTTGCACTCACTTCGGGAACCGCCCGAAGGCCACTGGTCGGAGCGTCCGTTATTGAGAGGCTGGAGATCTGTACCGAGCGGCCGTTCGTCGACGTCAAGTGAGCACCGAGCCCCCAATAATCTAATTCAGGATTGCCGATGGCTAAGTTCAGATCGGTAAGAGCCGCGTCAGACAGCACAATGGAAAATGTTGGAATCGCTTCACCTTGCAAGTCAGAATCATTGATGCGTTTCGTGCCGAATGAGCTACCACCTGCTCCCATAGTCTCTAAATCCGAAAAGACCTGTGTGAGGGTTGTAGTGGATGAGGCACCGAGAAGAAAATCGATGCTGGCTTGAGTGACGTCGTAAAAGGCAAGGTCTTCATATGCACTAGGCCCTCCCGTCGAGGAATCGAGCATACCAGTCGCGAAAAATGTTACCTCTATATTTAAATTCTCATCGATTAGACTACCGCCAAATTCTGTCAGGTCATACAAAAAATAGCTGTTGGAAATCGTAAATCCCGGCTGCGAATTGTCTAGCCCGGTTATCGTATCGGTTCCCTCCAAGTACGTGACATTCTCTGCCTGCGTGGTCTCTTTAACGCTCCCTTGGAACTCATTACACGTCAAAAAATAATCACCGCTATAGAGATCAGGGTTCGGGCAGTCGGTGGCAACCTGCGCCGTCGTCGGCGCAGCAAATGCCACGGTCAAAATCGCAGCCAATAAGGTTAAAAGGCTTCGCACAAATAAATCCTGACAAAGAATCACGATAGATCCATGATAAGGATATCACAGCAGACACAATTTCGCCATAATCCTGTCAGGATACCCCGTTTAATCCACCACAGGGCGCTGTCAGACCAATTCGAACTCGTCTCTGCAAGGACAATATGACTGCGCTTTATGCCGCACCCAAAAGAATCTTCATGAAAATTTCCGTCATCACAGCCGTCTATAACCGCGCCGCAACCATCGGCGAGGCCCTACACTCCGTTCAGTCTCAAAGCTGGGAAAACACCGAACATGTGCTGCAGGACGGCGGATCAACCGATGGCACGCTGGACATTTTGCAGAGTCAGTCAGATCCGCGGATGTCACTGCTCAGCGAGAGAGACGACGGCATCTACGACGCCATCAACCGTGGCAAGGCGCGGGCGACGGGCGATGTTGTCGGGTTGATGCACTCTGATGATATCTTCGCCCACAACCGGGTGCTGGAGCAGGTCGCAGACGCTTTCTCAGATCCTGCCGTCGACTGCGTCTACGGCGATCTGCAGTACGTGGCGCAAGACGACACAGACCGTGTCATTCGCCACTGGACCTCTGGCGGCTATTCACGTGACCTGCTGCCGCGCGGGTGGATGCCACCGCATCCGACGTTCTACATCCGCAGGTCGCTGCTGGAAAAATACGGCGCCTATGACACCTCCTTCCAGATCGCGGCGGATTATGATGCGATGTTGCGCTGGCTCTGGACGCATGAGCTCAGGCCTGCCTATATCCCCGAAGTGATGGTGAAGATGCGGGTGGGAGGTGAAAGTAACCGCTCGCTGGGGCGGATCCTCCAGAAAAGCCGCGAGGACTATCGCGCTCTTAAGCGCAACAAGGTCGGCGGCATTGGCGCGCTAGCGCAGAAGAATTTCAGCAAGATCAAGCAATTCAGACCACATAAGTGAGACTATATATGAGCAAGACAGCCCTTATCACAGGAATCACGGGTCAGGACGGATCCTATCTGGCAGAATTATTGCTGGAAAAAGGATACAATGTGCACGGCATCAAGCGCCGGGCGTCGCTCTTTAACACGCAAAGGATTGACCACATTTACGAGGATCCGCATGAAAAAAAATCCGCAACTGAAGCTGCACTACGGCGATCTTGCGGACAGCTCAAACCTGACGCGCATCCTCTCGGAGGTGAAACCCGATGAGGTGTATAATCTCGGCGCGCAGTCTCATGTTGCCGTGAGTTTTGAAGCACCTGAATACACCGCAGGTGTCGACGCCACTGGCACGCTTCGGCTGCTGGAAGCCGATCCGCTTTTTGGGCTGGAGAAGACCAAAGACCACGCGGTTTTATCAGGCCTGCACCTCGGAGCTCTACGGATTGGTGCAGGAAACACCGCAGACCGAGACCACGCCCTTCCACCCTCGTAGTCCCTATGCAGTCGCCAAGATGTATACCTACTGGATCACCGTGAACTACAGAGAGGCCTATGGCATGTATGCCTGCAACGGCATCCTCTTTAACCACAAAAGCTCCCGCCGTGGTGAGACTTTTGTGACCCGTAAAATCACCCGCGGGTTGGCGCATATTGCACAGGGGCTTTAGGACTGCCTCTATATGGGTAACATCGACGCGCTGCTTGATTGGGGCATGCCAAAGACTACGTGCGAATGTAGTGGATGATGCTACAGCAGGCGGCGGAGGACTTTGTCATCGCCACCGGCAAGCAGTATTCTGTGCGGGTGTTCATCACCTGGGCTGCGGAGGATCTCGGCATCACATTGCGCTTTGAGGGCGCCGGCGTTGAAGAAAAGGCAATTGTGGAAACCGTGACAGGAGACAGGACCCCTGCCGTAAAGCCCGGCGATGTCGTAGTTCAGATTGACCCGCGATATTTCCGCCCGGCGGAGGTGGAAAGGCTGCTGGGAGATCGTGCCAGAGCGAAAGCCGTTCTCGGCTGGGAGCCCGAGATCACTGCGCGCGAGATGTGTGCGGAGATGGTTCAGGAAGATCTGAAGTCTGCAAGACGATATGCACTGCTGAAAGAGCACGGGCTGGACCTGGCTGTCTCGCTGGAAGGGTGAGGAGCGCGCCATGAGTATTTATGTAGCAGGCCACCGGGGCATGGTCGGAAGGGCAATACTCAGACGTCTGAAGGCGAAGGACGCTTCCACCCTCACCCGCACCAATGCGGAGCTTGACCTGACGGACCAGGCGGCTGTGCGTGACTTCATGCAGTCTGAGCAACCCGACACCGTAATCCTGGCCGCAGCAAAAGTGGGCGTCATTCACGCCAACAACACATACTGGAACTGCAATGGGGGCAGTTCATGAGGAAGACGAAGCTCTTGATCCAACCACACGGCGCGTGGCCAAGCCTTGTGATACCATCGCAGTTTACTGCCAAAACATCTGCCCCTAATCGAAGAGGTAATTACAGTTGCAAGCACGATTTTCGGCTAAGGTGCTGCGCGCAGCAAAGCGTACCTGCGACTATTCAGGTGCGAAAATCCAGCTATTCTGAGGGGCGGGTGTTGTAACGACCATATCCTAGCACTTAGGAGAATGCACATGCGGGTCGGATAGTTTTAAATGGGGGTCATCGGTTTAGGTATACCTTCTAGGTTATGAAAAAACTCGTGTCGATGCGTTTACCGATTGAGTTTTGTAAGTCGGCAGCCCATGCCAATATCGTCCCGAGAGGCTGAACAGACAATCAAAAACTATTTAAGATCAGCCCCCCATTTCGCTTCCCGTAGCAAAGCATCGCTCACTTGAGTGCGGAGCCAGTCATCAAGCTCAATCACCACTGCCGTTGCCGTGAGCCGTCTTGAGGCGACAATTATGCCCGCAAGTTCCCATCCATTATCTCCCCTTGTCAAAACCGCACCTCCAGAATTCCCTCCGGACGCAGGACAATCCGAGGCAAAAAGCCCGCGATTTGACAGTGACGAGAACGTGCAGTCAAGACGACCGTGCAACGCGACGGCCTTTGGTCCACGATATCCGACCAGCGCTCCGCGCTCAGGAAGTTCTTTACCGCTTGAAAAAAGCCTTATCGGCTGCACCTTGCCCTGCGCGATCGGGCGCGACAGGTGGATGATGGCGACATCATAGCGATATTTTCCGATACCGGATGTGTTGCGCCAAACTGGATGTTCAAGCACTTCAACCGAGCCGCTGTTCGCGACAAACCGTGCGCCATTCACACCCGCAATGAACTCAACATTATGCAAAAGACCCGCGTTTTGTTTTATGCAATGCGCGGAAGTAATCACAAGATCGCGTGCCACCAGTGTTCCACTGCACAGCGTGGAACCATTCTGTCCAGCAGAGCGTACCACTCCCACAGCCGACAGGGATGCACGGTCGCCTGCGGGGAGCATGGGCAGAGAGCCAGACATCGCGCTGGATGTCCCAAAGATAAACAGCAGCAATAGAGATTGAACCACAGACACAATTACAGCCAAGCGCAGACTCCGGTTTCCAAATCAAGAAATCCGGTGTCTAAACACCTCTTCTGTCATTTCTTGGGAATATTCGTGATAAGAATGAGCCGTGTCGCGACGTGGACCAGATACAATGACTTTGGGCCGCAAAAGTCGGACGAGCGTTACTTGCGAGATGAATAATCGCAGCCAGGCCAGTAGTGCGCCCTCCGAAGCCTGCCTTGGAATACTGCGATGCCACATCGCCCCCGGAGATCTGGCAACCATTTGACGTGATCTGTCTATTAATTTTTCGCGGGGTCGCTATGCTCCGACAAACCCGTGTTCTATTCCCCTCTGCAAACTGGATAAAAATACTGCCGTGTTTCCAAACCTCTTTACCCAGTCAACTCCGGATAAATGCCCGCAAGCATATATCGCACGAGAGGAGCGTGTTTATGCAATTGGGGATATCCACGGACGGCAGGACCTGCTTGAAGCGATGCTGGCAAAGATTAGCGACGATATTGCACGGTTCTCGGATGACCGCAGACCGCGCGTGGTTTTCCTCGGGGAT
Organism: Sulfitobacter sp. JL08; assembly: GCF_003352045.1. Lineage (NCBI taxonomy): Bacteria > Pseudomonadati > Pseudomonadota > Alphaproteobacteria > Rhodobacterales > Roseobacteraceae > Sulfitobacter > Sulfitobacter sp. JL08. Next base: position 2,346,546 of record NZ_CP025815.1, read on the forward strand.
TACATTGATCGCGGGGATGACTCCCGCGCGGTCCTTCAAACGCTGTCGGGTATATTTCACATTGCGGACCGCCTGAAATCCGAGACCAACTTGCAGATCGATTTTCTGGTGGGAAACCACGAAGTAGCTTTGCTGGAGTTTCTGAAAAACCCAATTACGTCTTCCGCGTGGCTTGACTGGGGCGGTTTACAGACGCTTGCGAGCTTTGGCGTCTCGCCCACTACTGCAAACGCCGGTGCGCGGGATTTTCAGCGCGTGCGCGATCAACTCGCAGAGAAACTGGAGCCGTACATGGGTTTTCTGGAGGGATTGCCCCGAACGGTTGTCTCGGGAAAGGTTGTGTTCGTGCACGCGAGCCTCGACCCCGCCTGCTCGCTTGACGCGCAACCGGATGAGGCGACGCTTTGGGGGACCCCGCCATCAGGGCGTGCTATGGGCATGCCAGGCATGCGCATGGTCCACGGGCATTTCGCGGCGTCCAAGCCGGTGTCGCGGCCAAACCGTATATGCGTCGACACTGGCGCGTACTACTCCGGATGTCTGACAGCCATCCGCCTCGATGAAAGCGAAGCGTTTCTGAGCGTGACATCCGCGGACTTAAGCCCAATTTCCGGGTTGCGTCAATCTGGCGGCGGCAGTGCGTTCACAGTATGACGCCTGTTTTCAGGGATGAGCGTCAGAAAAAGAAAGCCCGTCTTTGCGGGCCAAAGACTGCCGCCATGGGGCCGGTTTCAGCTCCCCCACTCATCGTGAGCGACGCAGCCTGCCCATGTGGGCGATGCATCTGGCAAACTTGGCACCGCAGGAGGGTTTAGGAAGTCTCTCTGGGCGATGACCGGTCCAGTCTTGAGTTTTATATGAAGCAGATGTGGGTACGTCCCTATGGTCCCATTCCGCTGGCACAAAGGGGCAGGCTGACTGGGACGCTCAGAGCGTCTCGAGCTGGCTGCCGGAGGTTTGCATGCGCACGGTGCGGCCCATCAGGTCCATCAGGATTAAGACGCGATCCCCCGGCTTGACAGTGTCGATTTCCGCCAACCGCTCTGCAAACGGACCCGAGATGATCCGCACTCTGTCACCGGGGTGCAGATCTTCAGGGGCGCCGAGGATGCCGTTTTCATCCATGCGCGCGTGAAATGTCTCAATAATACCGGCTGGAACAGGCGTCGGCCTGCCTCCCGACAGGGACACAAGACGCGCCACGCCGTAGGTGTTGTTGATCGCGCGCCAGTCTTGCTGGTCCGGCAAAACCTGAGTGAAGAGATACCCGGGAAACAACGGATTGCGCACCGTCACTAGCCTCCCCTTGCGGCGGATTGACGTGTCGCGGGCCGGCATGAACGTGGAAAAAGCTTGCCGGTGCAAATTGGTAATCGCACGGTCGAACCCGCCCGGTTTCAATTGCGCAAGATACCAGTAACGCGCATCGAACACGGCTTGTGCATCTGTTGCAAAGGTCTTGTTATTGTCGTGACGCATCTTCGTAGGCGCTCCACACGGGTAAACTCAACGCGCCCCAAAACCCGAGAGCACGACAATCAGGGTACGCCACAAAATCAGCAGATCTAACCTGATGCGCGACTTGCGGACATATAAACGGTCAAGGTAGGCTTTGCGGCGCACGAGCCGCGCCGTATCGGCATAGCCGGCATAGACCTGTGCAAGACCGGTAATGCCGGGCCGCACGCGAAAACGCTCGCTGTAGTGAAGCACAGATGACACGTAATGCATCGAATGGTCCCAAGCGTCAGGGCGCGGTCCCACCAGACTCATGTCGCCCTTCAGCACGTTGAAGAAATTCGGCAGTTCGTCGAGATGGTAATTTCTCACCATCTGGCTAAAAGGCGTCACCCGATGCGCCTCGAGGGGCGCGTCGACATGACGTGTCGGATTATCCGAGACCGTCATAGAGCGGAATTTCCACATCCGGAACCGCTTACCGCCCATGCCCATACGGTCCTGAACGAAGAACACAGGCCCCGGGTTATAGAATGGGTTTAGGATGAAAAGGATTATTGCAACCGAAAGAACAATAGGCAGCGCACAGATGGCTGAGCATTTATCAACGACACATTTGAAGACGCAAAACTTTAACGACCAGACAGAGAGCGGCGCTGGAAGCGCCGTTCCGCTCTCAAGAAAGTGGAGATGCAAAAAATGGCTCTCATCTGATTGCAAGGTCATCGGCGGCAGCCTTGAAATATTTGATGCTAATACAAAATATAAGCTTAAAAACTTTTACCTCAAAAACGGTTCCATTCCAAGCATAAGGTAACCTTACGTCAATAAAGTCCGTTTTGCGAATGTTATTGGTGAAAAAGAAGGCAGCGGTCTTTGGGTACGTAAATAATATTCAGGTCCGTAACGAATAACCGTTCAGTTGCGACACAATGGTGTGGATCGCCTTCCGGTCACAGGGGAGGAACTTGGGGCGCTAGGGAAGCATATCATGCTCACGCGCTGAGAAGCTTGTGCGATGAAGCAGCCGTGTTACGGGTAGTCGGGCGTTCAACCCCCGCATGCGCGGAAGGTTTGCACCTTGCCCGCGAAATGCTACTGTACTTTGGCCGACCGCTTGGCCTGACGACGCAAGGCTGCGTCGACCTGGTCGCGAAGCCACTGATCCAATAACACGATAAAAGACGTTGTATCATGCTGGGACGCAGCAACAATCACGCCAGCAAGACGCCACTCTTGACCCGTCTTCGCAAGCATGGCGCCGCCTGAATTTCCCTGAGATGCCGGGCAAGTTGACGAAACAAGCGTACTCCATAAGGTCTGCGAGAGCGCACAATCAAAACGTCCGTGCAACAGCTTTAGGTCTGTCGACCTGTACCCGATCAAGGCGGCCTGCGCCGGCAAAACCGCGTCACTGTGCATGAGGTTTATTGGTTGCACCCGTTCTTCCGGTACGGGCCGCCCCAGCCGGATGACAGCCACATCATAGCGGAATTTTCCGCGACCTGTCGCATGATCCAACTTCGGATGCCGGAGGACCTCGGCCGCGCCACTATTGGCAAGGAACCGTGTTCCGTTCAAACCCGCGACAAATTCGATGTCTTTTAACAGGCCCGCAGTTTTATCGGTACAATGCGCTGACGTCACAACGAGGTCCGGCGCAACGAGCGTGCCGGTGCAGATCACAACCGAATCCACTCCCTTGGCGCGGATCAACCCGACGGCCGGTAACGCTATGCGCTTTTCCGCGTCAAGAACCGGTAAGGTTTCTGACGCAGTGGCAGCTGCCCCTGTCACAAAAAGTGCCAGGATCAAATTTACAAATGTTATTCTTCGCGGCAGAGACCTGCTCCGATCAGTTTTTTATGCAAATACTGTTTTCGCCTGTTGCAATCAATTTAGCAGCTGTCGCGTGCAATTCCAGTAAAGCCTCGATCATATGCACAATGCCGCTCACCATGTGATCGGGAAAGCGCAGTACTGACAAAAGCGACGCGGCAACATAAAGGTAAATGAAGTTTCCTACGGGGACCAAGCATTGCAATAAGCGTGATTGTTCCTCGCTATCGAACACTGCAACTGACGTACATTTAACCGGAAAGCTGAATCCAGTTTAGTTGTTAGGGCCGCCCGCATTTTAGTTACATATATTGGAGGTACTGTTTGGCTCGACGCAATCTTCCGAAGACGCGGGCTGGCCGATTCTATTGGATCTGGGATAAAAAACGGTCGTTGTACCAAAGCTTCCAAAGCTGCCCAATACGCCGGAACTACCCCGTCCTGCAAATGATCCGCCGCCACTTTGCGTGACCGTTTGCGTAGTCGGGCCGGAACGTTGGTTGGGGATCAGCGCAGGCGCAGTCGCAGGAATGGGACCCAAGATCGGCGGCGGCGCTTGGAGGCGCGGCTCCAGGAAGTTCTCAGGGTTAAGAGAGCCCTCTTCCAGTCCCTCTTGCTGCTCTTCAGATTCGCTATCGTTTTCTTCGCCTTCTTCGTCAGATTCTTCTTCGCCTTCTTCTGCGTCGTCTTCTTCTACACCGTCTTCGTCCGCCTCATTTTCGTTTTCGGGATCCTCTTCAAGCTCTTCTTCCCCGGATTGCGCTTCCAAGTCTTCGTTAATCTCTTCAACCTCCGCAAGGAGTTCGTCTATATTTTCATCAAACGCCGGATCGAAATCATCGCAAAGCAATTCCGGGGCACAGCTGCCGCCACTGCGATGCCGAGTCAGGAAGATTTCCTGACGGTGACAGGCCGAGGGCATCGTTTCTCGCAGATTTGGCTGTGGGATTTCTTCAATACCGGCAGGTCCAACGCGAAACATGTTGCATGCGCCTGGGTTTACAACACCGCTGGACTCGATCGGTCTTCCATTGGCATCGTTCAGCCGTATCGTGCTTTCCTGATCGGTCCCTAGGATGTAGGTGAAAGGCGCCGTGTAGTTATATTCGACAATCGTACCCCGGATCCCCATCGTGGCGTTCGGAGTTGTAATTTCGAAGGCTTCGGCGTCGCTGGATCCAGACACTAGACGAAAAATACCGCCTGAAATGCCAACGGCCAGTGATTCGAATGTGCTTTCATCGCTTCCGATCAACGCCGTATCGATATTGATTGTGCTGTCGGCATAAACGACAAAATTTGTGCCATCTATCAACTCGACCTGTATCAAGCCGTCGGGCTCAGTCGCCAGAACATCTCCTTCTTCGACCAAGGACCCTTCATCAATTTCAACAGGGCTTCCATTTCGGATAATCTGGCCATTTGTGACTTGCAATACAAAGCCCACTTCGGCCAGCGCAGGCGACGCAACAAGGATCGACACCAGAGCGGTCCCCCGGCACGCACCAATCAAGCTGGAATACCCTGAGAGAGGTTTTTTTGTAACAATTGGCATAGGCATCTAACAGCCACCCCGAGATGATGACCCTTTGTATACACCCAAGAAGCAAAAAATCATAATAAGAATGGTAATTAAGCTATCAGAAAAGCGCGGCCAGTACCACCACGTCTTTATCGCACATATTTCGGGCGCCAGTCGCAATTTTTTTAGAGTTATGCCCAATTTTCAAACGAAACGCTCAGCGTGCAATGCCAGCGACACAAGATCTGCTGGTATCCAAATGCATTTAGAGACGCTTGCGAGACCCTGCCTGACGGCTTGCCAAGAAATGGCGTTCATGTAACGCATGGGCGAAGGGCACAGAACGCATCCCGTGGTGCGCGCTATATGGGGGATATAAACAATGAAGCTTGCACGCATGATGACGCTTGTGCTTCTTGTTTTCTCGGGCTCGATTGTGTGGAAAACACTTACACAAACACCAGCATTCAACCCCCAACTGGTTTCCGACACCATCATTGGGGAAGGACGGCTCTTCAACAGCCACTTCATGTATGACCGTGGCGCATATGAGTACCAACGCGGCTTTGGGTATCTTACCACAACAGAAAAGACGCCGGGTTTTCGCAGTGCTACCGAAGAGAGCGCGTCCCCTGAGGCGCTCAAGTACCGCGCCTACAAGGCCATGGATGCGTTGGAAACGGCCGTTGGTCTCGATCCCGGCAACGCGCGGGCCTGGGTTGCGCTGGCCTGGGCGCGCGCAAGCGTTGACGATTTTCCCGGCAGTATCGGCGCCTTGCGTGTCTCATGGGAAGTCGCGCCCAACAATAGAACACTCGCCATCAGGCGGTTGAACCTTGTTGGCATCATGACGGCGTCAGACACGAACCCGGTGGAACTCACTGAACAGGATTGGATGGCGGTTTTGCAGGATACGGACGTTCTTGAAGAGTTCGAACCACGCAGGTTCGAAAATTTGAAAAGCCAATATCCTGGCATGTTTCAAGTAGCCTTGGGAAAAGTCAGCAACTGACCTTCGGCACTGACACGAACGGGGATCTGCGCGGTGCCGTTTTGCCGTCAGCCCTCCCCCCTTTGATCTATCCCCCCTGCTTTGTAGGAAAGACAACGCAGTGCAATTGTGAAACTCCGCTGCAAAGCGCGCGCAAGGAAAGATCAGGCGCTACAAGAAGAGGCATGGCAACGCATCGTCTTGAGGACCCGAAAAACCAAGATCAAAGACCATAATCCTATGCTGAGCTGCACTCAGAAATTACGCGCCCTTTTTTCTTTGGCGTCGGTGCGCTTTCTCTCCGAAAACGTAAAACTTTGCGCGAACCCCATGCCAAGGATGGCGGCAAAAAGGCCAGCCACAGCCGGCATCTGCAGACTAAAGTCAAAGGCTGAATGAAAAGCGGCTGTTGCAGCACAAGCAAGTGCAAAACAGGAAAAAACCCTGTTAGTCCGGCGTTTGCGCGCGCCCTGGTAAATGCGCCAGAAGATCAGGATCAGTGCCAGAAAAAAAGCGGTCGCCGCCGGCAGTCCTAGGCCGAAAATCAATTCCAGATAGGTATTGTGCGCGTACACCCATTCACGGCCGGAAACGTCCATCGGGACGTAGGGTCTGAAGGCATCGTGAAAAGCGCCCAGCCCGTGGCCCAGCAGGGGGCGATCGGCGATGGCCTCGACCACAATGGGATAAATGACAAATCGCGCCTCTTCGGCGCTGGTGGCAATTAGGCGCTCTGTGAGCCCGGTGGCACTTGTCAGTGCCAAAAAGAAAAGAATGGCGACCAACAAGGCCAGCATGACTTTATCCCAAATGCGCGCCTTACCCTTCGGCCAGGCCCACAGGAAGACTGCAAGACCGAAGAGCCCCGCAATGGCACCCGCCCGCGACTGTGTAAGGGAAACCGCTCCAACGCACACGAGGAACCCCAGAGCGTAGATCCAGGTGCCCGAGAAAAACCCTTCGAGTTGCGCCTTGAGCGTATTTGGTTGACGGGTTGAAGCATGCAGTACAGCGGCAAGATTTGCGAAGACGCCAAAAATGCCATACGTCGCAAAGTTGTTGCGATTCACAAATGTAGATTGGACCAGTGACGCGGTTGCAAAATCCTCTAGAAAGAAATTGTATCCTGTTGCGAATGCAAAGAGACCGTAGGCCGAAATCACCATAGAGAAAATCGCTATTCCTTTGAGCGCCAGAGCGGCGCGCTGCGCGTCGATACAGGTCCATACCATCACCAGAAAAATCGAGGCGTAGCAGAGCAATCGCATGAGGGCGTGCCTACCCTGCCCCGGGTCCGCGGATATGGACGGAGGGGACGCAGGCACATAAGACCAGAACGGATGCGCGTAATCCGGGTCAAACGCCGTCCCGGCCTGCACCCAGGCCCACCCCAATGCGCCCAGAAAGAGCAGCCCCGGAAAAACCAGCCTTTGGACGGCCAAGGGGACGGGCGTCATCTGGCCGATAAACATCTGAATAAAAAGCACGGACAGAAGCACCAGAGCAAGCAGCGACCAGGCAATCGGAGTGTTGCCCCCCTGAAGCAACACGGACGCCAGAACCGCGACCAAAGCCAATAAGCCTAAGATGCCCTGGACCATCTTGAGAGGTTTTTCGATCATAGGCTCAACCAGGACCTTTTGTGATTTCGCCCGCCATCGCCATGCAGGCAACGTAGTCGGATGTTGCCTGACGTTCCACCTCGCGACGACCGATTGCTGCATAAAGCACCACAGCAGTGTTCAGGGGGTGCTACGGCATCATAGGTCCGCTCACGCCCCCCCTTGTTTGCATTTTCCAGCAAGTCCAACTGCGCTGAGACGGTCATTGATCCCGAGATCGCGTAACGCGTCTGATCGCCTGCGGTACTTTGAGCAAAGAGGGGTGATGTCGAATGCGCAAGAACCAGAGCACAAAGCAAAAACAGAACTTGAAGGTATCGCATGTGCATGAGCCTCTTGTGAGCAGTGAGGGTTGATACCACGGCCATTTACCCCAGCCTAGCTTAGTCGACATTTTCCGCGGTATACAGGCCTCAAATGCGCTATCGCGCACCAGTGTTGCCACGTCGACCCTGCGCTGCAGCGCCATCAAATCACGGAGCCGATGTACAATAAAAGTGCAGAACGCCCGATCAGATCATGGGTTATCTCATGTACCACCAAGAGTGAGACGGCTCAGTACGTCGCCCCTGAAGAACGGCCGCAACACCAGGAGCGAAGAAGGCAGCTCCAAACAGACGCATATCGGTCAATGTCATCAACGCCAGATCATTAACGCCAGACTGGCAATGCCGGAGATATGCGTTTAAACGGAGGCCGGCTCAAAGGCTGCCAGGGGACACCGCAGAGCAGCAAGAGTGAAGACACGTTAGAGTATCAGGTCCATCCGGTGGGACCACCACGCCCCGGCACATGTGCCTTTCGGAAACTACACCTCAACGACCCGGCGTCATGCAAAGACTCCTCTGCCATTTTCCGGTCTCACGGGCCGCACGTTCAAAAGCACTTAAAACAGGTTTTTGATCCGTCACGCGGGGTTAAGGCAGAAGGCCGAAAGGCAAGTGGATCAAAGCGTCACCGAAGCGCATAGTCCTCACTGCCGATAGTAGCTGCGATACTGACCCTTGTAGTAATTGTACCCATGGTAGGCATAGCGGGCGGCACGCCCCTCGTTCACCTGCGTCATCACAACCCCCGCAATCGGCGCGTTAACGGAGCGTAATTCCTTGAGCCCTTCCATGACAGCGCCCCGCGGCGTATCATCCCACCGGACCAGATACACAACGGCATCCACTATGCGGGAGATGATACGCGCATCCGCAACGACCAGTGCCGGCGGCGTATCCAAGACCACCAGGTCATAAACCTCTGAAAGCTTTTTGATCAGTTCTTCAAACCGGCGCGAGGACAGCACATCGGCCGCATTCATCATGCCGCTTTTCTCCCTGTTCACCGTGGTCAGAATGTGCAGACCGGTGTCGTTGTCTTTCACCACGGTTTCCTCGATATCCGACTCCCCCTCCAGCAGCGACAAGAGCCCGAACTTGCGATTGTCAGCATTTACCAGGGCCGCGAGCTGCGGCAGTCTCAAATCGCAGTCAACGATAATGGCGGACTTGCCCATCTGCTGGCTTGTCATGGCGACCAACATAGACGTTGTGGATTTACCTTCTCGCGGCACAGAGGACGTGAACATGACAACACGCGGCGGATTATCGATATCGGAAAACAACACACTGGTCCGAAGATTGCGCACGGCTTCGACCAGCGCGGATGCCGGTTTGTCCCGCATGTAGCGGATAACTTCTACCCGTTGCATACGCCGCCCGATCGCCGGGAGCACGCCCAGCAACCTTTCGCCTGTTACCTCCTCCAATTGTCCGGGCCAGCGGAACGAGTTGTTCAGCCGCTCGATCAGGAAGACAAGCCCGACCCCCGCCATCACCCCGAGGAGCGTTCCGATGATCTGCGTGCGACGCACATTTTGCTGCTCTGGCCGAAGCGGCCGCTCGGCGGGGGACAGGATGCGCGCATCGGCCTCCTGCAGATCCTGTTGTGCATTCGTTTCCTGCAGCCGGCCGAGGAAATTTTCATAAAGCACCCGGCTCGCCTCCGCCTCGCGCGCCAGCTGGCGCAGCTCCAACTGGCTTGCGGAAAGCTCATAGGCCTTGTTTTCAAGTTTACGGACTTCCCTCATCAGAGATGCGTCCTGCAAAATTGTCGCGCGCATTTCAAGCTCCGCGGCCTGCACAATCAGGTTTGCCTCGAAAGCAATATTGTCACGCACCCGTTGCAGTCTTTCGTCAATACGCTGCAAAGCAGGATTATCTTCGCTGAAGGTAAACAAGAGCTCTGCACGTTGATCCAGCAGCGTGGCCTCTTGCTGCCGGTAGTTCTGGATCAGCGGAGAGGCACGGAACTCGGATATGGCCCCAAGATTGCGGTTTTGGTCAAGCGCTGCGCTCAGGCGCTCATAGAGCGCCTGAGCACGCGAAATGGCGACCCGGGACTGCGACTGCGCCGCGTTCAGGGCGTTCAGTTGACTACGGGTAATCTCAAGCGATTGACCGCTCTCTTCAGAGAGCGCGGAGCGTGCGCGTTCAATCGCTTCCTCGTCCTCTTGCACCCGCCCGCGCAGTTCGTCCACACGCGTGCTGAGCCATTGGTTCGCAGATCGGAACGCTTCGACCTTGCTGCTCAGCTGGTCCGCAAGATATTCCTCTGCAATCGAATTTGCCACTCTCTCCGCCGTGCGCGGATTGGCCGACTGGACCGTGATTTGAATGACACGGCTTTGTCCCACGGGCGCCAGCGACAGGGCATTGGACAAACTATTCAGGATCGCCAACCGCTCGACGCGGCGCACCTCCGCCGCATGGCGCACCGGTGCCGGCGGACTGAGCAGCCCCATATTGCGCGCCATGTCGGTGACCTCGGGCGGCAACGTAAAAGAAGCCGTCACCCGCTCGAAAAGCGTTGGCGCCACCTCCCGCAGAAAGGGGTTGAATTCCGGATCTTCATCGAGCACCAATTTAGAGATGACGCGTTCGAGCAACACCGTGGAGCGCAGCACCTGCATCTGGTCCTCAAGCTCCGTGATGTCATATTGCTGATCCGAAATGACCTGCTGCAGGTTGGTCACATTCGCATCTTCCAAACCGAACATGACCTTCGCACTGGCGCGGTACACCGGTTTGTATTGAGACGAGGCGACATACCCCAAAAATGCCCCGAAGAGCATGCAGATCAGAATGATCCACTTGCCGCGCCACATTGTAAAAAACAAAGCGCGCAGATCAATTGCGTCGTCGTCCTCATCCTGCGCCACATCCGCAATATTAAACCGTCGCGACGGGTAGAAAGGGGAAGGATCTATTGGCGGCTTGTTCATGGTCATTAAATAGTACCCGGTGTCACGTCAATCAAACCGCAATAAAACAGCTCAAGAAACTGACCCTGAAAAGTAGGCCAAAACGTCTCTAAGTTCTAGCAAAATCTGAAATATCCGGGGCGTGTGCCGTATTTGACAGCATAACGCTCAATCTGTCTACTGTGTCTACCGCCCGCCAAACCAGCAAGACGAACCCGCAAGACGGGACCTTGAAGGCGGAAGCCGTGGTATTGGGAAAAGGCGGTGTTGGAAAAAGGGAGTTTGACGGAAAGCGCTTTTGAAGACCCGCACCGTTAAGGGATTGAGGGATCTATGCTTAAACCGCGTCTCGAAAGCAGCCGTTCCTTAAACGCCGAAGCTTCTTTCTTTTCAAAGGGGCGGATCGGTAAACCCGAGATCGGCCGCGTTCCCGTTCATGAGACGCGCATAATCCTCTCCGTTGCGCGCATCCCCACACAGCACCCGATGCTTGCCCAACAGCCACAGATCGCCGGATTGGCAAATGGCCAGCCCCGAAGCATCAGGCTCCTCGACAGTATCTGCCGGGGCCTCGGCCGCCTTGACGCCTTCAAGGATCAGATCAATCTCAGGGACATCAAAACCGGTGATTTCCAGATCAAAGTCCAGATCCAGTTCCGAAAGATCCGCCAACTCCGACGCCAGCAACTCCATATCCCAGCCGGCATTCAGCGCAATCTTGTTATCCGCCAGCATCAGAGCCCGTTGTTCAGGCGCACTCAGATGGGTGATCCGGATGGCCGGAACTTCCGTCAACCCCAGGGTGCTGTCAGACCAATTCGAACTCGTCTCTGCAAGGACAATATGACTGCCCTTTATGCCTCACCGAGACCGCGCCACTCAACCAGAGCGGCGGCGCGGTTGAGTTTGAAATTCGTTCGAGTCGAGAAGCTGCGTTCCTGATTAAAGTGATTGTAGACTGAGGCGTGGACGGAGGCGAATTTCTGCAGACTTCGCATGCGCCGGAAGCGAAGCATGGCCCGTTCTCGTCGTCGAAACGGCAGATGTGAATTCTCCGCTCTGTTATTCAGCCAGCGACCCGTCTCCTGCTTGTCTGCGACGCCAATCTCTTTGAGCGCAGCGCCGTATGATGCCAGCCCGTCCGTGACGACCAATTCAGGTCGACCGTGTTTGCGCATTATTTTCTTTAAGAATTTCAACGCGGCTTTCTTGTCACGGGTCCTTGTTACGAAGCTTTCCAGGACTTCGCCTTCATGATCGACGGCCCGCCAAAGGTAGTGCCGCTCGCCGTTGATTTTCACGAACATCTCGTCGAAGTGCCACCGCCATCGGCTGGACTTCATGCCCTCAATCCGTCGCTTTCGTATCTCGGAAGCGAACATCGGGCCGAACCGGTGCCACCAGTATCTCACCGCTTCATGGCTGACATCGATGCCGCGTTCGTGCAGCAAGTCTTCGACATTTCGAAGAGACAGCGGAAAACGGACGTAAAGCATCACCGCCAGACGGATAACCTCACGGCTCGTTTTGAAATAGCGAAATGGATCAGGTTTGGTCATCCGGTGAGGCTACGAAACCGCCCCGCCTGGCTCAAGCAATTTTGCTCTGACAGTACCCTCTGGTCGCCTTGGACCGATATCTCTGAGACTGGGGATAGCTATGTGACGCTCCGGGATGCCGAGCCGTTCTTCACATACCAGGACGTCCTCGGTCCCTCGGCGCTTGCTTATGCCGATGAAACGGACCACCGGCACCCCTACGTCTCTCCGGTTTACGGCGACTTTGCAAAGGGCTTCCCGCCAACGCTCATCCAGGGCGGCACCAAAGAGATATTCCTCAGCAATTTTGTCAGGCTCCATCAGGCATTGGATCAGGCCGGGCAGACCGTGAAGCTCGACCTTTATGAAGGTATGCCACATGTCTTCATGGCGGCTTTGCCGGAGTCGCCTGAGTCCAGAGTTGCTGTTAGCAAAGCGGGCGATTGGGTGTCCGAGCACTTGCTCGATGACTGAACTGAGCCGTAAGAAGTGAACTGGTTGAAAACCAACAGCAACTAAGCCCGCAAGTGAGGCTAGCAGTGCCCATGCACCAAGAGTCCGGTTTGAATTGCGACACATTAGACCATTTTGAATGTCTGGTTCGGGGAAGCGTGCCGCAATGCCGCTACATGTTCGGCGACTTGGCCGTCACTTAGAGTGGATTTTCTCTGCATCAGCATCAGGCGGGTTTGTCCCGCATTGCAGTCATAGGTGCAGACAGCGGCTAATGACCGCCAAGAGCCCAGAGGGGCCATTATCTGAACCGCGCCAGTTTTGGGATAGCCGCTTTGCCCCACATATGCTCCCCTAAACAGAATGTTTCCATTGGTGTCGCAAAGCATTTGGTATCAGAATGACAAGGAAAGCGAGTTCAGGGGAGAACCACCATGCTTCAGACACTGGGACTTCTCTTGGGCTGCCAGTTGCTTGGAGAAATGACTGCTCGCGGCCTTAGCTTCCCCATTCCGGGCCCAGTGCTGGGGCTCGCATTCTTAGTGCTGCTGCTCGGCTTCAGGCCCACACTGACCGAGCAGCTCAGACCAACAACGACAGTCGTACTGGCGAACTTGTCATTCCTTTTTGTGCCTGCAGGTGTTGGTGTGATCGGCAACTTAGAGGTTTTTACCGATAACGGACTTACCTTACTGTTTATCCTGACTGTCTCGACACTGCTCTCCATGCTGGCTGCGGTTGGAACGTTCATCGGCGTTCGGTTTTTAATCGAAAGCCGGACGACATGACGGATGTCGCGGACCTGTGGAGCTATCTGTCGACAACGCCCCTTATATGGCTCACAACGACCATCCTCGCCTATTTGCTCGCGGATGGCGTAGCGCGGCGACTTGGTCAGCCGCCTTGGGCCAATCCGGTACTTCTGTCAGTCCTTCTCATTGCACCAATCCTTTGGCTGACACGAACCGACTACACGACCTATTTCGAGGGCGCACAATTCATCCATTTTCTGCTTGGCCCCGCGACGGTCGCATTGGCTTTGCCGCTTTGGGATAACCGAGACACAATTCGGACCTCAGTTGCGCCGATTGTATTGGCTTTGCTGACGGGCTCGGTTGTTGCGGCGGGCTCGGCCATTTTACTGGCGCGTGCCTTTGGTCTCCCGATAGAAGTGCTGCTTTCTCTGGCGCCTAAGTCCACAACCGCGCCCGTCGCTCTCGGTATCTCAGAAGCTATAGGAGGGCTACCAGCGCTGACAGCAGTATTGGTTATCCTGACTGGGATTATCGGTGCTGTGACGGTTACGCCTCTCATGAACCTGATCGGGGTCTCTGATTGGCGCGCACGCGGTTTTGCAGTCGGTGTCGCAGCTCACGGAATTGGGACGGCCCGTGCATTTCAGGTAAATCCTGTGGCAGGAGCCTATGCCGGCATAGCGATGGCATTGAATGCACTACTGACAAGCTTGATCGTACCAGTATTGGTGCGTTGGTTGATTTGAACGTGTTTCAATTTGGACCCGTTGGGGGGGCACCGACTGCAAAAGTGTTTGAATGACGCCTTTAACCCACAGAACAGTGCGGAGAACAAGCTCGCTACCCAAAGTGGTCTAGGGGCTGGGAGCGGACGATGAACGGCGGCTTTGTCCGCGCCTTGATTGTTCTGACACCGCGCGGCGAAAGCGCGGTTTGGATTTGACGTGGTTTGCCCAGATTGAATGACCGCATTGGCGACGTGAGCTGCAACGCGCCGACAGACATGCCGCAAGCGCGAAGCGATGCTGCGTCCGCGAAGTACGAAGAACGAATGGCGGCAAAGTCCGCATGTCAGCCATTTGTCGCAGGCGCGGCGAATGGCCGGTTTGGATTTCTGCCCTTTAGACCAATGGGAACGCCCGCTTCGGTGAAACCCTCAGAGTTCTTGCCCTGTTGGACGGAATGCCCGAAGTGTTTCCGGGGGCTGGTAGGATTGGTCCCGCCGATTTACCTGTCGATGGAGGATGTCAATGTTGTCGCTCAAGGGTTTGACCGGACGTTTTGCGAACTTGGCTGACGGGAAACAGAACCTGCCACGCGCCACCTCGATCCCCAAAAGGCCAATGCGTCGTTCGAAAGCCTATTCCACTTGCTGCGCCCTGCGCAGTTTTTCGGCCTCGACCGCTGCATAGATCACGTCTGGGTCCACAATGGTCGGTGGCAGCTCGACGCCCCGGTTGGCCATCACTTCTCCTTCGGCCAAGACGGATTCATCATAGGTTCGCACCACCACTTTGGTGCCGATAGGTGTTCGTTCAGCAAGGTGAATCACATCCTGATTGAACAATCGGATGCACCCGCCAGAACTTGCGTTTCCGATTGACTGCAGGTCATTGGTTCCGTGAATGCGGTATTTGGTATCGCGCCCACCGCGATAAAGATACAGCGCGCGCGCACCAAGCGGGCTGGCGACGCCACCGGGGATGCCTCTTGCAAAGGCGCCATAGACTTCGGGTTCGGTGCGCAGCATGTTTGCCGTCGGTGTCCAGCCCGGCCACGCCTCGCTGCGTTGGATCGTGGCCCGACCCCGAAAACCGCGCCCCTCGCGACCCACGGCAACGGGATACCGTGTCGCCACACCCGGTTCTTCAATAAAATAAAGGAACTTAGCAAAAGGATCGACCACGATTGTGCCGGGCTCTTCATTGCCGTAATACGACACCTCAACACGCCGGTTCGGTTCTTCCAAATACACCGGATCGACGGCTGGAATTGTAATGTCGCCATCCGTTATCGGACCATATGTCCCAACTTCTGCAAGCGGCATATCCCGGGATTGATTGGATGCAGCACAGGCCGATAACGTACCAAGCAGGGCGCACAACAGAACGGTTCGGATTGGGAAAATATTCATTGAAAGTGTCCGGGCAAATATTTGAACCGACATTCCCCAAGTGGCATGCCTTCCGGTGCATCCTGCCAATTCTTTGTGGCCCAATCAATCATCTTTGGCCCGCTGTCTCGCTGTTCAGTTAGGAACGAGAGTGCGTCGTTTTGGTTCCAGCGCAACTTCATCTCCAGAAAGTACCCAGTGCTTGGGGTGTTATATTACCCATCTTCATGCAAGGTACTCTCAACAGCTCGATGATTCCTGGCAGCATGGCGAACGGAAAATCCAACCTTGAAAAAACAGGTGCTAAACAGGGCGCACCGCTTGTCAAACCGGTGCGGCGGGGGAAGCAAAAGCTGCCAGAATTTGAGATGAACGATGATGGCAGTGTTAATGTTATTCAAAGAGCCGACGGCCAAGTCAGCACGTTGTTCGGCGGCTCGTCCAGCGAGTTTGCCGAAGCGCTGCTTATGCACTGGGTAAACGTATCTGGAAAATCAATACACAATCTGAAGGACAAATCATTTGCCGTTGCCATTGTGGCGGAGATTACCCCGGAATATAGGATCGAGGCTATGCTGGCCACGCAGATGACTGCCGTGCACATTGCCACCATGCGCGGCAGATGGCAGGCGTCGATACCTTCCAACAGCTAGAAGTGCATGAGCGGATCGTAAACAAGCTGGCCCGAACGTTTGCCGCGCAAATGGAAGCTCTGCAAAAGCATCGAAACGGTGGCAAGCAAACCGTCACGGTGCAGCATGTGAATGTCGAGGGTGGTGGTAAGGCCATTTTGGGCAATGACACACATAGAGGTGAGGGGTAAGGATGGAAAGTGACGCTAACCCCATGCGCCTGGTTGAGCTGATGAACAATGCGCCGGGTGGTGTCAGACGGATTCGAGCCCGTCTCTGCAAGGACAATGAAGCTGCCCCTTATGCCGCGCCGAGGGCGCGCCACTCTGCGAGAGCGGCGGCGCGGTTGAGCTTGAAATTGTCTCTGCTGTAGAGGGCGCGTTCCTGATTGAAGTGATTGCAGACGGAGGCATGAACGGAGGCGAATTTCTGCAAACTTCGCATGCTGCGGAAGCGCTGCATGGCCCGTTCTCGTCGTCGAAACGGCAGGTGTGAATTCTCAACTTTGTTATTTTTCCAGCGGCCAGTCTCCTGCCTCTGCTCGTTGCCGATTTCCTTCATTGCCGCCCCGTAAGAACGGAGTTTGTCGGTCACCAGGATATGAGGGTGACCGTGACGCTTCATAGTTTTCCTGAGGAATTTAAATGCTGCTTTGCGATCGCGGCGTTTGGTGACGTAACTTTCCAGCACCTCGCCCTCGTGATCCACGGCACGCCAAAGGTAATGCGTCTCGCCATTAATCTTCACAAATACCTCATCCAAATGCCACTGCCAGTTCGAGTATGCGCGCATCTGCTGAACTCGTTTGCGGCGGATTTCGGCGGCAAACATCGGGCCAAATCTATTCCACCAGTACCGCACCGTTTCGTGGCAAATATCGATGCCGCGCTCATGCAAAAGATCTTCGACGTTTCTCAGCGATAAAGGGAAGCGAACATACAGCATCACTGCGAGGCGGATAATCTCGGGGCTGCTGTGAAAGCCCTTGAATGGGTCTGTTTTCATCATGAGGATAGGCTACGGAAACGCCCTGCCCGCTTCAACGCCAATCCTTCTGACAAGACCCAGCCCGCCTTTGCCGTGTGTATTCTTGTGAAAGGGAAGACACTTTGTCTGTCGAAGGCCGGATAGGGTAGTCGTGGAACAGCCTGTCCTCTCCCACAGCCTTGGCATCCGCAAGACGCCTCAGCACGATAGCACGGGCAATCTCAGGAACGGGAATGGTTCGCGTGGCATTGTCGGTCTTGCCCCCAGCGATGTAATAGAACGCCCCGTCCTCCGAGACATTCTCCACGGTAACCTTCGCCAACTCCGTGGCACGGCATCCACTGACCAAGGCCAACCTAAAGATGTCACCAAGGCGATTGCCCAAGGGAAAGGCCTTCATGATCGCTTCGGCCTCGTCAGCCTTGTAGATATCTCCCTTTGGTCCCTTGTTGCGTTTCTGCTTTCGGACACCTTTCGGGTTCTCGAACGGGTTGCCTAAGCTGGCATCTACGTGCCGATGCTCAATCGCCCACTTCCAGAGGTTGCGGCAATACCCACACAGCTTCTCAATGGTCCCATAAGACAGACCTTCAGGTGCCCTTGGGGAGGTCTTCTGGGGCAGGAAGTCATTGCGAAAGCGCGTGATCGCGTCAATGTTCACGTCTTCCAGAAACAGGGTTTCCTCTGTTTCCTCCATGAACTCGCAAAGATATTTCACAGCCACCCGCATGTCTTTCTGTGTGGTGGGCGCAAGGGTGGCATATCCGAAGCCGTTGTTCGGTCTTCTGTCGTGGAGATAACGGTTGACCGCATCAGACATGCTCAAGGTGCCTGATAGGGCAACCTTCTGGAATGCCTTGCGTCTGGCCTTAGGTGCCCGCCGTACTTCATCTTCAATCAGGTCATACACGTCCGGTTGATAATCATCTGGGCCACCTTCGGCCTTCTGAACACGCAAAGCCTCTGCCCAGCCTTCAGCCCGCTCCAAGTTGAACCTTCCAGACAACCCCGCACCCGACGCCGCATCCGCTGTCATGGTCCTGACTTCTGCGACACAGATATCACGCAGCTTCTTGGCTGTAGGCAAATGGCGTTCACCGCCAAAGGGTCTGATAATCCAGTTCCCGAACTTTTTCTGGGTCAGGGGGTCGATCATGCCCGCCAATGCCTTCGGCGTTTTCATCTTGAAACGATAAGCAGTGCCCGCACCTCTGGGCTGGTCAATGTATCTCATGGCCTTCCGGTCCTTCATGCAAACGCCCTCACGGCGTCCCGCGTGGTGTAAAGTACACTACGCAGCAGGTTGACCACATCGGAATTTCCATTTTATAACAGAGACTTATAGAAAGTGGCGGTGCTGTCAGACCAATTCGAACCCGTCTCGACAAGGACAGTGAGGCTGTCCCTTATGCCGCGCCGAGTCCTCGCCACTCGGCGAGAGCGTCGTCGCGGTTGAGCTTGAAGTTTTCGCGGGAGTAGAGGTGGCGCTCCTGATTGAATTGGTTGTAGACGGACGCATGAATAGCGGCGAGTTTCTACGAACTTCGCATGCTCCGGAACCACCCTGCCCGCTTCAAGCCGGTTTCCTCTGACAATGCCCTGCGTGCGCATGATGCTTGATCGGTGTGCAGGTTTGCGTCAAAATGAGAGTTACGGCGTTCTACTGAGGAATGTCGTTTGATTAGGCGGAAGAAACTGATGATCTTGCTGTCAAACGGCAGGTCACTTAGGGCATGTCGGCGTATCGGAGGATCAGAACAATGTGCGATATCTGTGTGATGAACAGCGTAAAAGAGAAGATGCTTTCACGCCGAAACTTCTTCAAGGGCACAGCGGCGGCCGCAGTGGGCGCAGCCGCTGCCGGCAGCTTTGTAACCAAGCCGGCGCTGGCGGCTG
The DNA here is from genome assembly GCF_003352045.1 of Sulfitobacter sp. JL08. NCBI lineage: Bacteria > Pseudomonadati > Pseudomonadota > Alphaproteobacteria > Rhodobacterales > Roseobacteraceae > Sulfitobacter > Sulfitobacter sp. JL08. The sequence continues at coordinate 2,365,602 of NZ_CP025815.1, forward strand.
GTCATGGCGGTGTGGTCGACATGACCCACACGTTGTCGGGAACTTTTCCGACGTATTTCGGCGAGCCGGGATTTTCCACAGAACAGGTATTCAACTTCGCGGACAACGGGTTCAACCTTTATAACCTGAGCATCAATGAACATACCGGCACCCATATCGACGCGCCGTTGCACTTCAGCGCTGATGGCACTTCTGTCGACGAGATTCCGATCAGTGACCTGGTGGCGCCGCTCTGTGTCGTCGACATCGCAACGCGCGCAGCGGAAGATGCCGACGCACAGGTCACGCCGGACGATCTGAGCGCATGGATCGCGGCCAATGGTGATATCCCTGATGGAGCCTGCGTGGCGATGCATTCCGGTTGGGCCAGCAAGGTTGGCGGCGACGGGTTCCGCAATTTCGACGGGACGGCACAACATTATCCAGGTTTTCACGTCGAAGCAGTGGAGATGCTGATGGAGCAGACCGGCGCGCGGTCAATTGCTGTGGATACGTTGTCACTGGATCACGGCATGTCCGCAGATTTTGCGACTCATTACGCGTGGCTGCCGTCAGGCCGGTTCGGGATCGAATGCCTTGCAGGCCTCGATGCGGTTCCGGCGGCCGGGGCAACATTGATCATAGGGGCACCGAAACACGCTGGCGGCTCAGGTGGTCCAGCGCGCATCTTTGCAATGGTCTAACGCGTGGGCACCGTTCCGCTTTTGTCGGATGAGGAGGTCAGCGCGTCGGCGCTGGCCGTCTTCGACGATATCCGTGCCACACGCGGCAATGACTACATCAACAATTTCTGGCGCGCACTGGCCCATGACCCGATCACGTTGCGTGCTACTTGGGACCGGCTCAAAGACGTTATGGCGCCTGGTGCTTTGGACCCGCTGGTGAAGGAATTGCTCTATATCGCGGTGTCCACGGCGAACGGGTGCAGCTATTGCATTCATTCTCATTCGGCGGCGGCCAAGGCCAAGGGTATGACGCCCGAGATGCAAAGCGAGTTGCTGTCCGTAATTGGCATGGCGATGCAGACCAACGGGCTGGTAACAGGGCTTCAGGTTGAGGTGGATGACGTATTCAAGGCGTGATCGGGCGCGAGCAAAAAGCGCCGAGCAATATGGGATGTGGTCGACCTTGTCCGATCAACAGGCTGCGGGAAGATCTTGGGAACCGAAAATTCCAACAGATTGACAGCCATGGATTGAACCGAGACAGTTTACGGTAGTCGGTAACGGTCTAAAGATCTCATCCCTTATGTCGCTTTCCACCTCTCGAGAGGACGACCCGCCGCCTGAATCACACCGTCGCAGTCGGCGGTGTCGACGTTTACCCGATCGGAGGATGCATCATGCCGCGCCCCGCGTTTGCCAACTGGCTTTCAGACACGAATGACATAACGCAGACTTTCCTTTCGGCGGGTCAGATCTCAGGTATGATCAACATGGCGGGTGGGCTGCCCGACCCGTCGACTTGGCCTGTCACGGACCTGTCGGCTCTCGCGGCTGCAGCTGTCGCTCAGCATCCTCACGAGGCGCTGGCCTACGCCCCGATCGAGGGTCTTCCCGTCCTGCGTGACCTGATCGCGCAACGCTTCTCCGTACCCGGTATGAGACTGGCCCGTGAAAACGTCCTGATTACAACTGGCGGAATGCAGGCGCTGGATCTGGTCGGAAAGGTTCTGCTCGAACTGGGCGGCCTGATAGCAGCGCAGAGCCCCACCTATCTTGGCGCATTGGACGCCTGGCGCCCGCGCCAGCCAATTTATCGACCGATGCGGCTGGAAGCGAATGACTTCGATCCTGTCACAGCGCTTACCGGCGTGCAGTTCGCCTACACAGTCCCTAATTTTTCGAACCCCTCGGGGCGGTTGGTCAGTCTGGCGGAGCGGCAGGCGCTGGTGGAGGCGGCTCACGTCACGGGAACATGGCTGGTCGAGGACGACCCCTACGGCACACTTTATTATGACAGTGCTCCGCTGCCGCGGATGCTTACACTTTCGGCACAGAGAGACGAGTGCATCTATGAAGGGCCGGTGATCTACATGGGCACGCTGTCGAAGGAACTCGCACCTGGCTTCCGCATCGGCTGGGTCGTCGCCGCGCCAGATATGATCACAACGCTGGTCACGGCGAAGCAGGGGTCGGATATGTCAACTTCGGGCCTGTCCCAGCGAATTGCGCACGACAGCTTCGCCAGCGGTCTGACCGACCGTGTTCTACCTGATATCCTGTCGCTTTATCGCGCACGGCGCGATGCGCTCTGTGCTGCTATGGACGCGCATCTGGACGAGCTGTTCGACTGGCAGATTCCCTCCGGCGGCATGTTCGTCTGGGCGACAGCGCGGGATGCCAGTATGAACACCGACCATCTCCTGCGTGAGGCCTTGTTCCAGGGTGTCTGCGTTACCCCGAGCAGCGTCTTCGACCCTGAGGGCCAAAACCGCCGTTCCATTCGCATTAATTTCACGCTGAACGACCCAGATAAACTTGCTGAAGGCATCCGTCGTCTTGCGGTAGCGGCAAGAGCCACCCTCGCCAAGCCCGAATGACGTCGTCACTGTATCTTAAAATCGAAACGCAATAGGTGTTTTCTAGGTGGGTGCAGGACTGATAGACCACCGCCCTGCCCCGCTCAATAAATTTGTTCTCACAGCGCCCTAGAGGCATTGTCACTGTAACTCGACGCACGTGGTGAACTCAGGATAACGGCACCCAAGCAGATCGCTTCGGTCTCGTACCAACTGCGTCGCTTCCTCGTCGTCGATCACGTCTCCCAAAGCCACCGTTTCCAACCGAGTCACGGATGACAGTGGCTGTATCCTGAACCAATCAATGAGCTCTACCGTCTCAGGTGACGGACGCACCAAACGTGCGTCCAGATCTCCTCCGAACGGCTCTGCCAACCAGTCACTATCCTGCACCGCGACTTCGTCGACGAAAGCGAGTGTCCCGGCGAGGGTGAATAGAAACGGATGTTCCCGAAGTCGCTCTAGGTGACGAGATGTGTCCGCGGGATTCCGGGCCGTGGCATCTATGACAATATGAAGACGGCTGTTGACCGTGTCGGTCGCGGCAAGCAGCGCGATGTGAATGCGCGCTTTCTGGCGATGACCAGCCACTACGTCTTCGAGCCAGAGTTCTGCAATCCAGCGGCGGGCTGGGAGAAAGGCCAGGTTGAAAAGAACGTCCGCGATGCGCGCCATCGTCTGTGGCAGGTCGCGCCTGTCTTCCGAAACCTTGTAGCCCTGAATGATTGGCTCGAAGGTCGCTGCAAGATGTTGTGGGCCGAGACGGCGCACGGCAGTTTGCCCGGCAGTATTGCCGATGCCTGGGAAGGCGAGAAAGCCGCGCTGATGCCGCTGCCAACAGCCTTTGACGGCTTTGTTGAGCTGAGCAAGCGCGTGTCACCAACCTGTCTGATCACCTTTGATCGCAACCGCTACTCTGTGCCCGCAAGCTTCGCAAACCGCCGTGTCAGCCTGCACATCTACCCTGAGAAATTGGTCGTTGTTACCGAGGGGCAGGTCATTTGCGCCCACCAGCGCATCATTGAAAGATCCCACCGCCAGCTTGGGCGCGTCATCTATGACTGGCGGCATTACCTGGCGGTGGTCCAGCGCAAACCGGGGGCGCTACGCAATGGTGCCCCATTCATGGAAATGCCCGATCCCTTCCGACAATTGCAGGATCAATTACTGCGTAAGCCCGGAGGAGATCGAGAGATGGTCGATATCTTGTCACTCGTTCTGCACCATGATGAACAGGCCGTGCTCTGTGCGGTAGAAATGGCGCTGGAGGCAGGTGTGCCAACCAAGACCCATGTGCTGAACCTGCTTCACAGGCTGGTGGACGGCACTCCGACAGACCAGCCCGATGTGACCCCGCCTTCAGCCCTAGCTCTGAATAAGGAACCTGAGGCCAATGTCAGCCGCTACGACGGGCTGCGGCAAGGAGGAACGCGTCATGCGTCATGACCCCGCCGGTGCGGCTATCGTCATCATGCTGCGCAGCTTGAAAATGCCCGGAATGGCGCAGGCTGTCGGCGATCTGCTTGAACAGGGGGCACCTGCATTTGATGCAGCCGTCCCGGTGCTCTCGCAGTTGCTCAAGGCTGAAATGGCCGAACGCGAGGTGCGCTCAATCGCCTACCACATGAAGGCCGCACGCTTCCCGGCCTACAAGGATCTTTCCGGCTTCAACTTCTCCGCCAGTGAGATCAACGAAGCTTTGGTCCGCCAACTACACCGGTGCGAGTTCATAGACGGCGCTGAGAATGTCGTGCTGATCGGTGGGCCAGGTACGGGGAAAAGCCACGTTGCGACTGCACTCGGCATTCAGGCCATAGAGCATCATCGCAAACGTGTGCGCTTCTTCTCAACGGTCGAACTGGTCAACGCGCTGGAGCAAGAAAAGGCCCTCGGCAAGGCTGGGAAAATCGCTGAGGCACTGGTCAAAACGGACCTCGTCATCCTTGACGAGCTCGGATACCTGCCGTTCAGCACATCAGGCGGCGCGCTGCTGTTCCACCTTTTGAGCAAACTCTACGAACGCACCAGCGTTGTCATCACCACCAACCTCAGCTTCAGCGAATGGGCGACGGTCTTCGGTGATGCCAAAATGACCACGGCCTTGCTCGATCGGCTCACCCACCGCTGCCACATTCTCGAGACCGGCAATGATAGTTATCGCTTCAAAGCCAGCTCAGAAATTGCGAAACAGAAAAGGAAGGAAACAACAGCATTGACCACATCATGACGAAGAAAGCATAACGACTGAGCGGGTCAAATCTCGGTGACAACACCGGGTCAGTTCTGAGTGACATTCAACACTCCTAGTATTTCAGCGAGCGCGTCGGTCTTCGCGTAGCAATCTATGGCAGCTCTCAGGAGACCATCCTTGGTTCTAACCAGAGGCAGAGCAGCCAAAGTCGCCCTCGTGCCTTCTTTCTCGAGCAAGTCCTTCTTTGAGACGAGCACTTCGAGCAACGCGACGTAATGCTCATTCGAGAGGTCTTCGTCGAGAATGTCTGCCAAATGCTCTTCGATGTAGGCCTGGAGCGTCAACGTTTCGACTTCCAAGACCTCTTTGAGGAACTTTCGCGCCTTATCCCCGAAGTAGTCGAGATCCAAAGTATCGAAGCGACCAATCGGATCGTCGAACCCTCCCGGCAAGACGGCGAGTCGTGGTGTCAAAAAACGTCCGTGGCCTGCTAGAAATGGCGTCGAAGCCACATTTGACGAGTAATCAAGGTCCTCATCGCGGGGATATCCAAATCGATTCTCGGTGTTTGGCGACGCCGAAACGGCTCTACCGCGTTGAGGGAAGTGTCAATAATTTGGGGAGAGGCTTCGAGCGATTGGCTGACATTGCCTGCATAGATCTTTTTTGTGGAGCTGGAGGCTTGACCCGGGGGCTCCAGAACGTCGGCGTGAACGTCGTCGCCGGGGTCGATGTCGACCAGGCCTGCAAACATGCGTTCGAAGTCAACAACGATGCGAAGTTTCTTCTCGAAGACGTCAGCGAGTTGTCGCCCGAGAAACTGAACGATCATTTTGGAGACGCTTCCATATCCGGAACAAAGCTGGCGCCACTCGGCGAGAGCAGCGCTTCGGGTCAGTTTAAAATGCTCACGTGAATAAAGGTGGCGTTCCTGATTGAAGTGGTTGTGCACCGAAGAATGGACGGCAGCGAATTTCTGCAAACATCGCATCTGTCGGAAGCGCTGCATCGCACGTTCTCGTCGTCGAAATGGAAGATGGGAATTCTCGGCACGATTGTTAACCCAGCGTCCCGTTTCCTGTCTTGGCGCGTTGCCAATAACTTTCATGGCAGCGCCATAAGAGCGAAGTTTGTCCGTCACAATTACTCCTGGTCGGCCATACCTCTTCATAGATTTCCTTAAGAATTTCAACGCTGCTTTACGATCTCGCCGCTTCGTAACGTAGGATTCCAGCACTTCACCTTCGTGATCAACGGCCCGCCAAAGGTAATGCATCTCTCCGTTGATCTTTACGAAAACCTCATCCAGATGCCACTGCCAGTTGGAGTATGAGCGCATCCGGCTGGCTCGATTTCGCCGGATCTCGGATGCAAACATCGGGCCAAATCTGTTCCACCAGAACCGAACTGTTTCGTGGCTGATCTCGATCCCGCGCTCATGCAGGAGGTCTTCGACATTGCGGAGTGAAAGCGGGAATCGAACGTACATCATCACGGCCAAGCGAATGATCTCCGGGCTGGTTTTGAAGTAGCGAAATGGGGAGCGTTTTATCATCCAGCAAGGCTACGGAACCACCCTGCCCGCCTCAAGTCAGTTTTGTCTGACAAAGCCTTTTCAAGTTTTTCTCCAGCATATTTCGATTGCCTCCCCGATAGAGGTCTCAAGTGCCAGAATGCAGCGCCAAATGTGTCTTTATGTTGCTCAAACTAAATCGTTTTCGAGATATCCAAACCTGATGCCTAGACCGTATTATTGGTCCAGAGCTTAACTTTGAAGAATTAGATACCAAGAAGTCGACGAAGTTGAAAAGCAGGTGATCTATGTGGGTCTTCTGCAAAATTTGCTGCCGAAAGCGACACGGCAAGAATTTCGATACGTGTCATAGTAAACTGACCAACTACAGTCATTGCCCATATCCTTGCTAGAGTTTTACAGCTTTTGTTTCTCATGGGAAGGCGGCAACAAATCGCAGAAATTGTGGCATTTTTAGAAACAGTATGAATTTTCTCAGAAACAATTGGCTGGACAATGAGCGGGCGCTGGCTTGCGATTTGGGAAACTGGATGCATTCATTCAATTGCAAAAGGGTGGCCAAAATGGGGGATGGATTGCCCTTCAAAACCCCCAACCAATTGCTTTTTATAAATAATTAGGGGAATTTTGGCGGGGCCGTCAGACCAATTCGAACCAGTCGCCGTTCTCGCCCAACGCCAGACCCAGCGCGTAAGAACGCCCACGCAAATCGGAGAGTTCGACGGTTCGATCAAACTGTTAGGTTGATCTGGTGTATACTTGGTACGCCTGATTGCAGTGCGAGTGCACCGCAGACTTATACGCGGCATATGTTTGCAAACATCGGTCCGAATACATTTCACCGGAACCGGGCTGTCTCGTGGCTGATTTCAAAGCGGTTTTGGTTCCGAATATCCTCGGCACTCTGCTGCAAAAGTCGAAGATTGCCGCCAATCTCCGGAACGACACAACCATCCTTCACACCTTATCCGCAATTGTCTGATAGTGCCGCCGCGCCTATTTGGCTTTGTTGACAACGCTGCGCAGATAGCCCGAAATGAATTCCGCAATCAGCACCATTGCAATAATGGACAGGATGATTGCACCCACCCGAAGGTTTTCAAGTTGCTGCACGTTGCGTTTGAGATACCAGCCCATGCCGCCGCCACCGAAAAAACCGACCACCGTTGCCGCACGGAACGCCACGTCCCATGTGTAGATAGAGATGCCGACAAAGGCGACGCGCACTTGCGGCACCACAGCGAAGACGAAGGTCTGGAACGAATTGGCACCAGCCGAGCGCATCGCCTCCACAGGGCCCATGTCAATCGCTTCGATCTCATCCGAGAACAGTTTGCCGGCAAATCCGATGCAGAACATCGTCAGGGCGCTGACACCGGCCAGCATGCCAAATCCCAGAACCGACACGAACAGGATTGTCCAGATTGTTTCATGGATGGCGCGACAGGAAATGACGCCCAACCGCCCGATCGGAAACAGCGTTTTGCGGTGGGGCGTTACATTCCAGGCGGAAAACCACGCCAACGGAATGGCAATAAAAACCCCTAGAATGCCACCAAGAAACGACATCTGCAGCGTATCAAGGATTGAGCCCAGATATCCCCTGTTGGTGATATAGGCGAGATCAGGCGGATAGAACCTGTCGGACACAACCCCGATAAGACGGCCCAAACCCCCAATTAACGCGGCAATCTCAATGTTCAGGAAATGCATTGAATAGCCCAAGAAAAGGAGCACGGCCAGCAGCGTGCCAAAGCACCAAAGCGAGTCCGGATAACTGTAGCGCGACCAGGTCGGTTTCTGTTTGGACGTTATGGCGGTGGTTTCGATGTTCACGGCCACCTCCTCAGATCACTGCTTTGCGCAGGAAATGCGAAATCACTTCGCCCAAAATGATAAGCAGCAGGATGGCAAAGATCACCATCGTGACACCGCCGTAGTTGAAACTGTTCATCTGGCGGAAAAACAAAAGGCCCAGCCCCCCTGCCCCGACAAGCCCCATCACGGCCGAACGACGGATATTGATGTCCCATTCGAAGATCACAGTTGCCAGAACAACCGGATAAATCTGCGGCAGAATACCGTAATACATCACCTGAAATTCGTTTCCGCCGGTCGCGCGGATGGCCTCGACCGGTTTTGCGTCGATGTTTTCAATCGCTTCGGCGGTTATCTTGGAGATAAATCCTACAGAACGCATCGCGATGGCCAGAACACCCGGAAGTGCGCCAAGGCCGACCGCACTGACAAATATCAGCGCCCAGACGATCTCATGAACCGAGCGGCTCAGTACCATCAAAAAACGCCCAATCGGGTAAAGAACCAGCTTGCTCGGTGTGACATTTGCCGCGCCCAGCCATGCGACAGGCAACGAAAACACGCAGCCCAGCACCGTGCCCACCGAAGCCATCATGAACGTCTCGATTGTTGGTACAACCAGTTCGGGAAGCAGGCCCCAATCCATCTGTATGTAGCGCCCGACCGAAGCCCAGACACCGCTGCGCCCGCCGATGCGTGACCAGTCGGTGTCTTCAATGATGGTGCCATAGATGCACCAACCGGCGAAGAGCAGAAAGCCGCCCCAGATCAATGCCAGTTTCATCTGGCGCTTGTTGCGTAGCTCAATCTGTGCGGACAGGCTGGCGGTTTGGGTGTCAGAAACAGCCACTCTTACAACACCTCCATCGCGTAGATATCTTCCAGATCACTGTCGCGCAGGGTTGCGGTATCGCCGTCGAATTTCTTGTAGCCGTCTTGCAACCCGATAATCCGGTTGCAGAACTCCTTGGCCAATTGAACATCATGAATGTTGCACAAGGCAGGCACGCCCAGTTCCTTGGCGATCCCCATGATCAGGGCCATCACTTCACGCGAGATTTTAGGGTCGAGCGCCGATGTCGGTTCGTCCAGCAACAAAAGTTTAGGCTGCTGCATAAGGGCGCGGGCGATCCCGACGCGTTGACGCTGACCGCCCGACAGTTCATCGGCCCGTTTGTTGATGTGATCGCTCAGCCCGACGCGATCCAGATAATCCAGTGCTTGATCAATGTCTTTCTTGGGAAAGTGTCGGAAAAGGCTGCGCAGGTTGCTGGTATATCCTAACCGCCCAGACAAAACATTGTCCATAACTGACATGCGGTTGATCAGATTGAATTCCTGAAAGATCATACCAACGTTGCGCCGCAGACCGCGCAATTCGCGCGGCTTCAATGATCGGACGTCCTGCCCCAGCAGAATGATCTGACCGTCTGAAGGCTCGACCAGCCGATTGACGCAACGGATCAATGTCGATTTGCCCGCGCCGCTGGGCCCGATCATGGCAAGGAAGTCGTCACTTTGAACTTCAAAATCGATCCCCTTCAATACCTCTGGCCCCTTGGCAGAGTACCGGACCCTGAGATTCTTGACGGACAGGACTGACATCTTTTCGCTCTCCCCTAGCGCTTGCCCCGGGCCGGGCCCGAGGCATGGCAAAGCATAGACGCTTTTAGTTGTTCTTGGCGTCTTTTGCAGCTTTGAGATCGCGGATGATGTCGTAATCCGCATCAGTCATCGCCACAAATTTGGAGGCGTTGACGTTTTCCAGATACTGGCGGCCCTCTTCGCTGTCGTTGAGCGTCAGGAACGCAGTTTGGATCTGTTCAATGATTTCGGGGCAAAGGCGGCCGTTCACCACAAAAGGATCCTGTGGAATAACTGGAGAGGACCAAATCACGACATAGTCATCCATTGATGCGATGCCACGGTCCAGCACGTTATCCAGCCGGTGAGTGGCAACAAATGCGGCATCAACCTGACCTTCGATCACAGCCACGCCCGACAGATCATGACCGCCTGTGTAAACCACGCGCGAAAAATAATCTTCCAGTTCGGCCCCGATCACCTTGGTGAAAGAGACGCGCGGCAAAAGATTGCCGGATGTGCTGGCGGGATCGGTCAGACCAATCACAGTGCCCTTGAGATCCTCAACCGTAGTAAAGCCGGAATCTGCGCGCGCCACGAGGACGGCCTTATATCCGGGACCTTCTTCCTGAAACTGGCCCTTGTGCTTGGCGTAGGTGGCGATCACCCGCAATTCAGGATCTTTTTCCTGAGCAATCACATAAGAATATGGGCCGTGCATACCCAGATCCACAAACCCGCCCAGCATTGCCTCGACCACTGAAGCATAGGAGGTAGGCAGGAAAAACTCGACATTTTTGCCGGTCGCTTCCTTGATCCGGTTCACCAGTGGTTGGTAAAGCGACAACTCTTGCGTTGTTTCTTCGGTCGGGATCATCGAAAAGCGGATCACTTCGGGGTTTTTGCATTCCTGCGCCACCAAGGCTCCGGTTGATACCACTGACGCCAACAGGGTTGCCGCGACGGTTTTGGTTGCTTTAGTCCAGTTTTTCATAGTGTCCTCCCAGGTTGAAAATGGGCGCAATGAATTGCGCCTACAAAGTTGATAGTCACACAGGTGAAAGGCGTAAGACGCCTGTTTCACGCGCTGCCTTCAGAAAGCTCTCTTTTGAACCAATGAAATTCTTGCCCCGCTCTCCAGCAAAGGCTTCGTCGATGATAGCCGCGCAGGAATTGTGCGGTACGCCATGATCTGTGAACTGGCTGCCAACCCCAAGGGACGCCAGAAACGCGGTCAGATCGTCGGCACCCTTGACCAGATCGTCTCCAAAGATGTCTTTCAGTGCTTTCTCACGAAACCCGCCGATGCCAACGACAGACCGCAGTATCGTTGGCAAGGTGAACGAGCACGCGATGCCGTGCTGCACTTTCCATTCCAATGTGATCGGGTAAGACAGGTTATGGGCAATGGCGGTTTTGGTGTTCGAAAACGCCAGCCCGGCAAACAGCGATGCTTCGGCGATGCGGCTGCGCAAATCGGGGTTTTGCAGATCGTTCAGTAACGCAGGCAAATCCGCCAGAATAGTGCGAGCGGCCGCCACAGCATAGCGGGTCGACACAGGGTTTGCATTGATATTCCAGATGCTTTCAATCGAATGCGACAGTGCATCAAGCCCTGTTGCCATCGTCAAGCCATGTGGTTTTCCCAGCATCAGCATAGGGTCAACAAGGGCGGTTTCCGGAAACAGATTGGTGCGGGCAAGCGAGAATTTTCGCCCTCGCTCCTCGTCCCAGATCGTGGCCCAACACGTCACTTCGCTGCCCGTACCCGCCGTCGTCGGTACTGCGATAATAGGGATTTCAGAAAGCTCTTCTTCACCCGTTTGGGTTTCCAGAAAGCGTTTCACTTTTGAAAAATCGCCCGCCGCTGCAGCAAAGGCCTTGGCGGAATCAATCACCGATCCACCGCCCAAGGCAACAATCACGTCCGGCTGAGAAGACAGTTTCGCAAATTTGGCGGTTTGTTTTTCAAGCAATTTGTAGTCCGGATTGGGCGCGATGTCCCTGATAATCAGCACAGGCTGTCCTGTGTCCGAGATCAATTTTTGCGCGAGAGCGTCAAAGGGCGCATCGGGATACGTCACCAGCGCATACGATCGCCCATCAATCAAACCAGGGAGCGATGAAAAGCCATTGTTTCCAAAGGTAATTTTGACTGGATTATGGTACGTCCACATCGCCGGCCCTCTTCCCAAGTACGCACGACTCTCTCAAATTGTGAAAAGGATGGGCGAGAGGATAATATTTAACAAATTGATTGTAGTGATTAGGTCTATAGAGTGAACCTATGCTTTCAAATGCCCTACGCTCCTTTCATGCTGTTGCTTCATACGATGGGTTTTCGTCTGCGGCGCGCGCGTTGAACATCAGCCAGCCAACGCTTTCTGCCCAGGTGAAGGCGCTTGAAAACCGCTTTGATGTTGAATTGTTCAGCCGGATCGGACGCAACGTGCAACTTACACCTGCGGGCAAGGAACTGTTTCAGGCCACCAAACGTCTCCACCAAAGTGAGGCGGAAGCGCTGGATTTGCTGAATTCTTTCAAGGGCCTGCATGCAGGATCGTTGCGCATTGCGGCTGTCGGCCCGTTTCACGCCACCGACATGATCGTTGCCTTCAAAGCGCGGCACCCCAAAATCGACATCAGTGTCAGCTTTGGCAATTCACGCCGCAGTTTTGAACGCCTTTTGGCTTACGAATCTGATGTGGGTTTGATCGCCGAAGTCAACGCAGATCCGCGCGTTATCACCCAGCCCTACAGCACGCATGATGTGGTCGTCTTTGCGAACGTGCAGCATCCGTTTTTCGAGCGCGAAAGCATTTCGATCCACGAACTGCAGGACGAAAAGGTTATTCAACGCGAGGTCGGATCGACAACGCGCACAGCCATGGAACAAGCACTGGCCAAGCACAACGTTTCGATCGACGTCGTACTGGATATTGGCAGTCGTGAGGGGATATGGAAGGCTGTCGAGCAAGGGCTTGGCATCGGATTTGTTGCAGAATTTGAATTCGTGCCGCACCCGAACCTGCGGGCAATCCCGATCCATGATGCCGTGATCAATACTCAATACTACTTGGCATTTCTTGAGGAACGAAAACACTCTCACCTCGTTCGTGCGTTTTGCGAGGCCGTCCACGGCGAAAACACATGAAGAGCCCGCTCAAACCCGAGGCTTCAACGTTCCGTTTCGCGCTTGAACCGCACCGTTTCGATCCCGGTCAGATGATCAAAATCGGCCGTTTTATTTGGAAAGACATGGTCGTTTTCCAGCCATTCGACCAGTTCATACGACACACAAGCTTCATGGTCACTTCAGGTGCAGTAAAAACAGGCTGAACAACTCTGCTTGGGAAGATATCTGCAACTTTCTGTAGATATTGCGGCGGTGGGTTTTGACGGTGGGCAACGAAATGCCCAAGTTCAGCGAGATTGATCTGCTGCTATGACCGATCAGGATCATCTGTGCGATTTCCTGTTCGCGCGCGGTCAGTGCTTCGCCTCCGAAATCGTGAAACCTGTCTTCCTGATCGGACTCGGTATTTTCCGCATCAAAACTACACGGGTTCAGATCAAACTGGCGTAACAAAATGCTGTTTAAGATCGGGAAAAGCCTGTTCAATGACGACTGGCACTCGAACGTTTGCTGGCTGCCAAGCGGTGTCATGAAACTGAAATCCAGAGATGTTCCATTCGGCAGGTTGATCAGCACAATGACCTCGGCCATGTTTTTCGGCCATCCCGGCGTGCGGTAGCCGATGGGTTCGGTGTCTTCGATATGCACATCGACGTTATGTTCATCGATCATGCTTTGTCTGTCGTTCTGGATAAAGTCGGAAATCAGATAAACACCTGCCTCCTTTCCCGTCCGAAACGCGCGGTAGGCGGGATTGATCACATATGTGTAGTTCACATAATTTCTCAGCCCCCGTTCATACCCTGTAGGCTCGGGACAATTCGCGAGGACCGCCGGGGCCAGATTTTTCCGGTACAGGAACACATGAAAGTGTTGGTATCCGAACTTTGTTTCCAGCAGGTCCGCCAGATCCTGAGTGAAACTGTCACGCCCCAGAATGTCGATCAGGGAAATGATCAACGCATCCCTTAGCGCAGGATAAACCGCTGTCGGTGTGTCGTGTTTCATGATGTGAAACGCCCAACCTGAAAGTCACACCCTATTAACAGGGACAAACCGCTTTCGATCAAGCTGCAAGACACAAACAGGCGCGCGCCCGATGTCTCATCCTTTGGGATGATAGGGCTTTGGGTGTTTTTGGCAGACACTTTGAACGGGTGCAAAAATCGCATTAAAACGGCAGGACCAGAATGGGTATGGCTTTCCCGATTTCGCAAGTACGTGCGCTGTTCCCTTCGCTTTCTGTTCAGGATAGCGACGTGGACAGGGTGTATCTGGACAACCCGGCCGGCACGCAGGTACCCGCATCGGTTGTTGATGCGATTGGACACTATCTGCTGAACCATTCCAGCAATGCCGGTGGCAATTTCCGAACCAGCATCGAAACTGATCGTGTCTGGTTGCAGGCCCATGAAGACATGGCCGTTTTTCTGGGGGCAGCATCGGCCTCTGAAATCATAATCGGCCAAAGCATGACAACGCTGACGTTTCACATGTCGCGCAGTATCTGCCACGATTTCAAACCCGGCGACCAGATTGTGATCAGCCGCATGGAACACGAAGGCAATGTCGGCCCATGGCTGGAAATCGCCAAGGACAAAGGGCTGGACATCCGCTGGGTCGATTTCAATCGTGAAAGCTGGCAGGTCGAACCCGAGGATCTTGCCGCACACATCGGGCCGCGCACCTGCCTTGTTGCACTGAATTTTGCCAGCAACATGACAGGAGCGATCAACAACGTGCCGGAGCTGGTCAAAGTGGCGCACGACGTCGGCGCTTTGGTTTATGTCGATGCGGTGCAACTCGCGCCCCACCATCTGGTTGATGTGCAATCCCTTGGGTGTGACTTTCTGGCCTGTTCGTCTTACAAATTTTTCGGCCCGCATATGGGCATTGTCTGGGGCAAAAAGGAAATCCTGCAGGGTCTTTACCCCTATAAAGGCCGCTGTGTGTCCGATGACTGCCCCGACCGGTTTGAAACGGGAACGCCGCAGTTCGAACTTTTGGCGGGGCTGTCCGCAACCGTCGCCTATTTCGAAGAATTGGGCCGGATGACCGGTGGCAGCGGTGCGCGGCGTACCCTGATTGCCCATGCCTATGAAGCCGCCCGCGCCTACGAAGAGCCGCTGACCAATACGCTGATCGCCGGATTACAGGACATTCCCGGCGTCACGATCTATGGTATCGTCAATCCAAACCGCATTGGCGAACGTGTGCCCACGGTGTCCTTTAGACATGCCAATGTGCCACCTGCCCGTATTGCATTAGCCCTTGGACAGGCGGGAATGTTTGTTTGGCACGGTCACAATTACGCATACGAGCCTGCCCGCGCCCTGAACCTTCCGATTGACGAGGGCGTCGTGCGGGTCGGGCTGGCCCACTACAATACTGAATCCGAGGTAGAGCGTACGCTGGAAGAGATTTCAAAAACCGTCACACAAGCCGGATAGAAACCGGCGGACATCCCCTGACATGGAGTAGGATAGGAAAATGACGACAGTAAATAAACTACTAGCTGCGGCCTTTGCCGTAATTGCCCTGGGAACATCGGCCTCGGCTGAAAAATTGCGGGTCGGAATGGAGTGTACCTATGCCCCGTTCAATTACCGCACCGATGCGGGCGAACTTGCGGGCTATGATGTCGACGTTGCAAAAGGTGTGGCCGAGATCATCGGAGCTGAACTGGAATATGTCTGCCAGCAATGGGATGGTATGATCCCGGCGCTTTTGGCGAACAAATTCGATCTGATCGTGGCGTCGATGTCGATCACCGAAAGCCGTCTTGAAAAGATCGATTTTTCTAGCCCCTACCGGGATTCCGTGGGCCGCATCGTTGGCAAGTCAGATCAGGATCTGAATCTTTTTGATCCGTCAGGCAACCCGATCCCCGAAAATTTTGCCGGTTTGCGGATCGGGCTGGAGCGCGCATCGACCTACGAAAGCTGGTTCAACGCGAAGCTGCCCGATGCCGAAATCGTCCTGTATGACGGATCAGAGCCATTGTATCTTGATCTGGTCAACGGGCGCGTCGATGCCATCATGACCAATCCGATGAAGGCGCATCTTCGCTTTTTGGCGACCGACGAAGGAAGTGGCTTCGAGTTCATCAGCCCGGCCATCAGCGAGGTCGAGTTTTTCGGCACCGGTGTCGGCATCGGACTAAGACAAGGCCAACCGGAACTTAAGGCCCGGTTGGACGGTGCGATCAAGCAATTGATTAATGACGGGAAGCTTACAGAATATGCGCTGAAGTATTTCCCATTCCCGATCCATAACGAAGAATGGGGCGACAGCTGAACCCACGACACAAGGCGGCGCAATGATCCAATGCGCCGCCTTACCTCTTCACAATATCGCGCCACCGGAAACTGAAAGGGCAAAAATTGGAAGTCTTGTCAGGATGGTGGGATGATTTCTTTTGGGGGTCTGTCGTTGTTGCGCAGGTGTTTCTGGCCTCGCTGGTCCTGATGGTCATTTTCGGACTCATCGGGGCCGCGGCCAAACTGTCCGACAACCGCGTCGCACAGAAAATCGCAGGGGCATATACGGTTGTGTTTCGCGGCACGCCCGAAATTCTGGTGATCCTGCTGTTGTATTTCGGATCGGCCATCACGCTGACGGCGATTGCGCAAATCTTCAACCCCGAGATCAAGTTTCTGGATGTACCGCCCTTCTGGGCGGGCACAATCGCGATTGCGCTGATTGTCGGGTCTTATGCCACCGAAACCTTTCGCGGCGCGTTTCTGGGGGTGAAACCCGGCAGTATCGAGGCGGCCCACGCTTTGGGCATGTCGAATTTCCAGACGTTCTTCTATGTCCGCGTGCCCGAAATGTGGCGCCTTGCCCTGCCCGCTTTTGGCAACCACATGCTGTCGCTGATCAAAGACACCGCGCTGATTTCGATCATCGGGCTGAACGAAACGCTGTTCGTGGCCAAACAGGCGATCGGAACAACGGGCAAGCCGTTTACGATGTATATCGTCGTCGGTCTGATTTATCTGGGGTTTTCCACATTGATTACACTGACCGTCATGGCGCTTGAACGCTATGGGCAGCGCCACATGAGGGCAAGCTCATGAGCTTTGATCTGTCCCTGATTGCGGATGCCTTGCCCAAGATGCTGATGGGCATCGGGCTAACATTTCAACTATTGGTGCTGTCTGCCGTTCTGGGCCTGATGCTGGCCATCGTGCTGATGCTGATGCGGATCAGTGGAAAATGGTACCTGTCCTGGCCTGCGCAGGTTTACATCTACGTTTTCCGCGGCACGCCCATTCTGGTTCAGATCTTCATCGTATATTACGGGTTCCCGCAACTGGACTTTATTCGCGAAAGCATTCTTTGGCCGATATTCCGCGATCCGTTCGGCTGTGCCATCGTGGCGCTGACTCTGAACACAGGGGCCTACGTGTCCGAAATTCTGCGCGGCGGTGTCTTGGGCGTGGATCGCGGCATACTCGAGGCAGGTGAGGCGCTTGGCCTGTCGAAAACGCAAAGATTTGTGTATCTGACCACACCGATTGCCACGCGACTGGCGCTGCCGGCCTATGGGAACGACATCATCAGCCTGCTGAAATCAACCGCGCTGGCCAGCACCATTACTCTGGCCGACATGACAGGCATTGCCCGCACGATTGTCGCGCAAACCTTTGCGCCCTACGAAATCTTTGTTTCGTTGGCGATCGTCTACATGATCCTGACGTTCTTTATTCAGAAATTCCTTGCCCGGATCGAACGATACCTTGGCCGCTACACCGAAAGGGAAGGCTGACATGACATCTACGCAACCGCTTATCCAGATGCAGCATGTAGGCAAGCATTTTGGCAGCTTCAAAGCGCTGAACGACATCAACCTGAACGTCACCAAAGGCGAACGTATCGTTGTATGCGGCCCATCGGGATCGGGCAAATCGACGATGATCCGCTGTATCAACCGGCTGGAAAAACACGACGAAGGCACGATCATAATCGACGGGATCGAACTGACCGATCAGTTGAAGGATCTGAATGCGGTGCGGCGCGAGGTTGGCATGGTTTTCCAGAGCTTTAACCTGTTTCCGCACATGACGATCCTGAAGAACCTGATGCTGGCCCAACGTCTGGTTCGCAAGACGAAAAAAGAAACCGCGCGCGACATTGCAATGCAATATCTGGAACGCGTCAAAATTCCCGAACAGGCGAACAAATACCCGATCCAGCTCTCCGGCGGTCAACAGCAGCGCGTGGCCATTGCCCGCGCCCTGTGCATGAACCCCGAAGTTATTCTGTTTGACGAACCGACCTCGGCGCTTGATCCGGAAATGATCAACGAAGTGCTTGAGGTCATGGTTGATCTGGCAAAGGACGGAATGACGATGATCTGCGTCACCCATGAAATGGGATTTGCCCGTTCCGTTGCAGACCGCGTGATCTTTATGGATGGCGGCGAGATTGTGGAAGAAGCAGAACCGCAAGAGTTTTTTGGCAATCCCAAAAACGCACGCACCAAATTGTTCCTGAGCCAAATTTTATCGCATTAAAGGTATCCTGAATGTCCACCGAAATGCCCCCGCACAGCGATTTTATGGCCTTCGCCGAGACACTGGCAGACCAAAGCCGGTCCATGTTGCTTAACGCGCGCCAATCCGCGCCGGATGTCGCGCTGAAGGCGGACGCGTCTTTTGTGACGGCAACAGACAAGGCAGTTGAAACCGCCTTGCGCGAGATGATCCTGAAGACGTACCCGGCGCACGGAATTCTGGGTGAAGAATTCGACAACATAAATCTCGATGCAGAATTTGTCTGGGTCATCGACCCGATTGATGGCACTGCCCCGTTTATCGCGGGCATCCCTGTTTATGGTACGCTGATCGGATTGGCATGGCGCCGAAAACCATTTCTTGGCGTGATCGACCATCCGGCAACCGCAGAACGTTGGGTCGGGGTTTCACATCGTTTCGCCCAGCATAACGGCAGCCCGGTGCGGGTGCGTCCCTGCGCATCGATGGAAACTGCACTGGTGACGTGCAGCAATTCCGATTTCATGTCTGATGCCGAACGGACCCGCTTTGCAGATATCCGCAAACGGGCACAATACGTTCAATATGGCGGCTCCTGTTATGCTTATGCGGTCTTGTCATCCGGCAAAACCGATCTGGCGATTGACGGCGGGTTGGACCCCTTTGACGTCTACGCCTGTGCCGCCGTTATCGAAGGTGCCGGTGGATGCGTGTCTGACTGGAACGGAAATGCACTGACATTTGATATGGTGGGCAACATCGTGGCGGCAGGTGATCGCGCCCGTCTGGACGAAGCTGTATCGATCCTGAAAACGTGAAGCCCTTGAAAAGCAACGCGTGACCAATGCGGCGTACTCCGACTTGACCGTAGACACAGCAACGCGAACGGCGGCAGCGCTGGAATACCACCCCACCCGCCGAACCTGCTTTATCTGATGGTGGTATTTCTACGCTCTAAAAAACGGTGATGACCGAAAGCCTCAACAGGCTTCCCTCGGGGCCATTGTTGTTGTTCCAGATTACTTCACCGTAAGACGCTTGCAGGTTTACACCACTTGGCAGGACGTGGTTCACTGACAGACCCACTGAAAAAGCTTCCTGCCTGTCGTCGTTGGAAACGCCGTTGGTGGATGTCTTTCCGCCGTATTCGTAAACGGCATCAAGCGATGCCCAAAACGACGCGCCAAAATTGCGAGTGTAATGGGCCTCAACCGTAAAAATCGGGTCTTGTCCGGTGCTGCCGGGTCCTCCGAAAGGGGTGTTGTTGTCACCAAAGAACGTAACCGAAGGCAGCACTTCGATCGTAGAGCGGTTGGAGTCCAACAAAGACTGGCCCATGACATAAGTTGTTGGCAGACCAATCTGGAACGCATACCGGTTCGCACCGGTGTTCAGAACCTGATCTGAATGATAGGCCCCAACCGGAAGAAACGCTTTGCCAAGCAGGCCGATCTGTAGCCCCGGTTCGTGCGACGCAAATTCGGCCGGACTGTTCAGGGCTGGTGAGCCGACAAAACCGTAGACTGCGCCAATCTGTAAATCAAAAAGGCCACTTTGATCGCCGGTCAGGCGTGCGGGGGCGCCACCACCAAGATCAAACGATCCCTCGACCGAGCCTGCCGATAAAACAAAGAAAGCCCCGAACGAGTTTCCGTTTACGTCAAAGGTTTGCGTGTACTGGAAGCCGCCAACATTCACGTTGATGTCGGAGTTTTGAAGCACAGCCCCGGGGCTGAAGGTTTGGTTGCCGTCCAGCGACATAAACAGGAATCTTCCTGATTTTGTGCCGGTCGGAACAAGCTGATAGGCACGCGGGCCGTCGCCACCTGCAGCACTGGCATATGACGCCGGAAAAAGCGCCGCTATCGTCAGGGCGAAAACGCCGAGTTTCCAAAGTCCTGTCATTGGTGCGTTCAAAACTCCTGCATGACCTCGACGCGGGACATGGATCGCCGCATAATGTTAGTTGCGATGTTTTCACCAAACGACCCCACAGTGCATTGGGCTACCGCCCACCGGCCCCAGAAACCATCGTCCCGATGGCATCCAGGCCAATCATGCACTAACATTCAAACTGGACCAATCAAGTGGGGCTGATCACCGCCGCGAACGTCCGGTCCTGGTGAAAGCAGTCGTTTAGAACCAAAACTTCGAAATTCCGTTTGTGAACGGCTGCTTAACGCGACGAACCGGTCATCAGAGAAGAACAGTCGAATGACTGCCTTGAGCCCTTCCACGACATTGGACCGGAGTACAGAATTCGTTGCGAAGGGCGGACAGCCGACCTTCGCCGCAGAAGCGAGCCATCTAAGCTGTGAGGTATGAAGCTGACATTCAGAACACCTCGAACGCGGGCTGGGCGCTGCCCCTCAACGCTGATCTTGTGACCGAAGAGATTTCCTTAACTTGATTCGATAGTTCGGCCGAGCGAGAAGCCTGGGCGATGAAGGGCCCTGAAATGCGCGAGCCGAGTGGTCACCGCGCTAAGGTCTCCCCTTTCCGGTCAGCAGCCGGTTCTTGATCGGCATTTCGTTTCCGCAATCCGAGCAGTCTGATTTGGCTTCGGCCCGAAAGCCCGTCGGCGTCTTGCCGGTCCATCGCCTGAATGCCCGGTCGAGGGCTGCCGGGCCGGAGAGCCCTACCTGAGGGGCGATTTGCGCGATGGGTAGGGTCGTGTTCGACAGGAGATCTTCGGTGATGCTCCGGCGCACGTCGTCCTTCACCTGACTGTAGGAAGTCCCCTGTGCCTCGAGAATGCGCTGTACGCGGCGCGGATGCAGACCGCATATGTTGGCGAAGCGCTCAAGCGACAAATCATCGTGACCTATGTTTTCCACCAGAACCCTGCGAAGATAGGATAGTGTCGCTTTGCCGTCGCTATCGGGGCCGAATTCCCCTCGTGACGAGTCCACCAGGTTCCAATCCAGCGAGAACGGCGCCCAAAGCCATTGCGGCGGAAATGAAATCCGCAAGCCGTTGATCCCGGACGTAATAAGCGCCTGTTTCGGCAGAAAGCCCGGCGGAAGACCCGCAGTGGTCGGTACAGTGACGAGGATGTCTTTTGGATCGAACTTTTCGCCGATCCCCTTTTTTATCACCGTTACAAAGAATGCGACACCCACTGCATCCAGCTGATTTGATGGCTTCGACACGCTGATCGTGCGCTGAACCTCAAAGCTCGCAATGTCGGGTGAAACGAATATAGAATACCGTACATTATCAACTTGCTTCGAGACCTCCACGACCACGCGGGAGAGGAAACCTCCCAAGGTGAGCGCATGGCTCGCCGCTTGCCAGAGCCCTGGTGTTCCTTTCATGGCTGTTTCGATCGCCACCTTTGCGCCAAAATATGGATCGCCGAGGGTTTCCGCCATATCCTCCATGGCAGAATAACAGGCGCGCGCTTCAACCAGCATCGCGGGGTCAGTCAGCGCGCCGAGGGGAATCCTGTTCCGGGCAAGGACAGCTCCAATATCGCCGCCCCGCGAGGTGAAAGCCTTGGCGAGTGGAAACAAAACCATCATCGCTCGCGTGAATTTCGGGGCAGATCCCTTGCTCATCCGTTCTGATCTCTCAACTGCCAAGGTTAACCCCGTGGACCCAGATTATGCCACCACTGGCATGAGATGCAAACAGCTGACCTCCTGAGCATGTTAGTTTTCTGACCAGAAATGAAGAGAATCGGGCGGCGCGCGCATCGCGCTCACGACGAAAGCAAGCGCAGAGATTGATGCGATCATTAAGCCTTGCCCGATCGGTCAGGGCAGTCATGGGAGATCGAAGACATGAGCAACAGTGATATGACCCGCCGGGAGTTCAATGCGGCGGCGGCGGCGGGGGCGGTCGCGCTCAGCACCGCAGGAAGCGCGGTTGCGCAGGTGACGGAGAGGTTCGACCTCGTGCTTCGCGGGGGCCGCGTGATGGACCCGGAGACGGGGTTCGATCAGATCGCCAATGTCGGCATTAAGGACGGCCGGATCGTCGCCATCACGACCGACCCCCTCGAGGGCGGCCGGCAGATCGACGCGAGCGGCCATGTCGTAGCACCCGGCTTCATCGACACGCATTTTCACTGGCCCCGGCCCATGGGCAACAAGCTCGCGCTGCTCGATGGGCGCACAACCGTCATGGATCTCGAGATCGGCACGCACGGGCCGCTGGTGGACAGCTGGTACGCCGCACGCGCCGGTGCCAACCAGATCAACTACGGCTGCGCCACCGCGCACGAAATGGCGCGTACGTATGTTCTCGACGGAATCACGACGGAAGATGCGCCCGAGATGTTGAACCACCGGGGCACGGACAAGACCGGTTGGTCCCATACCCGCCCGGACCTCGAGCAGGGCAACGAGATCCTGCGCTTGCTCGACGCCGGCCTCGCCGCGGGGGCCGCCGGCATCGGCTCGACGCTCGGCTACATGCGCGACGGCGCCTCGGCGCGCGAGGTGTACGAGATCCAGCGCGTCGCCGCGCGCTACGGGCGGCCCTGTGGGTTCCATTTCCGCTACACGCCCGGCACCGACACCACCGAGTCGAACGGCATTCAGGAGATGCTGGCGAACGCCGCCGCGGTCGGCGCCCCGGCCATCGCCTGCCACTTCAACAACCCGGGCTACAACCTCGTGCACGAACTGCTCTTGGGTATGCGGAGGCAGGGCATGAACGTCTGGGGCGAGCTCTACCCTTACGCTGCGGGCTCCACGGCGCTCAACGCCGTGTTCCTCGAGCCGGAGATCTGGGTCGACCAGCTCGGCTACGAATACGAGACGACCATCCAGGACGCACTCACCGGTGAGTGGTACACGCGCGAGAGCCGCGCCGAGATGATCGCCCGCGAGCCCGCACGGCTCGTACTGGCCTACAAGATGCCGGAGAGCGCCATCGTCGACTGGCTGCGAATGCCGGACGTGGCAATCGCGTCGGACGGAATGCCGATCCTCGACGGCAGCATCACTTGGGACACGCCGTTCGAAGACCTGCCCAACACTCACCCGCGCGGGGCCGGCTCCTGCGCGCTGACGCTGCGCCTGGGGCGCGAGAACGGGATCCCTCTGATGCAGAGCCTCGCGCAGCTCAGCTGGAACTCCGCGCGGCCGCTCGGCCTGACGGGGCTGCAGGCGATGCAGGAGCGCGGCCGGATGCAGGAGGGGATGGTCGCTGACATCACGGTGTTCGATCCCGAGACGGTCACTGACAACGCAACCTATGCTCAGGGCAACCTGCCGTCCTCGGGCATTCCCTTCGTGATCGTGAACGGCACGGTGGTCGTCGACGGCGGCGAGGTCTTGCGCGACGTCAATCCGGGCCAGCCGATCCGCCACGAGCCGCGGGAAAGCCTGTTCGAGCCGCTGGACGTCGAGGCGTGGATGCAGGCCTTCTACGCCGTCCCACAGGATTTCGGCGGTGGCATTCCGACCTCGCAACCGGCCTACGACCCCCGGGTCATCCCCTGCTGCCAGTGACAAAGAGCTTCGGCATAGCAGCAACGGGATCGGCAGCATTCTGACTCGTCGGGGACCCTGCAGGGCAGAAAGAGCGGATAATGCAACAAGGATCGGGGACCGCAAGCGTAATGGCTTGGCCGTTATCACTCAGCTTGAATTTTGTCCGCGAAGCCGGGCGACCGGCCTTGTTTAACTTTGAACGGCACAATCACGATGCGCGTTTCGCAGAAGGATGTACGAAATATGAACTTTCTTAGCGTTATCACAGCCGTAGCAGTTTCCGCGGCGGTTTGCTTCGGCCCGGCATACGGCCAGACAACTGAAGGACAGTCCGTTGGTGCCGCGATCGAACAGATCGCGTCGGGACTTGCCGGGCGCATAGGCTTCGCGGCGCAGGAAATCGGCGGCAACGAGGTCATCGCGTTCAATGGTGATGAGACCTTCGCCATGGCCAGCACGTACAAGGTGGCGATCGCTGCTGCCGTTCTGGATCGCGTGGACAGAGGGGAACTCAGTCTCGACCAACTGGTCGAAGTCCCGCCCGACATGTTCGTCACCGGCGTATTTGCGCTTGCCGAGACATTCCCCCATCCCGGGATCCAGCTCTCGGTGGCGAACCTGATCGAGGTGATGATCACGGAAAGCGACAACACTACGACCGACGTCTCCATGGAACTGGCCGGCGGAGCGGCGGCGGTGACCGAGTATCTGCGCAACCTCGGGATCACCGATATCAGGGTCGATCGGACGACCCGCGAGATTCTCATGGATTTCTACGACTTGCCGGGGGCCACGCCAGAAGATGTCGCTGAGGCCATCAGCAACAACCCGGCATTGGTGCAGGCTCAGGTTGATCCCAATCCGGACTTCGAGGCGGATCCGCGCGACCACGCAACGCCCCTTGCGATGCTGCAACTCCTGCTTGCAATCGACGGTGGCACGGCGATGAGCCCGGAAAGCCGCGAGTTCCTGCTGGGAGTCATGTCGCGCACGCGCAGCGGCCCCGGCCGTCTCAAGGGGCTGATGCCGAAGGGAACGCTCGTCGCACACAAGACCGGAACCGCAGGCGGAATTGCCAACGACGTTGGTTATATCACGCTCCCCGACGGTCGACGGTTTGCCATCGCCGTGTACACGAACAGCAACGAAACACCCGTTGCGGACAGGGATCGGGCAATTGCCGAGATCGCCCGCATGATGTTCGACTACTTTTACTTGGCTCCGGTAGCGAACCAATAGATGCGCAACGTCTCTGTTGCACAAATCGAGTGATGGCCGAGGTTCCCCTTTCCCCTGACGGACTTATCCTACAGCCTCCGTGACGGGTATGGCGTTCGCAGCGAACGGCAGGTTTGACGGGCCGCGGCGCAGCAGTGATCAGGCCCCATGAACGGCAGGAACGGGCCGGAAGCAAGTGTCGGCTTGAGGGTCGCGAAGGTCTGAATAGTCCCGCTTTGCTGTCATAGGTGCAAGTCGCAGCAAACAACCGCACCGAGCCCTTAAAGGATGATGCATTGCAGAGGAATGTCGGCTTTCGATATGATGTTCAAGAACGCCACTAAAATCGAACGCGTTCAGCGCGGCTGCTTGATCTGATTTCTCTGCAAAACCCAAAACCATGAAAGTTTGCGATGACACTGTTTTCTATCGACTGGTTGCCGCTCTTACGCGAGTTCATCACACTGTTGGTGGTGATTGACCCTGTCGGAACAATTCCAGTCTATCTTTTTGCTGTTGCCAGCGTACCTGCCCATTTGCATCGCCGTTTCGCTCTGCGCGCAGTCGCTATCGCAACCCTGGTGCTGCTCGCATTCCTTGTCGGTGGGCAAGTGGTTCTCGAAACACTGGGGCTGCGTCTGGGTTCGTTCCAGATTGCCGGGGGGATCATTCTGTTTCTGTTCGCGCTTTCCATGATCTTTGGCGATTCAAAGCCCCAAACCGAAATAGCTGAGGCTGAACGCGATCACCTGTCAGGGGCTGTTTTCCCACTGGCAATGCCCTCCATCGCGTCACCCGGCGCGATGCTGGCAATTGTGATACTGACCGAGAACAGTTCAAACACTTTTTCTGAGCAGGCAACTACGGCAGTGCTGCTGGTCTTCGTGCTCACTTTTACGCTTATTTTGCTACTGGCGGCAAACTTTGTTCATCGCCTAATCGGCGATACCGGCGCGTCAGTGATTTCTCGTGTCATGGGCATCATTCTGGCCACCATCGCCGTCGACGCCATCCTTGGTGGTTTCGACACGCTCAACATTTTTGATGTCGCACCCGCAGAGAACCCTAGCCCACTTAGTGAAGCAACAAAATGACTTGGGGCGTTTTGGTAGGTGATTTCTAAATCGACCAGCGGGAAGGGGTGGTGTCTTGATGCCTGTACCGTTGCCTTCGCCTTACCCTCGGAAAGGAGTCATCTGATGGGCCTTAAAAAATTAGACTTTGGCACCTGCGCAGCGCAAATCCGTTCTGTCCTCGGAGTGGTCAACCCGGAGTCTTAAGCGCGTGTAGAGTGCCCAATGTCCACTGTGAGCCCTCTTTGACCGATGCTGCGGGCCGCACCAGCGGCGGGAATGCCGACCTAGCAGTCATCCGACGATTTCCCTCAGATCACGGCTCCCAGCCCACGGCAGTAGTCTGGCCAAGGTGGAGTAGCGGCGAAAGCGGACCCTTAGCCGCAAAGCTTTCAATCTTGAGCTCATTTGAGTGGGAACCGCGACTTTTCGGCTCCCACCCTGGTCTAAGTTATGTTGAGCGATTTGCAGTTTCCGGCCCAAAAGTGTTCTTGATCTCGGCAACAAGATCAGCAGGAAAGCCACCTTCTTTCGCATGGCGATAGATGGCCTCTGCATTGTCGGCCTCATGCACGCAGTAGAGCTTGTCGCCTGCCGCATATGTATGGTGCCAGACGTACGGGACACCGAGCTCATTCACAACTGTATTGGATTTTTGCGAAATGTCGCAAAGCTGGTCGGCGGTAAGCTGGTCAGCACCTGGAATATTTCTTTCAACGATGAACTTGGGCATCCTGATTTCCTTTGATTTGTGAGGCGCCAAACCGGCGCGTTGGTCGCATTAACTCTAGTTGCATGTTGAGTATGTTAAACTCCTGTCAACAACAGCGCTATTTGCCTAGTATTAAACTGAATACGGGCTTTCACGTAGTCAGGAGTTTTTCCTGTTCTTTTAGTAAGGCTATCATATGACTGATATTGACTGGCGCCACCTTCCCGCCCTCACTACGCTTCGTGCCTTTGAGGCAACGGCACGGATGAAGGGGTATTCAGCTGCGGCCAGAACACTCAATGTTACACCTGCGGCTATTGCGCAGCAGGTCCGCAAGCTTGAGGTCGAAGTCGGTGCTGCGCTGGTTCAACGCGAAGGGCGAGGATTGGTGCTAACCGAGGCGGGACGTCATCTTGGCCTGTCACTCCGCGAGGCATTTGCCTTGATTTCAAGTGGTGTCGCTGAGGCCCAACGAATGCAAGAAGATCACGGAGTCCGGGTTTCCACGACTCACTATTTTGTAAATTCTGTCATATTGCCGAACCTCAGCGATTTCTGGTCACAGAACCCCAAGACACAGGTCTCATTTGTTCCCGATGGCAACCAAAGTCCGATCGATCTCGATAATTTTGATATTGCCATTCGTGGCTTTCGTAAGGGAGCCACCTGGGAAGGGTACGATGCGCAGTCGCTGCTTGAGACACCGGCAATAATTTGCGCCGCCCCGAGTTTGCTGAGCGGCGGAAAGCCGGACCTGTATACATTGCCGTGGGTGGCCGAACATGGTTTCAAGGAAGCCGAGTTGCACGAATTCGCCCGGCGCGCGGGTTTTAATCCAGAAACGATGCGGATCGTCGATCCTGGCGATGCAAGGTACGAAATGGAAGCAGCCCTGATGGGGTTTGGACTGATGCTAACCACCGAAGTCATTGTGCGAAAGCATCTGAAAGACGGGACGCTTGTCTGGGTCGACACACCGCTTGATGAGACGGTTGTTTATCAGGCGATTTGTCGCAAGGGCACCAAGGCTAAACCGGTGCGTACACTTCTCGATTGGCTAAAAGTATTGTGTGCACCTCTATCCTATGATGGCCGGCCCTCGTGAAACTTGACAGCCAATCGCAGCCTTCCCAGCCAGAGGTGAACCAAGAGTTTCGGGCGACCTCAAGTGGTTTCAATTAAATGGTGTCCGACAATAGTTGGGCAATCGATTTGGTTGAAAATGGCTCCTCGCCGTCGTTCGCTGTTTCATCCACGAACGTCGGCTTTCTTACAGAAAACAGAGTTTTTCAACACAATCAGCCCAAAGCAGACCTGCCGTCAGCGCTCCATACAAGGTAAAGATCAAGCACGGTTTAGCTGCTCAAGTTCATTTTGGTACCATTCGGCAAAAGCAATCAGGCGCGGGTCCGGGTATGCGGTCTCAGCATAAACGACATACATGCTTTTCTCAGAAGGAACTGTTTCGGGATGCAGTCGAACGAGGTGGCCATTGCGTACATCGGCTTCGGTCAACAGGGTGTCGGCGAGCGCAACGCCATTGCCCGATAAAGCAAGATCAATGGCCTTGGCGCGGTCAGAATACTCAATCAGTTGCTGGCGCGCGTCAGGAAGGGCATTGCACTGAGCAAACCATCTCGGCCAATCGCCTTGAGTACCGAGGTTATATGCAAGGGGCAACTTGGCAATCTCTTCAGGAGACATTGGCAAATCATACTCTTGCACCAGTTCCGGTGCGGCCACTGGGCCGACCTGATCTTGCCTGAGCAAGATCGAAGCGAGGCCTGACCACGAACCGTCTCCGTACCGCACTGCACCGTCAATATCACTGCCTTTGAGGATTACGACATCTGCGTCCATCTCCGGCATAATGCGAATATCTGGATAAACCTCGTGAAAATTCCGTAGCAGGGGCAACACCATTCGGTTTGCGTAGAACGGAGCAACTGACAGCTTCAGACTACCAGCCATCTGCTGACTGCTGATCCGCTCAACAGAGGCCTGCATTTGCGCAAAAGCACCAAATAGACCTTCAGCAAACTCTCTTGCTGCATCCGTCAGCACGAGTTGGCGGGTCTTTCGGTGAAAGAGTTTCTTCCCAAGATGATCTTCGAGTGCACGAACCTGATGGCTTATCGCCGCCTGTGTCACATGTAACTCTTCTGCCGCTTTCTTGAAGCTCTGATGCCGGGCGGCGGCTTCAAAGGCGTGTAACTGTTTGAGCGGAGGCATTCGGAAGACCATAACGCATCATACACAAATTTTTCTTTTCTATGTACCAAAAAACCATCGTTTGTCATGGGCCCCCAGACCGGAGCATTCTTTCTTCAGAGACCACCAAATCAAGAGACCATAAAGAGGAAATGACAATGCACTCCGGACAGAAAACCAAGCCATTTGCTGACTACGAAATGATGATGCTTCGGGAGGGGTGGAACCCCCGATGTGAACTACTTGAGTTGGAAATTACCCGGCTTGAAGCTGGCCATGAAATGCGCGGGAGTTTCACATGCGAGGTCTGCGTCCGCCTTGGTGCACCAAGCAGCAAATGGCCGAAACGAGCCCCAATCTTGTCTTTGATATGTTTCCCGGAAAATTTTGCTAATTCTGCAAAGTAGACATCTTCTTTGTTGGTGCTGTCAGACTAATTCGAATTCGTCTCTGCAAGGACAATATGACTGCCCTTTATTCCGCACCGAGACCGCGCCACTCAGCCAGAGCGGCGGCACGGTTGAGTTTGAAATTCGTTCGACTTAAGAGGCTGCGTTCCTGATTAAAGTGGTTGTAGACGGAAGCGTGGACGGCGGCGAATTTCTGCAAACTTCGCATCCGTCTGAACCGAAGCATGGCTCGCTCTCGTCGTCGAAACGGCAGGTGTGAATTCTCCACTCGGTTGTTCATCCACCGGCCCGTTTCCTGCCTGTCTGCGGCGCCGATCTCTTTCAGCGCAGCACCATATGAGCGCAGCAGGTCCGTGACGAACACCTCCGGGCAACCATGCTTACGCATTGCTTTCTGTCAGAATTTCAATGCGGCCTTCTTGTCGCGCGTCTTTGTGACGAAGCTTTCCAGAACTTCGCCTTCATGATCGACGGCCCGCCAAAGATAATGTCGCTCCCCGTTGATCTTCACGAACATCTCGTCAAGATGCCAGCGCCACTTGCTTGATTTCATACCGGCAATTCGGCGTTTTCGGATCTCCGCCGCGAACATTGGACCGAACCGATGCCACCAGTACCTCACAGCCTCATGACTGACATCGATGCCGCGCTCGTGCAGCAAATCTTCGACATTCCGAAGCGACAGCGGGAAACGGACGTACAGCATTACCGCCAGGCGGATTATCTCACGGCTCGTTTTGAAATAGCGAAATGGATCAGGTTTGGTCATCCGACGAGGCTACAAAACCGCCCTGCCCGCCTCAAGCTAGTTTTCTTTGACAGTACCCCCGCATGGGGTACTACGATTACGCCCGCATCAGCAAGACGTTCGAAATGCGCATTCCAAGCGCATCAGGGGCAGCAGAAGACGACCTCGAAGAAAAACCAACCTTAACCAAACCCGACAAGGAGACATCTTATGGACAGACGTAAATTTCTAGCATCAGCGGGGATCGGCACAGCGGCGGCCGCCCTGGCCTCGCCGGCCATTGCACAGGACAAACGCCAATGGAAAATGGTCACTGCTTGGCCAAAGAACCTGCCTGGGCCCGGAGTGGCCGCGCAAACACTGGCGGATCGTATCACCACATTGTCTGGCGGGCGGATCGAAGTGAAGCTTTTCCCCGCCGGCGAACTGGTTCCGGGGCGCGGCGTATTTGACGCTGTCAGCGAAGGCACGGCCGAACTTTACCATGCGGTTCCCGCATATTGGGGGTCTAAATCCAAGGGCATCCTGCTATTTGGGTCGCAGCCTTTCGGCCTGCGCGCGGATGAGCAGTTCGGCTGGCTTTATCACGGCGGTGGTCAGGCGCTTTATGACGAGATGTATGGCCGTTTCGGTATCAAGCCGTTCCTGTGCGGTAACTCCGGCCCACAATGGGGTGGTTGGTTCCGCGACGAGATCAATTCGGCCGAAGACCTGAAAGGCATGAAGTTCCGTACCACCGGGCTGGCCTCGGAAATGGCATCAAAACTGGGAATGGCCGCAGAAGCCATGTCAGGCCCGGCGATGTTCCAAGCCTTGCAAACTGGTGCGCTGGATGCGGGTGAATTCATCGGGCCTTGGACGGATAGTGCGCTTGGTTATCATCAGGTCGCCAAGAACTACTATTGGCCCGGTGTCGGAGAGCCGTCCTCTGCCGAGGAATGCGGTATCAACGCGGCAGCCTTTGCAGAACTGCCCGATGATCTGAAGCAGGTTGTCAGCCTCGCCTGCGAAAGCCTCTACAACCCGGTTTGGACCGAATACACAACCAAACACGCAGCGGCGCTACGAACACTTGTCGCTGATGAAGGCGTACAGGTAAAAATGTTCCCCGAGGACGTGATCAACGCCATGGGCACTGCCGCCGCCGAGGTGATCGACGAGTTGCGTCAGGACGAGGACGAGTTGGTTAAGCGGATTGCGGAAAGCTTTGTTGCTTACCGCGACTCTGTGGGTAGCTATATGGTCTATGCTGACAACGGCCAGATGAACGCACGTGCTGCGGTTATGGGCTACTAAGACGACCTGCCTGCGCGAAGCACCTTTCGCGCAGGCATCATTTCGCTTTGGGAGGGGCCGATGGAAAAACTGGCAAACTCGATCGACGCCTTCAACACAGGCTTCGCCAACTTGGTTAGATGGCTTGCGCTGTTCATGGTGCTGGTGCAATTCACAATCGTCGTCGGGCGCTATGCTTTTGGTGTGAACTATATCGCCGCTCAGGAAAGCGTGCTTTATATGCATGCGACCCTATTCATGCTGGGTGCGGGTTACACGTTATTGGTCGACAAACACGTCCGCGTGGATGTGTTCTATGCCA
This sequence comes from Sulfitobacter sp. JL08, assembly GCF_003352045.1. NCBI lineage: Bacteria > Pseudomonadati > Pseudomonadota > Alphaproteobacteria > Rhodobacterales > Roseobacteraceae > Sulfitobacter > Sulfitobacter sp. JL08. The sequence goes on from NZ_CP025815.1 coordinate 2,397,297, forward strand.
AGGCCAGCCCGCTAACCCAAAGACGCATTGATATTTTTGGCCACCTCTTCCTGCTTTTGCCCTCCATGGCCGCGCTGCTTTACTGGTCTTGGCCGTCGGTGCGCAACTCCTGGAAAATCCTCGAAGGCCCTCTTTCCGTCGGCGGCATTGAAGCCGTGTTCCTGATGAAATCCCTGATCCCGGCCTTCTGCATCCTTGTCATGCTTCAGTCCGTATCGCTGTTGATCCGGCTCATTCTGCAAAGGCCATCGTAATGACCGAATATCTGGACCTTTTCATGTTCGCAGCCTTGATGGGCGCGATCCTGCTGGGCTTTCCTGTGTCCTTTTCCATCGCAGGTATTGCGGTAATGTTTGCCTATATCGGCTGGTATACGGACCATATGGACATCACCCTGCTGGGCGCCATGGGCCAACGTGTTTTTGGCCTTTTGTCCAACAACGTGCTGATCGCCATTCCGCTGTTTGTCCTCATGGGGGCCATTCTGGAGAAAAGCCGCATCGCGGAAGAACTGCTTGACACTATGGGGCGCCTTTTTGGCCAGCTCCGCGGTGGTTTGGGGATTTCCGTGGTACTTGTGGGCGCGCTTCTGGCGGCCTCAACCGGTATCGTCGGAGCGACGGTTGTTGCCATGGGGCTGATCGCCCTGCCAGCCATGTTACGTGCAGGATATGACCCGCGTGTCGCCTCGGGCATCGTATGTACAGCGGGCACGCTGGGGCAGATTATCCCGCCTTCAACGCTGTTGATCATACTTGCCGACGTCATGTCAAACTCGTTCCAGCAGGCCCAGTACGAACAGGGTAAATTCTCGGTCGAGGCGCTGTCCGTTGGCCAGTTCTTTGCCGCCGCTGTTGTCCCCGGCCTGCTGCTGGTCAGCCTTTATCTGATCTATATCCTCTTGCGGGGCTGGATCCGGCCACAAGACATGCCGCCGGCCCCGGCAGATCTGGCAAAACCCGATCGTGCCGAAGTCATCCGCGCCGTTGTGCCACCGATCCTGCTGATCTTTGCGGTTTTGGGTGCAATTCTGGGTGGTGTCGCCACCCCGACCGAAGCTGCCTCGGTCGGCGCTGTGGGGGCGGTTCTGATGACTGGACACAAGATGGCCATAAACCCCAAGCTAATTATGTTTGGAACGGCCGCCCTTATCTCGCTTGGTATCCTTGCGGGGGCCTTCCCCGTCCGCTTTCAACGCGATGACCTTAGCAACGGAACCTTTGCATTGGGCGTCTTCTACGCGGGTCTGGCCGTCGTCGGCATGGTTGCCGTCATTCTCGCCCTGCGCTCGGCTCTCAAAGAAAAAATCGTGCATGAGGCGATCAATTCGACCCTGACCATGACCTCGATGATTTTCGCCACAATTCTTGCGGCCGGCATCTTCAGCCTTGTTTTCATCGGCTTGGGTGGAGAAGAGCGTGTCGTGGGCATCCTGAGCAATATGCCCGGCGGCGCCACCGGTGCGTTAGTTTTCTGCATGATCTTCATCTTCTTTCTGGGGTTCTTTCTGGATTTTGTTGAAATCTCGGTCATTGTTCTGCCGCTAGTCACACCGATACTCATACTGCTCGGTCATGATCCAATCTGGCTGGGCGTGCTGATTGCCATCAACCTGCAAACCAGTTTCCTCACCCCACCATTCGGCTTTTCACTGTTTTATCTAAGGGGGGCCGCTCCAAAAGAAGTCACGACAGGCCACATATACGCGGGCGTCGTGCCTTTTATCGGGATTCAGGCGATTGGCGTGATTTTGATCTGGATGCTTCCGTTTTTGGCAACATGGTTACCGTCGGTACTGTTCTGATGGTGTTGTCAGACAAATGCGAACCAGTCTCTGCAAGGACAGCGACACTGCACGAGTTCCATGTTGGACAGATTCAGTGCATCTTGAAGTGAGTTGGCACACACGAGGTCGGAATTTATAAATGACAACAGTTGAACGGCGAAGAGCTTTAGCGCGTTTATTGCGACGATTCGATGTTGGCCATGAACTAATTAGGGTCGGAGACTTCGGTGACGGTGGTTACCTTGTGCCCGACGATCTGTCTAAAATAAGGGCTTGCTTTTCACCTGGAGTATCCAAGCAAGCGAGTTTTGAGATGGACCTTGCAAAGCGAGGCATCCAGTCCTTCATGGCGGATGCATCAGTCGACGGACCGGCTGAGGACGTGCCGGGTGGCCACATAGCACCTCAACCTGCCGTAGCTTCGTGACAATCTCTTCCGGCTTGTGTCGCTTGATTCCCATCTTTGATCCTCCGTTTCCTAACTATAGGGGCGGACCACTTCAAAGGGGGAGGATCAGTCATCTCTCGATCAAGAAAAATTGCCGGATGCGACTGTCGTTTTTACGGGTGGCATGGAAAGAATATATCGGGGATTAGATCTGCTGAAACAGGGCGAGACAGGTATTTTTTTATTTCTGGCATTGATATGGATGGTACATATCAACAAGAGATGATGGCGAGACACCTGGCAAAGGACGGATTGTCTTTATACGACTTCGACGATGGCCGCCTGATGCTGGGAGGCAACTGCTACCGCGGAAATGGCGATTCCAGACTTTTCAGGGAAATGGGCAGGATATCGCAGATCTGTCGGCCTGGGGTATATTTATACCTCTGAAAGGGCCGGGAACGCCCGCAGAAAATTTAATTTTCTGCATTATATCAATAACTTAGAAGGTGGTAGCTGGGGTGGTAGGATTCGAACTTCCAGTACATCTTTTGATGCTGCAGAAATAGAGAATTTAAATCAGTTAGTTACAGGATGAATCCCATCCCTTTGAGTCTGGGCGGTAGCTGTTGGCCCCGGAGGAGGCGGAAGGTGCGGCATAGCAAGTCCGGTCTCCTGCCAAGTCGAAAGAGCGTTCATACCCGCTCATCCAAAAGACCAAGTTCTTCCCACATCCAGCGGAAATCGTACTCTGCCATAGGAGATCCGGGCTCGCGCGCACTCGCGTTCTCAATGTGTTTCAGCCAGGCGATGACTTTCTTACGACCAGCGGTACTGCGTGCGGCCTGCCGCGGCGTTTTCTCCGCGAGTGCTGGAACTGGTTTGTCCAGAGTTTCCCGATAGTGCCGATCGAGATTTTCATGGATAATTTGTCTGGCGACATCCGGCGGGACCTCGTCGGACGGAGCGTCTCGTTGCTCTGCCATCGCTTGTTCGGCCGTTGTGATGGACGTCAACGGTGCCTTCACCAATCCGTCGAGTGCGCTCATCAGCATCACGCGCCCGGCTTCAGCCCGTTCGGCCGAGTTGACCGATAGGATCAGTGCCTTGCCCATCAATTCCAAATATCCGAGGACCGTCTGGCCGGCCTTCGACGTGTGCATAGCTAAAGCACCTTTAGCACCGCCGTAGGTTGCCGGTTCCGTGGTCACCCAACTCCATGCCTTCTGTCCGTAAGATAAAAGCTCCGGGTGTCGGGCAAGGCGAGATATCACATCTTTCTGCAGAACACCGGCCGCGAACGGAAACCTCAGGTCATGGAATTCCAAGGGGTCCCCATTGCTGTTGGTCAGTGTCGGCAGTTCGTGTGCAAGAACCTTTGGCAATTCCGCGAACAGCCAGGCATTCGCGAAGAGTGGTGCGCAACCGCGCTTTTGATCTTTGGTCAGAGTGAGTGTCTGACGCGGGCCGAGCTCCAGTGTATGACGGAGGCCGTCGAGCAGCAGCTCAGCTGCCTCTGATGAGAATTGCAGCAAGGCCCCAGATATCACGTAGTCATCACCCTGCTTCACGACGCGCACCGCAATGCGATCCCAGGGCTTCAGGCTGCGTGTCGCGCTCTTCTCGCGCACGGTGACGGGTTCAGAGGCATTAAGAAGGTCGCGAACAACCATCGACTTGCCAGGCACAATCTGACTCACCTCAAAAAGGCTTGGGGCGGCAGACCTCAATCCGGTGAGGTATTCACGATCTGCGGCACTCTCAGTCCAACCGCGCTGCTTAAGATACTGCTCGACGACATTGGTTTCTCCGGGGTCAAACGAGCGAGCCAGCAAGTCTTCAAAGGCGCAGCCCCAAAGCGTCATCGGCCAAGTCTCGCCGAGCAGCTCACTCAAATCTCCGAATTCCAGGTCAAACTCATCAAGAGCTGGCCCAATGTGCTCGGCCAGAACCTCGAACATCCGCTGGTGCCAAACGTCATCGCGTCGAATGAAGCCAACGAGGCCATCGATACCGTTCCCCTTTGCCATACCGGTCCCCAAAACTCAGTTCGGAACCAAACGATATTCAGGAGATCAAGCGGGGTCCACCCGGATTTTTGCACTCAGGCTGCATAAGGTAAATTTACTGAGGCTATACTTCTCAGGCCGTCTGCCCAAATACATACGCGGGTTCAGTTCTCCCCAGTTTTGGAATGCTTTGCGTTTTCAAAGCCAAAAACGAGCGAGTCGTTGAAACTGCGCAAAGCCCAGCGATCCCGTCATTCATCGTTTCGCTGGTCAACGTCTGCTTTCGGTGGCATCGGACGTTTATCAAAAATTAGCGAAAGACCGCTACGCGGGACGAAGCAGGCTTTCGATTGCTTCGGCTGCAAAAAGTGAAGGACCTCCTGGTGACGCAGGAGGCATCATTTGGTGGAATGTAATTCCAGGTACTGCTTGATGACATCGTCAGTCACGTTCCCGGAGGTCGTCGAGAAATACACACGCGCCCAAAAGCGTCTGCCCCAATACCGCTTGCGCAGGTCAGGGAACTCCATCTGGATGCGTCGGGATGAGCGACCCTTGATGCGTTGCATGACATCGGACAGGGACAGCTTGGGCGGGATCGACAGGAACATATGGATATGATCGCGCGCCAAAACGCCTTTCACGATATGGACACCCAGTTCTCCGCAGGTCTGGATGATTATTTCACGGATCCGCTCACGCATGGCACCCTGCAGAACCTTGTACCGGTACTTCGTGGCCCATACGACGTGGTATCTATGATAGAATCGCGTGTGCGCGGATGACGAGTAGCGCATGATCTTCTCTCCTGAATTTTGAAACCATACCGCCTCAGCGGGTTTCAAAATTCAGGAGAGAAGATCAGAATAGATTCGCTGAAGCGAACCGGCTGGAAGCCGGTGGCTTAAATCCATTAGGTGGAAAGTAAAATAGCTGCAAACAGCAATTCCTTTTTTTTGTGCTTCCACCAAGCCGTCGCTTTTTAATTGCGGCTAAGCACCCGCCATGAGTGGCGTTTCATTTGGGCGTGAATGTGCTTAAATGGCTCTGCCGAATTTCGATCAGAGGTAACATGTCCCCAGAATTGCAGATCTATTCTGTCCCGATTGCTGCGATGATCGTCGGCGCGTTTGCGTTTATGCTGGCCCCGCGCATTCTTGGGCTCAAAAAAGATAGCGAAGGAGCCTCGCTGCAAGTGATGACCCTGCGTGTCGTGCTGGTGATTTTCCTCGTGCTGCAATTATCCGACATCGTTTTGCACAACATCGTCGGGATCTATTACAACCGGATGCTGCTCAACATGTCGTTGACGGTTTTTGCGATTACCATATGCTTTGTTTTTTTCAATGTCTCAGGACGTATGCTGGACGCCAAGTTTGGCGCAACACGGCAGATTGACGGCAAAATGGTCGCTGTTCCCAGCTATCACAGCCGCATGGCGAGTGTTGTATTGCTCGGCGCAATGTTGATTATCCTGATCTATGTTTTGATTGAGATTTGGGGCCTGAACAGCCTTTTGGAGAAAACCGGTTTCATCGGCATTATTGCAGCGTTCTTCGTGCTCACCAGCGCGATCTGGTTGCCGGATCTGTTCCATGGCGTCGTCCTTCTGGGATCGTCCATGGCCGAAGAAGGCGACACAGTCATTTTGCGCGACCGTGATCGTCTATGCATCATCAACCGCCTTACTCCGTTCTATACGCTGCTTCTGGATGTGGATAAAAACCACCGCATTCTGGTTCGAAACTGTGATCTTATGAAGTGGGGTATCGAAAATTACACAAAGCGCGCATCGGTTGACGGTCTTCGCCGGACGCTCGAATTCAAGCTGGGGTATCCATCTCCGACAGGTGCGCGCGATCCGGTAACTAACCTATTCGAAAAGATTGAAAAATCTGTAGATGCCTGCTGTGCAAGGGCTTTTGAAGACGACCATATTATGGTGAATAAAAAACTATCTTTCGAGTGGGCAGCGGTGGACGCCGGTGACTACGCGCTTTCATTCCGGTTGTATTATTATCTGTCACCCCTCCCCGAAACGAAGCTTACCAGTAAAATACGTAAACACATGCGCGCTACGGATAACGCGATTGTCAGGATTATGTTCGAAGAAGCATTTGCACGCAGTCTGAACCTTGCAACACCTGCACTTGTGCACTTGGACACGTCGCAAAAGACCGCGCAACCAGCGCCGCCACACGCACCTTGAGCCGTTCAGTCAGCCCTTACGGCTGTTGAATTTGAACTGTCAAATTCCATGCGCCACCTTGTCCGTTAAGGTCCGCAACGCGCGCAATCAATGCGCCTGCGCTCGTCAGCATAGCGTCTTGCTTGGTGTCAGATGATACTGCGGTGATCAGATTGCCTTGCTGTTCAAAGATAGTCATTTCCACGCCTTCTGGCCCGTCGAAATAGAATGAAACCGCTGTTTCGGCCGGTGCCTCAATCTGCACGTCGATAATTTCACCCGGTTTCAAGACACCGGTGGTGGCACCGGGAAGAGCGAGTGAAACAGTTTCACAAGCCGGCAGCGCGAGGGTTTCAAGCACAGCCGGGTCGGCTCCAAACCATGGCCTAAGCCGACAGCAGCCACGTTGTAGCCGTAAACATGCTTCTGATAGCGAAAATTTCAACTTTTCGATAGCATGTTGTCCATGGCTTCAACCAACCGTGGTTTTTGGCATAATGCTCAGATAGTTTAGGGAAACGCAAAAAGGACACAAAATTTGCCTTCAGATGGCGTGTTCGCAACAAGGATTTTTCTGTTGTCTAGTTGCTCAAATCAGTTCCAAAGTCTCGAATGTCAGACAAAAGATACCTATTGCAGCTACTTGGTTTAGCTTGTCACCCTCGGTCAATCTCCTAATGTTGCAAAAAACACTACTGGAAAGGCCTCGAATGCTACGTCGAGCGTTATGTATCCTCAGTCTTATTTTAATCGGCTTACTGGTCCTCAACGGTCCGCCCGTGTTTGCCCAATCGACAGACGGTTCTGACCAGACTCGGTCACCTGCTGATGAAAAACTCCCGTCAGAAGATCCCACGCCATCACTTACCAACGCTGGCGAAATCGATATCGACGCGCTGGCAAAGGAGTTCAACCTGCCCTCACATATCCTGGATCCTCGGATCGAGAGTGAGCGGTTGGAGCTTTTGTTACTGCCGCTAACTGAGACGCAACTCGCCGCAGCATCCGAGGCGTGGCAGCGTATTGTTCAGGAACAAACACAGGATGTTGTCGACGCTACGCTGCGGGTCAATGAATTGGATGGAGAAACAGCTGATGTTTTTCGGGAGCGAGTCGCAGAACTCGCTGACGAACGACGACACATGTTCGACAATTTTGTTCTCGTTTTGAATGACTGGCAGAAAAAAGGTGGTAGTGCTGACGAAATCGCCAAATACCGAGCCTACCGCAGCGCCATAATTATTGACGAGATCCGCAATGCGGATGTCGAAACATTGCACCAGCGCGTTCTGAAATGGCTCACCGCGCGTGACGGGGGCATCAAAGTTGCAATTGACAGTATCGTTGTTGTGGTGTCGCTGCTCGGGTTGCTTTTTGTAGCGCGGATGATCCGCTCTGTCACGCGGCGTTGGATGGGCCGGATAAGTGGTTTGTCTTCACTTCTTTCGACATTTTTGGGCGGGCTGTTTTATTGGCTGACTTTGATAATTGGATTGATAATAGTGCTGTCGATTTTGGGCATGGACGTGGCACCACTGTTCGCCCTAGTCGGCGGTATCAGTTTTATTTTGGCCTTTGCGATGCAAGAAACTATCGCCAATTTCTTCAGCGGGTTTATGATAATGATAAATAAGCCGTTCGATGAAGGCGACTATGTCGATCTTGAAGGTTTTGCAACTGGTACTGTCCAACAGACCAATTTGATTTCAACAACCATTGCCACAGTCGACAACAAGATAATCGCGGTTCCAAACAACAGGGTCTGGAACAGTGTAATAACCAATGTCACTGCCAGTGCGACACGACGCGTCGATATGGTCTTTGGCATCAGCTATTCTGACAGCATTGAACAGGCGATCAAATTGCTTGCAGAGTTGGTTGCAGCCCACCCTCTTGCTCTGGAGACACCCGAACCGGCAATCTGCGTCGGAGAGTTGGCGGATTCTTCAGTGAATCTACTGTGTCGGCCTTGGTCGAAAACGGAGGACTACTGGACGCTTTATTGGGATATGCAGCAGTTGGTAAAAGAACGCTTTGATGCCGAAGGCATCTCGATTCCATTCCCGCAACGTAGCGTTCATATGGAACAATCTAACTCTGATTTAAATGTTCAAACAAAGCGATCGGTTGAGAACACGGACTGAGTGCAGGAGCTTGCGCCCGACCTGCTTCGTGCGCCACAGGGAAGCCAAGAAGCCAAACAACCTCTGCTATGGGCTCTCACCGGTCATTCGCTGCGGAGCGCGCCGAGGTCTGCTTTGCCGCCAATCATTTCCTGAAATTTTTTAGGGGTCAGAACCTAATCACTTGGTGAGCCTTGTCTAATTATCTCAAGTTGATCTGCCCCATTTGAGTGGTCCAGTTTGAATGCTAGAGCGGCGTCCATTTAATCTGCACCATATCCGGCACCGTCCAAACCAGCCAACTGAGACAACCACGCAAATGCCCGCGAAAATCAGCAGAAATCCCGTCTCAGCACGACTCAAATCCCGCAAAATCGCGGGAAAATCGGACAGAATTTTGATAAATTATCACATAATTACAATGGGTTATGTGGGTGGCGGAGGAGCCAGTCTGGAGCTAACCAGTCTCTGTTATTTTCCCTGCAAACAGGGAAAATAACAGGGAATGTTCTGAATTTTAGGCGTTTTTGACAGTTTTTCCCCGCAGTTTAGACGTTATTTCAATCACTTACAGAGAATTTCCCTAGAATAAAAAACAGGGAACTTTTTGATGGTGAACAGGGTACTTTTTTCGTGGAAGCAGGGAATTACCTTTGAGGAAACCTCAGTGAAAGACACCCGTCACCGCCCGGGTCGGTAAGTACGCTTCCGGCCTGCCCAGCAGGTCAACTAGCCTAGTCAGTTTGATCGTCTTCACCAAGCCGACGAACTGCATCCAGCAGATCAGAAATTGCCTCCTCTACCCCAGCAAGCTTAATCGCCACCATCAGATCCTCGCGTCCCGCCATGGCCAGGAAGGTACCCAGCACTTCGTCGGAGTGCCGCGCCAGCGCAGTCAGGTGCGTCCCACTCGGACCGTAGGTGCCCGAGAACCAGTTTTTCACCGTCTTCTCATTGGCACCTGTCCAAGCCACCACGGTTTTCACACCCGCCCGGCTGTCGCCGAGAGATCGCTTCAGTGCCGATGCAATTTCATCCGCAAAGCAGTCACTCGTCTGATGACCGCCACTTCCATTATATCCGTTTTTCTTTGGAAAGAACTTGCCCTTTTTCGGAAACGACATTCCACACTCCTTCGCTTTACATGAATGCGAAGAATTCAACCGCTGATTCTAACTGGAGCGATGGATTTGCATGGAATAATGAGGAGATACGCATGTGACTGGTCGATGGGCGGCCCATTCCGACAAGAGCGACGAGCCGCCTGAAACGGATGTACCGGCCGTCGCCTATGTGCGGATGTCGACCGATCACCAGAAGTACTCGACCGAGAACCAGCTCGATATCATTCGGAATTACGCCACCGCCCGGGGCCTACAGATCCTGCGCGTTTTCGAGGACTCGGGTCGGTCCGGGTTGCGGTTGGACGGCCGCGAGGCGCTGCAGAACCTGATGGCCGAGGTTCGAACCGGCCAGGCGGATTTCAAGGCCATTCTGGTCTATGACGTCAGCCGCTGGGGCCGGTTTCAGGATGCTGATGAAGGGGCTTACCACGAGCATGTATGCTCTCGCGCTGGGATCCGCGTCCACTACTGCGGCGAGCAATTCGAAAACGATGGCAGCATCGGCTCCAACCTGCTGAAGACGGTCAAGCGGGTTATGGCAGGCGAATACAGCCGTGAGCTTTCCGTGAAGGTCTTCGCGGGGCAGTGCCGCCTGGTTGAGCTTGGCTACCGCCAAGGTGGCGCGGCTGGATACGGCCTGCGCCGGGTGTTGATCGACGAACACGGCAACCCAAAAGGCGCTCTGTCCCGCGGCGAACAGAAGAGCCTTCAGACTGACCGTGTCGTTCTCATTCCGGGCCCTGAGCAGGAACAGAATGTAGTGCGCAGGATGTACCGAATGTTCGTCGAGGATGGCCGCTCGGAGCGTGAGATTGCGGAAACCCTGAATGCTGAGGGGCATCTGACGGATCTTGAGCGGCCATGGTCTCGGGCGTCCATTCATCAGATCCTGACCAACGAAAAATACATCGGCAACAACGTCTACAACAAGGTGTCCTTCAAGCTGAAGCAGCGCCGGGTGGTGAACCCGCGCGAGATGTGGATCCGTGCAGAGGGCGCCTACCCCGCCATTGTGGACGAGGCGCTATTTCTGCGCGCGCGCGAAATCGTTGACGCGCGCAGTCAGCATTTCACGGACGCCGAACTGCTCGAAGCCCTGCGCGCCGTGCTGAAACAGAAAGGCGTGCTGTCTGGACTGATCATCGACGAACAGGACAACCTGCCGTCATCCAGCACCTTCCGGAGCCGCTTCGGCAGCCTGCTGCGAGCTTACCAATTGATCGGCTACGAGCCGGAGCGAGACTATCGCTACATCGAGATCAACCGGGCGTTACGGCAAGCCCACCCCGGAGTCGTGGCTCGGATCCTCGACGGTATCGCCGGGCGCGGCGGCCAGGCGGAGCAGGATCCGGATACGGACCTGATCCGCATCAACGGCGAGTTCACAGCCTCGGTGGTGCTGGCGCGGTGTTTCGAGACGCAGGGAGGTTCCCTGCGATGGCGCATCCGTCTCGACACTGGCCTAGTGTCTGACATCACGATTGCCGTTCGGATGGACGAATTGAACGAAGCGCCACGCGACTATTACCTGCTGCCAAGCATCGACATGACCATGGCCAGGTTGAGGCTGGCTGAACAAAACGGGTTGTCGCTGGACGCCTATCGCTTCGACACGCTCGATTATTTCTACGCGCTCGCTAGCCGGGCCCGGATCACGGAGGCCGCTTAATGCCAGACGAAAAGAAAGATACTCCCCAAAAACAGGTTACTCTCATCCCTACAGACCGAATTCGCATTCTCAATCCCCGTGTACGCAACCGGCGCACCTTCGAAGAAATGGTCGAGAACATAGCAAAGATTGGTCTGAAACGACCTATCACCGTGGCGCAGCGCGCCGGAACTGAGCCTCAGGAATATGACCTCGTCTGTGGCCAGGGGCGGCTCGAGGCGTTCATGGAGCTTCAGCAGGATGCCATTCCCGCCATTATCATCGAAGCCGATGAGCGCGACTGCCTTGTCATGAGCCTGGTGGAGAACTGCGCGCGCCGCCAGCACAACCCGATCGACCTAATGCGCGAGATCGGCAATCTTCGGAAGCGCGGCTACAACGACCGCCAGATCGCAAACAAGATAGGGGTCACCTCAGACTACGTCGGCATGATCGCGGGACTTCTGGAACGTGGAGAAGAACGGCTGGTCTCGGCCGTGGAAACTGGACTTCTGCCGCTGAACCTCGCCATCGACATTTCAAAGACAGATGCCGAGGGCGGCCAGCGCGCTCTGATGGACGCCTACACTCAGAAGAAGCTGCGCGGAAAGAAGCTGGCCGCCGTGCGCCGTCTCATCCAGCAGCGCGATGCACGGGGGCCGCACCTTCATAGAAACCGCTATGGCAGAAGTGACGGCGCCAAGCGACCCCTGACCAGCGACGCGCTTGTACGTGCCTATCAACAGGAAGCGGAGCGCCAGAAGGTGCTGATTAAGAAGGCCGAACTGACGCAGGGACGCTTGATGTTTGTCGTTGAGGCGTTTCGCGCGCTGCGTAACGATGATCATTTCCTGACGCTCTTACGTGCAGAGGGGCTGGACACCCTGCCAACCTATCTCGGACAATCGCTGGACGCGGGGATGGTGGAATGAGCCGGGGCAACAAGCGCGAAAACCCGGGCGCGGTGACGCTCGGCTTCGAAAGCGATTGCGTCACCGTCCCAGTAGAGGCCGTCCTGCCTGTGCGCGCCCTCAGCGCATCAGTCAAATCCAGCCGCAAATACCGCCGGATTACCGCGTCCATCAAGGAAGTCGGCCTGGTCGAGCCGCCTGTCATTACGCGACCCACGGGTGAGGAAGACACCTATATGCTGCTCGATGGGCACATTCGGATCGAGGTACTGAAAGATCTAGGCATCGAACGAGTCGAATGTCTGATCTCCACGGACGACGAGGCCTTCACCTACAACAAGCGGATCAGTCGCCTTGCCCCCATTCAGGAGCACAAGATGATCCGAAGGGCCATCGAGCGCGGAGTTTCGGAGGAAAAGATCGCTCTGGCGTTGGACCTCAACCCGCGCAGCATCGTGCGAAAGGCTCGCCTCCTCGACGGAATTTGCGAAGAGGCCGTCAGTATCCTGAAGGACAAACCCTGCGCGACGACCGTGTTCGAAATCCTGCGCAAAATGAAAGCCATGCGGCAGATTGAGGCGGCCGAACTTATGATGAACGCGAACAACTACACCCCAGCATACATCTCTGCGATCCTTGCGGGAACGCCTCAAGCGCAACTGGTAGACACGAAGAAACCCAAGAAGATGAAAGGAATCACACCCGAGGCCATGGCCCGCATGGAGCGCGAACTCGCACGATTGCAGGAAGGGATTACATCGATCCAGGACTCCTACGGCAAGGACCACCTGCAGCTGACTGTCATAAAGGGCTATCTTGGGAAATTGCTCGAGAACGCCCGGATCGTCCGTTACCTCATGCAGCATCAACCGGAATTTTTGGCTGAATTCAAAGCTATTACAGAGATGGCTTCCACCCCGCCGCCCGAGGCGCAGTAGCAGAGGCAATCAGATTTGATGGGGACCCGGACCCGACAAGCGCGGGGACCGCAGGAGACGCCGGACGGTGGGTCGGATCAAGCGCGGTGGTGGGGATGGCGGCGAACCCGCGCGGAGCCCACTAGGTCGGACGAGGTTTCGCCGACTGCGCAACCGATCATGTGGTTGCGACATTTGCAGGCGTGCCGAGAGATCGCGGGGCGCGGCACGCCTGCTCGAGAATTCTGTGGCAACCAGAAGGCTACTTCTGTCGCATAAGCGCCATTCTCTTGAATCGTCGATGAGCTGAAAACGGCCAGGCGAGCCGACCAGATTGTAAACCTTCGAAAAGCCTGGAGAACAACTCGTCGCAGCCACCCAGTGATCTCGCCAGGATCCCATCGCTATAGAATTCATTGCCGCCAACGAGAATGCTACTCGCGCGCCCGCGGTGACAATTCCTAGGGTTCTGCGCTGGTTGTAGTTGGTCACTGGACTGCAACCCACATTGTGCGCCATAGTTTTACCTAAAAAAGAAGTATAGTCAGGCACTTGATGCAAGCCAGTTGGCAATACGGGAATGAACAAGGTAACAAACATCAGTCGTTTGGACGTTCTAAGTCGATCTGTTTCGATCGACCTCGAAGTCGATCCCAAAGAGGCGAAGATCTTTGCGCTTGCGGCAGTTGCTCAGGATTCCGATGCGCCAAAGGTGGTCGCCAAAAACAACATTGAAGCGGCTTTGACCGAACTCGACGCATTCTGCCAGGGTTTTGACCACGTCATCGGGCATAATATTCTACGTCACGACTTGCCCCATCTGGCCGCAGCGTCGCCGAGGTTCGTGGCCTTGGCTGAAGCACCGATAGATACGCTCTGGCTGAACCCTCTTGCGTTTCCAAGAAACCCTTACCACCACCTGGTGAAACACTACCAGGATGGACGACTTCAGACAGGTCATGTGAATGATCCTGAATTTGACGCCCGGCTGGTGTTCGAGGTTCTGGAAAACCAGATCGAAGCATTTGTTGAGCTCGATCGAAAATCGCCCGACGCCCTTACAGCTTACCACTTTCTATGCTGCCGCTCTCGGCAGAGCGGTGGTTTCGATCAGTTATTTACTAGTGTTCGAGGCAGAACCAAGCCAAATATGGAAGAAGCACGAGGTGCAATCCAAAGATTGCTAGATGGCGCCGCATGCTCATCGATGCTGTCGACTACTCTTGACCAACTCGACGACACCAGCCTTGGATGGCCGTTAGCGTACGCTCTGTCCTGGATTTCTGTGGCAGGTGGGGACTCGGTAATGCCGCCCTGGGTGCGCGCGCAATTCAGCGACGCTGCACGGATTGTGAGAAAGCTTCGGGACAACAACTGCGGCGATGAAGGTTGTCGTTATTGCAGTATCAATAACGACCCCAAAAAGGCTCTGGACCGATGGTTTGGCTTTGAAGATTTTCGGCCTGAACCTGCGGATGAGTTCGGACGTCCCCTTCAAGAGGTGATCGTTTCCGGTGCCATGAAAGGCGAAAGTCTTCTGGGCATCCTGCCCACTGGTACTGGTAAATCAATCTGTTACCAGATCCCGGCGCTTTCCCGGTTCGACAAGACGGGCGCATTGACTGTCGTGATCTCTCCTCTGGTGGCACTCATGGCAGACCAGGTTCAGGGAATGGCTCGTTCTGGCATTGCCTCGGCAGTCACAGTCAATGGTATGCTATCCCTACCGGAGCGGAACGACGCTTTGGACAAAGTGAGACTGGGCGACGCATCCATCTTGCTGATCTCGCCGGAACAGCTCCGGAGCGTTTCTGTGCGGTCCGTGCTTGCGCAACGGGAGGTTGGTCTCTGGGTTCTTGACGAAGCCCATTGTGTCTCGAAATGGGGCCACGATTTTCGACCTGACTATCGCTATATCGGCCGGTTCATCAAAGAGACCTCAGGTGACGAAATCGCTCCCGTCCTGTGCCTCACGGCTACTGCAAAACCTGATGTTGTCCAGGATATTTGTTCGCACTTCAAAGAACGCCTCGGACTCGAACTGACCCAGGTCGATGGCGGCGCATCACGCTCCAACCTGAGTTTTGCGGTTCTGCCAACACAACGCTCAACGAAGCTGGCTGATATCCTTGATGCAATTGAGGCAAACCTGCCCCACGAAGGTGCCTCAGGAGCGGTCGTTTATTGCGCAACGCGCAGCGCTACTGAACGTGTGGCTGAGTTTCTCAAGCAACAGGGGCTTGCAGCTGATTACTATCATTCGACGCGCAGCGTCGACGAAAAGCGAGAAATTCAGGAAGCATTCAGGGTTGGTGATCTCCGGGTGATCGCGGCAACAAATGCATTTGGCATGGGTATCGATAAGCCTGACATTCGCCTTGTCGTACACGGAGATGTGCCCGGGTCGCTGGAAAACTACCTGCAGGAAGCTGGTCGAGCCGGGCGCGATCGGGATCCGGCTCAATGTGTTCTGCTGTTCAATACAGAAGATGTCGATCGCCAGTTTAGCCTGAGCGCACGTTCACGTCTTGCGCGGCATGAAATCAGTGCGATTTTGAAAGCAGTGCATCGGCTGGACAATCGAACACGTAAGAGCGGCGAGGTGGTTGCTACTCCGGGTGAAATTGTAAAAGAGGAAAAAGAGCAGGAATTCCAGCGTGATAAGGATACGGATGATACACGTGTTAAAACCGCGATCGCCTGGCTGGAGGAAGCGAAGCTTCTCAGGCGCGAGGAAAACCGGGTTCAGATATTCCCTGCATCGCTTCTTGTACGTGATCTTGAGCATGCGAAGACAATTCTTGATCGGGCTGAGATCACTGAGACCCGGCGCCTCAAGCTGCTCGACATCGTCCGACACATTATCAATGCGCCCAAAGAAGAAGGTATCTCAACTGACGTGCTGAGCGGGGCCAGTGGCCTGCCAGGCCCGGCCTTGCGCAAGGCCCTGACCGATCTTGAAGCCCTCGGCATTGCCAATGACGATACCAATATAACGATTTTTGTACATGTGGGTGTTGAAGACAGGTCCCGCGTTCGGCTTGAAGAAGCCTCTAGACTGGAAGCTGACCTGATTTCGCAATTGCGTGAAGAAGCGCCCGATGCGGACGATGGCGAACCTTCTCCATTTAACCTTGCGGTCACCTGTCAGGTCCTGCGCGACCGTGGCCACGGCTCCGTGCGACCCGATATTGTCGAAGGTCTTCTGCGGGGAATGGCGCAGGACGGGCGTGATATGGAGGGCGGGCGAGGTAATCTGCACGTGAGACGAGCATCGCGCGGCAGCCTGTTCGTTCGATTGCAGCGTTCCTGGTCCGTGGTTGAGAAAACCGCGGAGATCCGCAGGCAAGCCGCTGAAAGACTTCTTTCTCATCTTACTGGGAAAGTTCCGAAAGGAGTGAAGGGCAAGGACATCGCAGTTGAGACGACGCTCGGCGATTTGCTGTCTGCGATCAATGGAGACGCGATGCTTCGTGGTTCAGTCAACGATCCGAACAAGCTCATGGATCGAGCGCTCCTGTGGCTTCATGAACAGCAGGTTGTGACGCTTGGCAAAGGCCTCTCAGTGTTCCGACCTGCGATGACGCTCCAACTCAATCCGAAAGGTGGAAGTTTCACTGTTCAGAATTTTATCCCACTTGAAGAACACTACACGGAACAGACTATCCAGACTCATGTCATGGCCGCTTATGCAGAAAAAGGGCTTGAACGCATTAATGACGCCGAGAGGCTGGCTCAGGATTATTTCGAACTTAATCGCGATGCATTTATGCGCCGATGGATGCCCGGCCGCGGATCTGAATTCCGCAGGCAGGCCACCGGGCAAACGTGGACGAACATCGTTGATGCGCTCGGCAACACGACCCAGGAGCAAATCGTCAAAGACGACCGCGAACAAACCAATGTGCTTGTACTTGCAGGGCCTGGCTCCGGAAAGACCCGGGTGTTGGTGCATCGCATTGCGTATCTTGTGAAAATCAAGCGCGAAGACCCGAACGGGATACTGGTTCTTGCATACAATCGCCACGCAGCCGCTGAAATCCGCGAAAGACTGCGCGGCCTGATTGGCGACGAAGCACGCTTTGTAACGGTTTCCACGATTCACGCTCTCGCCATGCGGCTCATCGGCGCAAGTTTTGCCGGTCACGCAGGGGGCGAAAGCCAGGACTTCAAGGGTCTGCTGATGGACGCGGTGCGACTTTTGCGCGGCGACGGGCTGGATAAAGCGGCGGCAGAAGCAATGCGGGAAACCTTGATTCAGGGATACCGCTGGCTATTGGTCGATGAATACCAGGATGTGGGTCCAGATGAGTATGCTCTGATCTCGGCGGTGGCTGGTCGAAGTCTCGATGATCCTGATCTTCGCATAAGCCTGTTTGCAGTCGGAGATGACGATCAGAATATCTACTCATTTGCCGGTGCCTCGGTCCGGCACATCAGGCAATTCGAACAGGACTACTCGGCGAAGCCTGTCTTTCTCACAAACAACTATCGCTCAGCTGGAAACATCATTTCTGCCGCGAATGCCGTCATTGAACACGCCGCAGACAGGATGAAGGTTGGCCATGACATCACTATCGATGAGGCCCGACGCAAAAATCCACCCGGTGGAGAAATGGCGTCAATGGATCCCGTCGCTCAGGGACGGGTACAAATACTTGAATGTCCGCCCGGCAATGACGCTCAAGCCATGGCCGCCCTTGACGAACTTCTTCGTTTGTCGCGCCTCATCCCTGACTGGAGTTGGTCTAAGGCCGCTATTATCTCGCGGGACTGGCGCAAATTAGCGCCGGTGCGAGACTATGCCGAGGCTCTTGGTATTCCAGTCGAGCTCGCCAATGAACAGCTCCCCGGGCTGTGGCGAATGCGGGATATGCAGCAATTTGTCAGTGCACTTCGTGAGGATCGCGGACAACTGCTGTCGGTAACTGACTTAACCGATAAGCTGAACGCAATTCCAGGTTCTCGATGGACCAACCGAATAGGCGAAGGCATCGGTGTTCTTGCGCGAGAAATCGATGGCCGAAGTCTCCCTGCTCAAGACATCATCGAATGGCTTGCTGAATGGGCAGGCGAGACATGGGGCGAACAGCGCGGTTTGAAACTTCTAACCGCGCACCGCGCCAAGGGGCTTGAATTTGACGATGTGGTGATCCTAGACGGCGGCTGGGAGCGTCCCAGCAAGAACGAAGATCAGGACGCGCCTCGTAGGCTTTTCTATGTGGCTATGACACGTGCACGAAGAAACCTGATCGTGATGAGCAATGATAATCACGAATATCTGCCAACCCAGTCTCCGGCGATTTTAAGTCGGGCTGTTAAGCCAGATTTAGCTTCTTTTCCGGGGCCGAGACGCTATTTTCAGTCCGCGGAAGCACGCATGGTCGACCTCTCCTTCGCTGGGCGTCAACGCCACAATCATCCTGTTCATGTGGCTACATCAGAGGCTCGAGTTGGCGACGCTTTGGCTCTTGTTTGCGATCATGATCGCTGGCAATTGACGGATGCTAACGGCCGGAGCCTTGGCCGCATGGCAAAGAGCTTCTCCCCTCCTGGAAACGCGCGATTTGTGCGTGGCGAAATTGCAGCGATCCTGTGCTGGCGAAAAGATGATAGCGATGAAGCTTATCATCACACAATCAAGCGGGAGGCTTGGGAAGTCATCGTTCCGGAGTTGGTATTCGAAGAATGCTGAAATCGACTGCTCTTCCCGTGGGAGCTCCCTCGATTACATCGACCAATCCTGCCCAAAGTGCCGCCCAAGCGGCACTACCTGAGGCGGAACATCGCCGCAGAATGTCACACCAAGATAGCTCGCTGCTCGCGTCGCGCCCACATAAAGGTATTTCGAAAACAGTTCCGGGTGCTGCGTGATTGTTTGGTCTAGGTCCATAAAGAAGACCGCTTCAAACTCCAGTCCCTTAATGTGACGAATATTGAAGACGCGCACGTCGCGATCATTTCCGACGACCTTTCCATCCTTGCAGGCGACCGCCGACAAGCTAATTTCCTCCAATCGGTCGTTGAGCTCGAGCGCCAACGCTTCCACTTCCTCCTCTTCGTTGACGAGCACTGCTATGGTTGTTGCCTTCTGAACCATACGATCAATTTCGTGAATGCGTTGAGTCAGCCACTCGGCTTTTTCGGCATTGTTCGTAAGACGCGTCTTCCAAACAGGGGCCACGCCTTCAACGTCGAGACGATCCGGTAATATGATATCGTCAACTTGCGAACCGCCTAGGGGACTAGAATGAATAAACGGTTGCTAGGAGTATCAAGCGCAGTTTTATTGGCTTTCGGTTACACATCGTCAAGCGCTCAAGAAGGTCCTACAGAGCCGGCGTATCTATACACGGCAGAAGTCACAAATGTGGTGGATGGTGATACGATAGACGTGGATATCGATTTGGGATTTTACATTATGCTCAAAAATCAGCGCATAAGGCTGGTTGGTATTGATGCTCCTGAAAAAAGGGGAGAGTCCCGTGTAGCCGGCAAGGCAGCTACTGTTTTTCTGCGCGATCTTATCGATGGTAAATCAATTATACTCAAAACAAAAAAGGGCCGCGACGACGCTGACAGAAGTGACTCGTTCGGTCGTTGGCTGGGCGTTGTCTATTTAGATGGGATAGACATAAATCAGGCACTTATAGACGCTGGGCACGCAGCTGAAGACATTCGGGACTAGACCTGCGCTTCAGCTTTTTTCCTGTTGGAAAACGGCCCGTGGCTGCTGTTTATCACCTGTATTATCAGAGTTTCAGAAAGCAAAGTTTGTCCACGACTTGGGCCCTCGCCATTTTTCGCTGAATGCCCGGTGCTGATGAAAGAAGTTCATAACCAAAACTTCAAATTTCCAGTCATGAACGGCTGCTTAACGCGACGAACCGGTCATCCCAGAAAAACAGCCCAATGACTGCATCGAGCCCAAGGGGAACCTTCCAAAATCGCTATTACATAGCTTTGTAGACATGCCATGCTTCTGGAAGGCCCTTTAGTTCTCTCGACCCAAGACTTTCAAAATCAAGACCTGAGCCAGCAACTAAATCTTTCACCGTTCGAGAAACGACAATGTCGCCGCCTCCACCTAATTCAGCTATGCGCGCGGCTATGTTTACAGCGATTCCGCGCACATCATTTGCCGAAATTTCAACTTCACCCGTGTGGACACCAATGCGTACTTTCAAATCCAAATTGGATAAAGCATCGCCTATTGCTTTCGCACAGTGGATTGCACGTCCTGGACCGTCAAAGGTTGCGAGGAAACCATCGCCCAATGATTTAACTTCCTGCCCACGAAACTGACGAAATTGCTCACGAATAATACTGTTATGTTTTTCGAGTGTTGAATGCCATGCGTCATCGCCGAGTTGTTGGGCCAATGAGGTTGAGTCAACGATATCTGTGAATACCACTGCTGCCAAAACGCGATTGAAGACCGGTTTGGGTTTAGAACCCGTCACGAAGGCCTCAATTTCTCCGAGAATCTCGTCTCGCTCATTTCCCATGAATGCAAAATGATCCCTGCCAGAAAACTCGCATAGCTGAGCACCCGGGATCATCTGCGCCAGCGTTCTTCCGCCTTCGATATCAATCAGCGCATCCTCAGTCTTGTGCAACACAAGCGTTGGAGCCTTGATGGATGGAAGGATGTCGGTGATGTCGATCTGACTGTTAACTTTCATGATTTCGATCAGATCGCGTGGCGAGGCTCCAGTTCTTTCGTACTTTCCCCACCACTCCTGAAATGCGGGATCATTTCCAGTCTCTGGACAGAAGAGCGGTAGTGCTGCGCCGCTCCCCCAGTGTTCTTCTGCATAGTCAAACAACTGGCTCAACGCCTCATCGCTTGGGAACCAAGATTCAAAGCGGGCAAAGGCGCCATACAATATCAAACCCTCGCACCGTTGTGCTTGATATGCCGCGAACACCGAGGCGAGAGAGCCCCCTTCGGAGATGCCCATAACAAAGGCTGTTTCCATGCTAGCCGCGTCCATGATCGCGCGGATGTCGTCCATTCTTTTGTCCATGTCGGGAACAGCTACACCGCGGTCAGACAGGCCCGTGCCTCGCTTGTCGAACATTGCCACCTTAGCGAATTGACCTAAGCGCTTCAGCCACTTCGCAAAATTGGGTTCCTCCCAATATGTTTCGATCTGTGAAATGAAGCCGGGTACCAAAACAAGGTTTTTCGGCCCCTGTCCATAAACCTGATATGCGATATGCACATCGTCGCTCTTGGTATATTGCGTTTTTGGCATCATGCGCGTCCCTCCTTGGGACAACTCCTTTAGCACGGGCAGACTATGACGGCGCTAGATTTCTCGCAACGCTCACGTGGATGAACCTTTCATCCAAATAAAAGTCAGATATTCAGTTTATGTTGAAAAGCGCGCGGGGCGGCTCGTCCCGCGTTGCAGACCTTGATGCGATGCGCGGCGAAGGTCCGGATCGAGCCCTCTTTGACAAATTCTGCACAGCACACGAATGTCGGCTTAATACCCATCAAGGCGCCATTTTGCTAATCTGCAATCTTGAAGAGCTATTCGATGCGCGTAAAAGAAAAGCGAATGCTTGGAAATGATTGTGCAAGCGACAGCCGTTGGAACTTTAGACTGAGGGTCTTATGGAACGCTCGGAAATGACACGAAACTCGCCAGAACTCCTATCAGTTTGCCGTCGTTGGTTTGACGCTGTTCAACGAATGCGTGGAAATGAGGTTCAGAACATTTTAACTGATAAAGACCACATGCTGTTCATCGGAACCGGGGAAGATGAACTTTGGTCAGGCAGGGCAGTGAAAGCCGGTATCGCAGACTTTTTCGGCTCAATCCCTACAATCATAAAGCAGGAGGAGACCTTTGGCGAAGCTTATGAAAATGGCCGAGTGGGATGGGCTTGCTTTACGCACAACGTTGTTCTGGCCCATCAGCCGGACAAAGTTTTCCCTGTTCGGAACACCCTGATATTTGCTTTAGAAGACGGTTTTTGGAGGATGGTGCATCGTCATGGCTCCGTCCCTCTTCCAAATGAAGAGTTCGTCGGCTCGAAGCAAACAGCGATTGCAGATTTGGTCGCTGCGGCCGCAGAGGGTTTCGCAATTGACCAGCAGGATGGTCTTGCGTCGATCATGTTCACCGACATCGTCAATTCGTCAGGACTAGCATCCGTCATGGGGGACCGCTTATGGACATCGGTAGTCTCTGAACACTTCAAACAACTTCGGGCCATCGTAGAAGAAGCGAATGGGCAATTTGTTAAGTCGTTGGGCGATGGAACGTTGTCCAGCTTTCCTAAACCCGAATTGGCGCTTGATGCAGCACGGCGTATTCATGAAACCATCGAGCGGTCAGGCGGCCCTTCTATCTCCGTGCGCGTCGGAATTCATTCTGGAAGTGTTGTCAGGAAAGACGATGACTTCTTCGGCGCAGTTGTCAACAAGGCCGCGCGTATCACGGCAATTGCTGCGCCAAACGAAACTTGGGTTTCCGATGCGACGTCCGAACAGGTCAACGAAAATTCTCACTACCATTTTGTCGAAGTCGGGTTCTTCGAGCTTGATGGGTTTGAAGGTGAGCACTTGATCCGGTCACTGAAATGAGGGCGGGAGAGCTATTGTTGCAGAACGTTTTCGAAAGCGGACATTTGGGCACCCGCAGCGAAAGCTCACTCCGTCCCGCTCAGCCGACATCGGTGCAGCCTGCGGCGAAGGTTCGTTCCGAGCCAAAGTAGCCTACATTTCGTGCTTGAGAAACTGCGTGAAGACGGTGCCTTTTTCCAAACACAGTTTGGTCAAATTGGGTTTGTGTTTTGCCGCTATCAGGCTCGTAGGCAGAGAAGGAAGTAAAAAATGGCCAGTCAAGAGGTAACTGGACCCTCAGTTCTAACAATATTAGCAGGTCAGACGTCTACGTCTGGACAATATACCGCTTCTAAAGCACCGGCGACGTGGTCCGTGGCCGTGCAAAACGACGGCGCGCTCGACCCAGGCGAATACACCGTCACCGTATCCGCTTTAGGCCTAGTCACAGTGACATTACTTCCGGGTGCAACGATACCACCAACGGGTGTGACGATGTCCTTGGTAGTGAGCGCCTCATCCGGCAACGGTAACGGCAACAACGACTCACTCATTGTGTCTGTGCAGATTGATGCGGATGCAGTGCCTTGTTTTGTTGCAGGAACCTTAATTGATACTGAGACTGGCTCGCGCCCTGTGGAAGAACTGCAAGTTGGAGACCGTGTTTTAACCCACGACGGAAATAGCAAAAAGATCCGATGGGTTGGCTCACGACGGCTGGACTCGCAAAGTCTGCGGAACTTTCCAAACCTCAGGCCAGTGCTGATCAAGCGAGATGCCCTGGGTCAAGGACGGCCGAAGAGAGATTTATATGTATCGCCCCAGCACCGGATATTCATCTGCGGCTGGCGTGCCGAGTTGCTGTTTGGCGAGTATGGTGTACTAGTACCTGCGGTGCATTTGGTAAACGATCAAACGATAATTCGAAGCCCATCAAACAAACCCGTCACGTATTATCACTTTGCAACGGAACAGCATCAGATCGTCTTCGCCAACTCACTTCCCGCCGAAACTCTGTATCCGGGTGACATGGCGTTGTCCGCAGTGACGCATTCGGATGCGCTGGAACTCTTGACAATATTCCCTGAATTGTTGGACCCGTCAGGCAAGGCGGCACCTTCATTATATGCACGTTGTCTGCGAGGTCACGAAGGGCAAATAATTGGCGCCATCAACTAGCCGTTCGCTTCGGGCTACCAATGCTAGGGCGCTCTAGTGCCAATTGGCTTCGATACGATATCACGATGCGACAGAGTCGGCATAGTTTAAATAGAAGTCCGTTCTGTCCCGCATGTGAGACATACGTCGCAACCGCAGCGAACGTCCGGTCCTGGTGAAAGCAGTCGTTTAGAACCAAAACTTCGAATTTCCGGTTGTGAGCGGCTGCTTAACGCGACGAACCGGTCATCAGAGAAGAACAGTCGAATGACTGCATCGAGCCCAGAGTCACCGATGCTGCGGTTTGCGCGAATGACTGCTTCTCATTACAGAAATGGGGCGCGCCGTCGGCCCATGTGCCGGGCGCATCCCCCCTCAATTTCGATACCTTCTGCCTGCAAAATTCACGGATCAGGCTGGATCATGACATTGGCGCGGAACAGATTGGCTGGATCGACCTTTGCCTTGATGCTCTCAAGCCGCGCCTGATTGGCGCCAAACGCGCCTTTGCTCCGCTCTTCTCCGGCTTCAGGAACGAAATTGATATAGACACTGCCTTCAGCGAGCGGTGTGGCCTTGTCGAACAACGCGCGCGCCCACGTCTTGCAGACCGCATCTTGATTTTCATTGGTCCATCGGGCGTGAATGTTCATCGCATAGCGCGTTTTCCGGTGCGCGTAAGCCATCGCGTCCTCATCTACACGACCTGCTGCCCCGCCCAACTGTGCGACGAATATCTCGCACTCGTCGGTCGGCAGATCACTCGCCGCCTCGACCATCAGGTCGACCACATCGTCAGTTAGTTCCGTGAAGTCGTGCGACTTCCAATAGTTTCTGGCGCCCTCAGTAAGCAGGGGATCGAAGGCCGATTGCCATCCGGTGTAGGGATGCAGTGAAACGCCATCGGCGATGGGGTTACCGATTGACCGCAGCGGAGCCAGTGCCTCCTCGCTCTCGCTAAGCAAACCGGCAAAGGCCATGGGCATCAGCAGGACAGTCTTGCCATGATGCTCGGGCGCAAGAAACGGGAGTGGCGGTGCCTTTCGAAGCACGAACCAGCAGGTCGCTTCGTCGGGCAATCTGGCCGCGATGTCGCGATACATTTTCAGGGCGGATGCTGCGTCCTCAAGCGAATGAACGACCGGACCCGTCATCATCGACGTCTCGACTGGATGAAGTTCGAATTCGAATTCCGTCACGATGCCAAAATTGCCACTGCCACCCCGGATTGCCCAGAATAGGTCTGCGTTTTCATCTGCGGATGCCCTTTTCAAACCGCCGTCGGCGGTCACGATCCGCACCGAGACGATATTGTCGACGGTGTGCCCGTACTTGCGCGACAGCCACCCGTAGCCACCCCCCAGAGCCAGACCGGCGATTCCGGTCGTAGAATTGATCCCGGTCGGCACGGCCAGACCGAAGGCCTGGGTTTCGTGATCCACATCACCCAGCAATGCCCCGGGCTGAACGAATGCCCGCCGCCCCTCAGGATCGACGCGAACGGCCCGCAACCCCGAAAGGTCGATCATGAGTCCATTGTCGCAAACCGCGCTTCCGGCGATATTATGTCCGCCGCCACGCACCGAAGTCAGCAGTCCATGTTCAGCCGCAAACTGGACGGCGGTGATAATATCTGCGGTGCCAGTGCACTCGGCGATCAGGGCAGGTTGCTTATCGATCATTCCGTTCCAGATGCGCCGGGCATTGTCGTAGTCAGGGTGATCCTTGCGAAGGAGTCGGCCCCTCATTGCCGTTTCGAGATCGTTGATCGCTTCTTCGCCAATGCTCATTCGTTCCCCATTCAGGGTTTGAAATTCTGTGCCCATCTTTTCCTCCGTGGTTCTGCGTGGATTCGATAATCACGTTGCAGGTCGGTGGCGCGAAAAACCAGTCCACGGATTGGACTGGTTCGTGAGACGCGCCATGAGTATGTAAGTATAGACGGAGGTAACGTAGATGAGCTCTGAAAAAGGCTACGGTCAGTATTGTCCGCTTGCGATGGCCAGCGAAATGCTCGGCAACAAATGGACGATGCTCGTAATCCGCGAGCTTCTCGACGGATCGAACAGCTTCAACGATATCGCACGGGGCCTGCCGCTTGCCTCTCGATCTTTACTGGCGCGACGGCTGCGTGACCTGCAAGAATGCGGCCTTGTCGAACACCGTGCAGGAACGCGGGGAAAGTCAGGCGACTACCGGCTTACAGAGGCCGGAAAAGCATTGTCGAGCGTGGTTCGTGCGATGGCGATCTGGGGCCAGGAATGGATCGACGAAGAGCCGTCCCTCAAGGACATCGACGTTCGATTTTTGATGTGGGACATGCGGCGCAACGTAAAGCCCGCAAGCTTTCTACCTGACCCGTTCACCGTGCAATTCATCTTTTCGGACGCGCCGGACGGATTGACAGATCATTGGCTCGTTTTTGAAAGCGATGATGTCGACCTGTGCTATGTCGATCCAGGGCGTGAGATTGATGTTTTCGTCGAGACAGATTTACGCACCATGACCCGCGTCTGGATGGGCTGGCGCGATCTCGATGACGCGGTGAGGGAGGGTGCCATCGATATCACCGGTCGAGAAGCAATCGTCAAAAGGTCACGTGATTGGCTGGGCCTCAGCGGCTTGTCCGGTATTTCTAAGCAACCTATAGAAAATCGCGTGGGTGGCGCAGGTTCGACATAGTATCTCTGACGGGGAAGCGGTCATTCGTGTTACTGCCGCGAGTGTCTGAAAAGTCCGCATGTGAGACATACGTCGCAACCGCAGCGAACGTCCGGTCCTGGTGAAAGCAGTCGTTTAAAACCAAAACTTCGAATTTCCGGTTGTGAACGGCTGCTTAACGCGACGAACCGGTCATCAGAGAAAAACAGTCGAATGACTGCATCGAGCCCAAAGCTTCCGTTAATCTAGCCGGTTTGACTTAAATCATACCGCGTTTGCCGACGCCTGCTAAACTGCCTATCCGACAAAATTGGATGGGAGAAAATTCGATGACCAAGCGCAACTGGTTACCCGCATTTTTTGATGGCGAAAAGGATGACGCTAATGATCCTTTTGGCGCTCTTCGAAAACAAATGGATGAAATGTTCGAAGACTTTGGCAAGAACCTTCCCATGAAGTCCGGTGGGCTCTCTGTTCGTTCGAATGTCAGCGAGACTGAGAAAGAAGTTTGTATCACTGCCGAGCTGCCAGGCATCAGCATGGAAGATGTCGATGTTTCGATTGAAGGGAACCGTATCTGCGTCAGTGGTGAAAAAGTTTCTGAAGAGGAAGAGAAGAAAGAGGACGAAGGCCGTCAGTTTCGCCGAGTCGAGCGGACGTCAGGCTCCTTCAGGCGTGACATGACCATGCCGTTTGAGATCGATCCCGACAGCGTGAAGGCCCACGCGAAGGACGGCGTGCTGACCGTGACAATTCCAAAACCACCCGAGCAGGTGGCGAAAGCAAAGAAGATCAAAATCGAGTCTTCGGGATAAGCAATTACCCGAAAACTAAACAGAAGGGCCCCGTGGCGGTTCACATATAGCGATCCGCCACGGGGCCCTCGGCGCGCGATGCATCTGATGATTGGAATGAAGCCGCGAGGACAAGGTTGTACCAACAAGTCACTACCCTTCGCGTCTACTTGCCCTGTTTGCGTTCGAGCAGAAAGCCGTTGACGACTTTCTGCTGCAAGGAGTCCGCTTTCATCGCGAAGAAGTAACTGTGGGAGGAATGCTATGGTTGAGGGACGCTTAATTTTCTCAAACCGCGATGATGCTGGACGCAGGCTTGCTGCAGAACTGGTTAAGCGGAGCTTCGATGCGCCAGTCGTCTTCGCATTGCCGCGCGGCGGCGTGCCGGTTGCTGCGGAGGTCGCAGAAGCTCTTGGTGCACCCCTCGATCTGATCCTGGTGAGGAAAATCGGTGCACCGCGCAATCCAGAGGTCGCGCTTGCAGCCATTGTTGAGGGGGACCCACCCGAGCGGGTTATCAACGAAGAGGTGATGCGTCAGTCAGGTGCCGATCAGTCATATCTGGAGAGAGCCACCGAACAGCAAGTAGCCGAAATGCAGCGCCGTCGTGAAAGGTACCTCGGCGGGCGTGGCAGGTCCGATGTTGAAGGCAAGACGGCGATCGTCGTTGATGACGGCCTTGCAACAGGAGCCACAATGAAGGCTGCGCTGATCGCGCTGAAGCGCTGGGGCGCTGAAAGAGTGGTGGTGGCCATACCTGTCGCGCCCGCCTCTGAAATACCTCGACTTCAAGAGATTGCGGATGAGGTAATCTGCCTGGTCGTCGACCCGTATTTTCGCGGCGTGGGTGGTGCGTACGCTGATTTTCACCAACTCAGCGATGAAGAGACTGTCGGCTATTTGCGCCGGGCGTGGACTGTTGAGCAAGCAAGCGTGGACGGTCCGGTGCTGAGCCGCACCGTTGAAATCCCTCCCTTGCGGTTGCTAGGTGATCTGGTCGTCCCGCCAGATCCGCGTGGCGTCATCCTATTTGCCCATGGTAGCGGGTCAAGCCGACTGAGCCCGCGCAACCGGGAAGTCGCAGAGCGGCTAAACGAGCTCGGTTTCGCGACATTGCTAATGGACTTACTGACTTCACAAGAGGCCGAGGATCGACGCAATGTCTTTGACATTCCTCTTTTGGCCAGGAGGTTGCTTGACGCAGATCTGTGGATCGCATCGGAACCGGAACTGGGCGATCTGCCCCTTGGCCTGTTTGGGGCGAGTACAGGAGCGGGCGCTGCTTTGTTGGCCGCTGCCGAACTTAGCGGGCGTATCTCAGCTGTAGTGTCCCGTGGGGGTCGTCCTGATCTCGCCGGGGAACGGCTTTCCGAGGTCATGGCGCCGACACTCCTAGTTGTTGGAGGCAATGATCTTCAGGTTCTGGAACTCAACCGCCGCGCCCTCGCAGAGCTGCGCTTTGAAAAACAATTGCGGATCGTACCGGGTGCTGGCCATCTGTTCGAAGGGCCAGGTGAGTTGGAGGAAGTTACCGAAATAGCTGGCGCCTGGTTCCAGCACTATTTGGTCAAGTCGGAGGCGCCTCTTGTGCCTCCCCCTACCGAGGAACGGGCGCCCGCCACTCCCGAGGAAGTCGTCCGCGCCGCAGCCGAGGCCTTGCCTGACTTGGACGATCCGACCTTTGGCACAGCATTTGATCGATATGGCGAGGCGCGGGTCGTTTTGCTCGGAGAGTCGTCGCACGGAACATCGGAATTCTACCGCGCCCGCGCAGCAATAACGCGCAGACTAATCGAGGAGCATGGCTTCAACATTGTCGCCGTTGAAGCGGACTGGCCTGATGCCGCGGTACTCGATCACCGCGTACGTGGGCTGCCAGAGCGTAGCCGCAACGTATCTGCGTTTTCGCGTTTCCCTGTCTGGATGTGGCGCAATCGTGATGTGGATGACTTCATCTCTTGGCTTTGCAATTACAACACTAAGCTCCCAGATGTGAAACGCGTTCGTTTTCAAGGGTTGGATATTTACAGTATGTTCAACTCGATCGCGGAAGTTTTGTCTTATCTAGACAATCACGACCCATCAGCCGCAGCGCTCGCGCGGCGGCGGTACGAATGTCTTGCGCCTTGGTCAAACGAGCCCGCAGCCTATGGCCGCGAAGCTTTGTCCCGTGGCTACGCAATGTGCGAGGAGCCGGTGACGCGGGTCTTGGTTGACTTACTTACAAGAGAGCTCTCTCAGGCGCGAAGCAATGGCGACAGCTTATTTAATGCAGTGCAGAACGCCCGGGTTGTTGCTGGTGCCGAGCAATACTATCGAATGATGTACTACGGCTCGACCGAAAGCTGGAACTTGCGGGACATGCACATGTTCCAAACCTTAAAGCAGACAATGGACCATGTTGGACCGGACGCGCGGGCCGTGGTCTGGGCGCACAATTCTCACATCGGCGACGCAAGTGTTACCGACATGGGGGTGAACCGAGGCGAGTTCAACATTGGCCAGCTTTGTCGTGAAGAATGGGGCGAAGACGCCGCCCTCATCGGATTTGGAACCCATACCGGCACGGTGGCATGCGCGTCGGACTGGGATGGCCCCATGGAGATCAAGGCAGTGCGTCCATCGCGTCCTGACAGCCATGAGGGGGTCTGCCATTCCGCAGGGGGCGAGCGCTTTCTGCTCGACCTGCGGCCCGGGGTTAATGAGGCGCTCCGATCCGCAATGTCAGAGCCGCGGCTTGAACGATATATCGGCGTCATTTACCGGCCTGAGACGGAAAGATGGAGTCACTACAGTCATACGATCCTCTCCTCTCAATACGACGGTTATGTCTGGTTTGACCGCACGCAAGCTGTGGTACCGTTACCTGCGGAACCCTTGCCTGGGTCGAAGGATACCTTCCCGTTCGGTCTGTGAGGCTATCTATGATTATCGGATAGTGCGGCCACATTGATATGACTCAGCAGTCCTCGAATACATGCAGTCCAAGGTCGGATTGGGCGCGTCAGTGGGTGGTCTTGTTCCCTATGCCTTTATGGTCGCCGCCACCACGGGTCTGGTCGAGCCAGTAGCAGGGCTGGTTGGCGTTGTTGCGGTCAGCTACCAGCGCTCGCCCAATTTTCTCAACATGCACGTAAATCCGTGCCGCAGCTCCGCCAAATACATTTCTGTTGGGAAAGGCCTTTCGTACTTCAACCAACGGACTTGCCTTCTTCGAGAGGTGTCTTTGGCGGAGCGCGACGTCAATCTTAAGCCTCCGGGGCGATGTTTTGGTTGAAGCGAAACCGGTTTTGCGGATCGTATTTGGTTTTTACCGCGACAAGCCGTTCATAGTTTGGACCGAAACTGGTCCGCGTCAGTGCGGCGTTGTCCTCACCATGGCCTGCAAAATTCAGATATGCGCGCCCATGATGTCCAAAGCGTTCGGAATTGGACCAGCCCTCACGGGCCCAGGCGATGTTGGCCTCATCATCGGCGGGATCGGACCAGACACCATCCAGTGAATACATCCACCCCATGGACCGATCGCCGAACGCGGTCGCCTCCGCTGATACATTCGCAGTCGCCCCGCCGAAATTCCACAGCGACGAGAGTGTGTTATCCGACGGCGCGGCGATTGCGTTGGCCATGGCCAGATCAATCATCTCATCTGTCAGGTCAGTCAGGTAGCGGGCTTTCCAGTAACAGCGAAAGTCTCCGGCGGGCATGAGCGTGTCAAACAGCTGCTGCACGTCGCAGTAGTTCATTCGCCCGGAAAAGTCGGCCGACAATTTGCCAAGCTCACGAAGAGGCTGAAGAAGCGCCTCACCTTCAGCGGCGTCACCGTTGTACACGCAGGCGAGCGTCACGATCCGCTTCCCCCAGTGTTCCTCGGGGAAATCCTCGCCCCCTGCGGTGGCAAACTCGCAAAGCGATCCAACTCTGTCACCGTGTTTGGCCATGCCGCCCTCCCTCGACGGCATCGCAATGTGCCATGATGGTGGAGTACAGCCACTGAAGCAGGAAAGGACGGCAACCATGACGAAGGATACAATGATAGGCGTCGATCTGGCGAAGAGCGTTTTTCAGGCTCACGGCGCATCGATGACAGGGCAAGTCAGGTTCTGCAAGAAGCTGACACGCGTGCAGTTTTTGAGGTTCATGGGAGACCATCCACCCGCAGTCGTTGTAATGGAAGCATGCGGCAGCGCATATTATTGGTCGCGTGAGATGGTCCGCCTAGGCCATGAGACAAAACTGATTGCGCCGCAATATGTGAAACCATTCGTAAAGCGCCATAAGAACGATGCTGCTGACGCTGAAGCAATTGTCATTGCTGCGCAGCGCCCGGAGATGCGGTTTGTCGAGCCTAAATCGGAAGAGCAGCAGGCCCATGCAATCCTGTTTCGCGGTCGCGAACGGCTCATTCGTCAGCGAACAGCGTTGGTGAACGCACTGCGTTCAAACCTTTACGAATATGGCCACATCGCACCCAAAGGAATAGGGCAGATCAAGCGCATCGAGGCGATCATTGAGGAGCCAAACAGTGATCTTCCCGACTTGATGCGGGAAGAATGTCGTGATCTTCTTGAACAGATCACCGAGAAAACGGCTCGGATCGAGACAAAGTCAGAAAGGCTCAAGGGTCTTGCTGCCGAGGCCGACACTGCGCGTCGGCTGCAGACGATGCCAGGCGTGGGCCCGCTCACTGCGTTAGCGATCGAAGCTTTTGCTCCAGACATGAAGACTTTCAAGCGTGGTCGGTACTTCGCAGCATGGCTGGGCTTGGTGCCGCGCCAGTACTCATCGGGTGGCAAGCAGCGGCTTGGGCGTGTTTCAAAGGCAGGGCAAGCCGACATCCGACGGCTCCTGATTATCGGTGCGATGTCGCGACTGGCCTGGCACGGGCGCAGATCGATTCCCGAAGGTTCATGGCTAGATCGGATGATGGCAAGAAAACCACGGATGCTGGTGGCCATTGCGCTGGCCAACAAGATGGCGCGGGCAATCTGGGCCATGCTGACAAAGAAGGAGGATTACCGAAATCCGGCATGGGCTGCCGTTACGTGAAACGATACGGAACGTCACAGCCTGAAGTCGGTAAAGAGGGGTGAGAAGTCGACGACCTGAATGGGCAAAATGATCGATCAGATCTGGACCGGAAAAACCAGGACAATCATTAGAACTTAAAAGTTCGTGTTGAAGATGTGGAACCGGTCTGCAGATCACCATACCGGCCAGCAGCTCACATCACGCTGCAACAAAAGGCCTGACACAAGTGCGCACTCGATCACCCATCCAATCGAAAAACTTCTTGCACAACGGGCGGCAACCACACAAGTGGTTGTAAACGGATGCGTGGACGGAGGCGAATTTCTGCAAACTTCGCATGCGCTGGAAGCGGAGCATCGCCCGTTCTCGTCGTCGGAAAGGCAGATGTGAATTCTCTGCCCTATTGTTCATCCACCGGCTCGTTTCCTGTCTTTCAGCGTTGCCAATAACTTTCATAGCAGCGCCATAAGAGCGAAGTTTGTCCGTCACAATTACTTCTGGTCGGCCATACCTCTTCATAGATTTCCTTAAGAACTTTAACGCTGCTTTACGATCTCGCCGCTTCGTAACGTAGGATTCCAGCACTTCACCTTCGTGATCAACGGCCCGCCAAAGGTAGTGCCGCTCGCCGTTGATCTTCACAAACATCTCGTCCAGATGCCAACGCCAGTTGCTTGATTTCAAACCCTCGATCCGCCGTTTTCGGATCTCAGAAGCAAACATCGGACCGAACCGATGCCACCAAAATCGAACGGCCTCGTGGCTCACGTCGACGCCGCGTTCGTGGAGCAAATCTTCCACATTGCGCAGCGACAGCGGGAAACGAACATACAGCATAACCGCCAGACGGATAATCTCACGGCTCGTTTTGCAGTAGCGAAATGGATCAGGTTTGGTCATCCGATGAGGCTACGAAACCGCCCTGCCCGCCTCAACTCAAATCCTTCTGACAAGACCTGTCCTGGTTGTGCTGAGGGCCTGTTAATGCGGAACAAACCTACCGTTCAGACATAGAATCAGAACAATCTCTCCCAACCTTTCGGCCTCTTTTACAAAGCTGCTTTCCGCTCTGGCTCAAACAGCGTTTCGGTTACATCAACAATAAGATTAAACGCTGTAGATTGTGCGGTGTCAGCGCCTAATCGGCCGTATTACGGTCATATTCTAAAGGCTCCTTTGTGGTAAAAGTTTGCCGATGCCTTTGTTCCATCGAGGCCTTGAAATTCAGAATTTGCCCAAGAGGTTGCCATGTCCAATCAACTTTCCAAATCCCTCATTAGCGCGCTGATCGTTGCGGCTATGAGTTCAACACCTGTTCTGACCAGTGTGGTCGCGCTGGCTGTCACAGCGGATTCAGCATACGCAAAAAACGGAAATGGCGGCGGCAACGGCGGTGGCAATGGCGGTGGGAACGGTGGCGGCAATGGTGGCGGCAACGGTGGCGGCAATGGTGGCGGCAACGGTGGCGGCAATGGTGGCGGCAACGGTGGCGGCAACGGTGGCGGCAATGGCGCATCGAATGGAAATGAAGGTGCCGCAAGCAACGCCACTGGCGGGCGCGGCAATTCAAAATCGCGCGCCGACAAGGGCAAGAGCAAAAGTGCTGACAAAAGCCAGGGGCGTTCAAAGGGAACGGGGTTGGGTTTGGCGGGCTTGTCGGGTTCGTCACTGTCTGACGCAATCAGCTCGGTCTTTTCCGGCAACAAAGGCAAACGCAGTAAAGAGTCGAAGCAGGCCCGTACGTCTGTTTCCAAGAACCAGCACGGCAAAGTCGCAAGTAATCTGAAAGGTCTGAACGCGGCCCATGCCAGTCAGACGGCCCGATTGAATGCGAGCCCCAACAGCCGCGTCGGCAAAATCGCAGGCTATCAGGAGGCGACGATCAGTGAGATCGGGCTGACGGACCAGATTGCGGCACTGAACGAACAGGTCGATGACACAGTGGCCACGACTGCGGAATTTGTTGCGGAAAACATTTCCGAAGACAGCCTTGTTTCGCCTGAAGAGATTACCGAGGCAATAGACGCACTTGATCCGGCAGCAGACGATTATCAATCTGATGTCGATGCAATCGCGGCGGCAATGAGTGGATTGGACCCTAACGTTACCGAAAACGAGCAGGCTTTGGCCGAGGTTTCAGAAAGTATCGATAGCACAGTTGCAGCGCAGGACGCGCAGGCAGAACTGGCGGAAAACATCGCCGAACTTGAAGGCGATCTGGACGAGTCAAAAGAAAACCAGGTCGCGGCGGCGGCGCTGTCAGAGGCTTATGCACCACATGATGTCGATGACCTGACAGAAGAAGCCATCGCCGAGCTTAACAGCCTGCTTGGGCTTGACGAGAGTTCGGACCCGGAGGACGTAACGACCGAATAAACCAAACCGCAAGCGCATGGCATTCCGTTTTTCTCAGAAGAATAAAAGGTGGTGTCAGACAAATTCGAACCAGTCTCTGCAAGGACAGTAAGGCTGATGGTGTTGTCAGACAAATGCGAACCAGTCTCTGCAAGGACAGCGACACTGCCCTGCACGACCGCTTCGATCTCGGCGCGATGCTGATAGTGGTAGCACAGCGGCGACAGCGTGACCTCGGGCTCTCCTGGCTCGCCGTCGCGCAGGATCAGCAGGCCATCAACCGGGACTCGCTCGGGCAAGACCTCGCCGCGCAGGGCGGTGGCGGGTAGCGCCGAAAGCCGCGCGTGCAGCGCGGTCAGGATGGTTTCGCGTGGGGTGCCATCGCTAATCACTGGACCTGCTGTTGTTATTTGTGATTCTGGGACCAACGGTCTTTATTCTTGATGTCACAATCTCGGGCATGGGGGATTATATTTGGAATGTGCTTCCAATGGGCTTCTGAATCGGCAACGAGCCTGAAAGCCAGTGGCAGGGATCGGGCACTATCTTCTGCTGGGGCGGTGGATCGACTTGGTGCCCCTTCAAGGCCGAACTGACTGTCTTAGCCGAATAGAACTTTTCCCAATTTGCCTTTGTAGCGAGAACAGTGACGCAGTTCGTAAAAGGTGCCATCAAGAGCATGCAGCGCTTGTGACATGCTGTCGACCTGGTCGTCGTATTTTCCGTTCGGGAACGCAGCAGCTTCAGCTATAAACGCCTCTTTCCAGGAAGCTGAGACCGGCAACCGGACGAACCCCTGCTCAATCTTGGGGGACTGGATGGACATTCTGTGGTCTTTGCCGGTCGTCGGGTAATACGATCGGATTCCGAAACGGTCTTGCCGGAGCAGATGATCATAGACGCCCCTGCCCACCCCTGCGGTTTCGACCATCACCAATTTTGGATGCCATTCTGCTCGGAGCTTTTCGGCCGCCTCTAGCAGGTCCGGCTGCAGGTACTGCTGCCGGTGAACGTGCAGCAAATCGATATTGTTTCCGATGAGTCCCCAGGTCGTACAGACCGAGTAGTCATTGGATTCCCCAGGCACCGACGCCGTGTCCCAGCTTTGAATGATGGCTTCATAGTCACCGACGCGAAGATCCGATGGTATTGTCCCGAACCATTCTGGCCGGACAATATTCCCACCAGCCGGAACAGGCGACTGCTGGAATTGCGTCTCAAACTTCGCGTGGCCGATTTCAAGGCGCAGCTCGTTTAGCTCTTTCAAATCCATGTGTTCGGGCAGCAGGATTTCACCCTTTGTGCGGGTCCACGACGTGCCATCTGGCAGATCGATCTCCCGCTCCCGGACCTCGATAGCCGGCAGTTCCAGTACTTCCCAAAATCCAGTGCGTATAAGCCGCCCAGGCAGGTCATCCTCATGAAGCCTTTGGGCCACCATAGCGACACGCGCATCTTTGCGTCCATCCAAGCGCATCAGCACGCCACCGTTAAACCATTCCCAGGTTCTTTCGCGGTGAGCTTCGGACGCAACATCTTCAGCCTTGCTTGGATCATCGACGATAAAAAACTTGCCGCCTTTTCCGGTCATCGGGCCACCCACGGACGTCGCGATCCTCTGACCTCCCATGGTCGTACGCAAATCAGCGACTGAGGCTTTCTTGTAGTCAATCTCCAACTTCGGGAAAATGGAACGCGTCAGTTCGTTTTTCATCAGGCGGCGCGATTGCCAACCGAAGTCTTCAGCAAGACTGGCACCATAGCTTGCGGTGATGATTTTAGTCGACGGATTGCGCCCCTGAACCCAAACTGGAAACACAACGCTGGCACAAAACGACTTCAGATGACGAGGCGGCAGGATGATGAGAAGGCGGCGGATTTCGCCGCGCTCAAGCCGTTCCAACTGATGGCACAGAGCCCGAAGATACATTGCGGGATAGAACGTTGCCCCTGGCTGAAGAACGCCAAACGCAGCCTGGACATAGGCAAATAGATTGGTCGCGCATAACGCACGGATGACGTCAAAAGGCGGCATCTTCGTCTCCTTCCTCTTCCTGATTTCCTGAGGTTTCTGCCAACTCCGCGCGCGCGCTCTCAACCACATCCACCCAGTCGGCGTGTGTTTCCAACACATGGAGCAGATCTTCCGTCAACGCAGGAACCTTTGCTTCTGACAGTCCAGCTTCGGCGATGTCCAAGTTCTGATAGATAAACTTGATACTGCCAAGATCTCCGTTCATCGCTTTGTTGAACGCCGCAGTAAGCATGGCTTTGCCTTGCGTCATCGGCATCGATACGCCGTTTTGCTGAACGACAATTTCCTTGTCGCACAGCTTTTTCAGCTCATCGAACAAGGATTGCTCTTTAATTTTCTTCCCGAACGGGTTCCCAGATTGTCCCTTCTGCCATTGTGTGTGCTTGGGGGGTTTGCCGTAACCGACGTCATATGTGTCTTCGGAGTTCTGCTCCTCTGACATCAGAAGTCCTCCCTATTGTCTGGCGCACCCGTTTCGGAAGATGCATGTCCAGCGCCTTGCACTAGTGCAGAGGAAGCCTCTCCTTTTTGGACAAGTTCTGCTGCCCCGCCGGTCATTTCCTGCCAACGCCGGATCGCCATATCCACGTAAACCGGGTCGATCTCGACTCCGATGCAGCGCCGCCTTGTACGCTCCGTGGCCAGCAGGGTAGTACCCGATCCTAGAAACGGGTCGAGGACGAGATCACCCGGGTCGGTCACATCAAGCAACGCATCCATCACCATGCGGATCGGTTTAACTGTCGGATGCGCGTCAAAAGCATCGTCGCCATCTTTGGCGCCACCGGTCGCGCCTGCGTAATGCCAGACATTCGAGCGGTTCCGGCCGTACTTGCCTAGTTGCACATTGTTCTGATGGCCCGCACCTTCCCGGCGGGCGACAAAGACGAACTCATGCTGACTGCGATAAAGGCTGCCCATACCCGCGGCGCTTTTGACCCAGACGCAAATATTGAGCAGATTAAGCTTCAGCGCTGCGAGCGCGTCCGCCATCTCGTCGACGTGGCGCCAATCCATGCACGCAAAGATTACGCCACCGGGCTTGAGCAGTGTGACAACATTGCCAAGGGTCTCAATGAGAAATGCAATAAACGCTTCCCGTGACATTTCACCGGAAGCCTCTGCGAACTCAGCAAACCCGCCCGAGGCATCCCTGACATGACCGTTGATCTTCACGTTATAAGGTGGGTCGGTAAACACTGCGTCTACCACATGCCCATCCAGTAGAGCCGCGATAGAAACGGTGTCTCTCGCCGAAGCGCAGTAGATGAGGTGATCGCCGAGACACCAGATGTCCCCCAGGCGCGTGACCGGTTGTGTGCTGTTTGAGATATGGTCCGCGATCTCATCGGCCGGATCTGCCTCTCCATGCTCAACACCCCCAAACCTGATGGCCTCGATCTCCGGCATTTCGAACCCTGGTATCTGAATGTCGCCGCTGATTTCGATGATGTCGTTGATCTCGAGGCGGAGCTCATCAGGATCCCAAGACCCCTTCTCCTGTAGCTTGTTCAGCGACAGGGCAAGGCGGCGGGTTTCGACCTCAGACAGATCGTCGACCACAATGCATGGAACTTTCTCGGCATCAAGGCGAAGAGCAGCTGCCAGACGCGTATGCCCGTCAATCACTTCATACCGCTCGCCACCTGGCTTGCTTTTTACAAGGATCGGAATCCGGAACCCAAACCGCTCGATGGCCCGAAGAACTTCCTCTTCCTGGTTCTTCAACGCACGCCGGACGCGGCGCGGTGCTGCGTCTATGATGTTAACTGCGACCCAAACAAGAGCGAAGTGCCGGAAGAGATCGTTTTTACCGTGTTCCGCATTGTAGCTTTCGGGCGCCTTAACTGACTCAGACGTCCCGCATGAGTGCGTTTCTAAACGATCTGGCTCTTCATTATTCGCGCAGACGCTCTTTGGTGTTTGATCTGGTGAGTGCTTCAATGCCTCTCCTCCTTCAGTAATTTCTGAGAGTGGGAAAGGATGACTGGAAGAGAGCATTGCAGAAGCACAAACCAGCCGACACTCTCCGAACCCTCGTAGGGTTTCGTGATCGGTGGTCGCGAGAATCCTTCTGCGACACAGTAACGCTTTTGTACTTCATTGCGGACTTCTGAGCAAGAGAAAAGTCCGTTAAGTCATTGCCCTGGTTAACAAACGCGCTTCAGGGCGACAAGTTTCCGGATCACAAAAATGGACTGGACATTGTCCGCGAACAGAGCGTCATTGGTGATACGCCCGGTTCTCCTTCCGGGCTCTCCTCGGTGACGGCGCAGCCTTCCTCAGCGCCGCACAACACAGGAGAACCACATGTCCAGAACATCCCCGAATACCCCGAAAGAGACAAAGTCAGCCGCGATCCAGCGCCTGCTGACCCGCAAGTCCGGCGCCACGGTGGCAAGCCTGCAGAAAGCGACAGGCTGGCAGGCACATTCGGTGCGCGCAGCCCTCAGCACCCTGCGCAAATCCGGCTACATCATCGACAAGGTGTCCCCAAAAACCGATAACGGTGCTGTCGTTTATCGGATCACCGGCGCACCGGCGCGCGCATGACGCTGACGGTGGCAGACATCGAAGCCATGGACCGGGCGGCGCTGATGGCAGCCTGGTCGGACCTGTTCCAGTCGCCGGTTCCCAAGGGGCTGAGCCAGCCCTTCCTACGGCGCTTTCTGGCTTTCGAGGTCCAGGCGCGCCGGTTCGGCGGTTTGCCAAAACGGTTTCTTGCCGATCTGGACAGACAAGCTGACGGGAAGGCTGCAAGGCCCGACGCTGCGCTCAAACCAGGCGGGCGGTTGCTGCGCGAATGGAACGGTGTGACCCACACCGTGGAGGTAATCGATAGTGGGTTCCGCTGGAACGGCCAGAGCTATCGGTCGCTCTCGGCGGTCGCCCGCGCCATCACCGGGGCCCGCTGGTCGGGGCCACGGTTCTTCGGCCTGCAGGAGGGTGCCAGATGACGGCGACACCGAAGATCCGCTGCGCCATATACACGCGCAAGTCCTCTGACGAGGGGTTGGATCAGGACTTCAACTCTCTGGATGCGCAGTTCGAGGCCTGTGCGGCCTATGTCACCAGCCAGAAGCAGGAAGGCTGGGTGCTCGCGCGAGGTCGCTTTGATGACGGCGGACTCTCCGGCGGAACTATGGAGCGCCCTGCCCTGCAACGGTTACTGGCGGAGATCGATGCCAGGCGGATCGGCATGGTGGTGGTCTACAAAATCGACCGTCTGACCCGGTCGCTGGCGGATTTTGCCCGCCTTGTGGAACGCCTCGATGCGGCCGGGTGTTCCTTCGTCTCGGTGACGCAGGCCTTCAACACCGCCTCCTCCATGGGGCGGCTGACCCTGAACGTGCTTTTGTCCTTTGCGCAGTTCGAGCGTGAAGTTACTGCCGAGCGCATTCGGGACAAGATTGCGGCCTCCAAGAAGAAAGGGCTCTGGATGGGCGGCGTCCCGCCCCTCGGATACGATCCCCACCCCGATCCCAATACGCGCGAGTTGGTCATCAACGCCGACGAGGCCCCGACGGTGCAAAGCCTTTTTGACCTTTATGACCAGCACGGCTCTCTGGCCACCGTCGAACGGGAGGCAGATCATCTGGGGCTCAGATCGAAGCATCACCGGTTCCGCTCGGGCCGGGAGCAAGGCGGCAATCGGATGTCCGGCGGGCAGATCCACAAGATCCTGCTCAACCCGGTTTATCTCGGCAAGACCCGCCACAAAGACAAACTCTGGCCTGGCAAACACGCCGCCATCATTGACGAAGATCTCTGGGACCGGGTTCAGCAGAAGTTGCAACTCGGGGCGCGACGCAGCCGGGGCCGCGCCCTTGGCGGAGTACAACAGTCCCTGCTCACGGGCAAACTCTGCGACGACACCGGTGACAGGCTGACGCCGACGCACAGCACCAAGTCCGGGCGCCGCCATCGGTACTACATTTCCAACCGCCTGATCTCGGGCGGGACAGATCCGACCGGCTGGCGCCTGCCGGCGCGCGGGCTCGAGAAGAGCATCGTGGGTCTTATCGCCGACCACATCGATAGGGCCGCCACCGCACGCCGATTGTTGGCACTACCCGATCTGCGCGGTGACGGCGAGGTGCAACAAGCGGCCAAATATCTGGTGCAGCGACTGCGCAAACAGGACCCGGACCTGCTGCGCACAATCCTCGCATCAGGAACCGTCGCCCCTCAAGAGATCCGCCTGACCCTCGACAAGAAAGTTGTGGCAACCAGTCTCGGGGTCGCGGAGCGTGACCTTGCCACAGATCTTTGCGATATTCAGGCACCGCTTCAACTGCGCCGCCGCGGGGTCGAAGCCAGGCTGGTGATCGGAGAAAGCCGGCCCACGCCCGATGCCATCCTGACGCAGGCGCTGAGGGAGGCGCATCACTGGGCGCAGGCTCTAAAAAATGGGACACCTTTGAAGAGCATCGCCGCCGAGACGAACTGCACAGGCGCCTTCATCCGCAAACGCGGCCAGCTGGCCTTTCTGTCGCCCAGGATCCAGGTCGCCATTCGCGATGGAACCCTACCGCCGAACATCACAACGGACCATATTTTGCGCCAGCGCATCCCGCTTGACTGGATGATGCAGGAGCGGATGTTTGAGGTGTAAGTCAGCCCGGTTGATGGCTTCAGAAATGAAGCGCCGCTTACGACAATCAAATTCCCTGCAAATTCCCTGCAAATTCCCTGCTCGGGTTCCAGGGAATTACCTTATAAGCACATGAAAACACTTGCGTATTGAAGATCTGGACGCGCCCGATTGGGCAAAATTTGAAAAAATTCCCTGCAAATTCCCTGCTGGCAGGGAAATCTCACCTCAAAAGCGCACCGCGAATTGCACCCGACAGAGACGCAAGCCACATTCGCGCCTCATCCGTCTCCCGGAACCGTCTCCATACAGAAAAACTCCGTGCAAACCGCCGGAAAATAGGCGATAAAATCGCAATAAAAGTGTTTCTTTTCATGTACTTAGGTGGGTGGCGGTGCTGTTAGACGGATTCGAACCAGTCTCCGTTTCCCGCAAACAGCGTGAACTTAAGTGCAGACGGAGGATCAAGCCGCTTCGCTCTTGGATGATGGGGAGAACTTTTTTGTTCAGGAACCAACCGTGCCCGACAGCCACCTATGGCTACGTGAAGCACTGGCTCCAGGTTCTGGTTCATTATTCGAATACATGAAATGACTGCTTTGTCCGGCGGTTTCAACGGGTCGACGCAACACATGCATTGAAACGCTCGGCTGGTGTTTCGTAGTTGAGCGTCTTTCGAGGTCGTTCGTTGAGTTGTCTGGCGACGGCGCTGAGCTTCGCCTGACTATGTATCGACAAATCTGTGCCCTTTGGGAAGTACTGTCGCAGCAGACGGTTGGTATTTTCGTTTGTGCCGCGTTGCCATGGCGAATGTGGCTCGCACAGAAAGACGTCAATATCCGTGGCCAGGGTGAAGGCCTTGTGTCCAGCCATCTCCGTTCCGCGGTCCCAGGTCAGCGAGCGGTACAGCTCTTTTGGCAACTTGCGAGACTGTTTGATCAATGCCTGAATGACACTGTGGCTGTCCTTGTTGCTCACCTTGGCCAGCATCACAAAGCGGGTGTGACGTTCGACCAATGTCGCGATGAAGCTGTTGCCAGACCCTGCAATCAAGTCTCCTTCCCAATGGCCCGGCACTGCTCGATCCTCAACGTCCGCAGGTCTGTCACGGATCGATATTGCGTCGTTGAACTTACCCAGGCCGCTGCGCTTCAAGGTGGCATGGCGGGATCGGCGTATGGATCGTGTCGCCCGCAGATGCGCCAATAATTCTTTCTTAAGTACGCCTCTTGTCTGGATAAAAAGGCTTCGGTAGATCGTCTCATGGGAGACCCGCTTGTTGTCTTCATCGGGATGTTCACGCATCAACCAGCCTGCGATTTGTTGTGGAGACCATTTGCGCGTCAGCTTGGCCGATATTGCGCGGCACAGATAGTCATTGCCCGCCAACTTGCAGAGCTTTGGGCGATGGGCGCGGTCCCAAGCAGCTGCATCAGACACCGCTGCTCGATAAAGTTTGGCGCCGCCATTGCGCCTGACCTCGCGACTGATTGTGGATGCCGGTCGCTTCAATGTTTGAGCAATTGAACGCAGCGAGACCTGCGCTCGCAAGCCTCTGGATATCTCTTCGCGGTCGGAAAGCGTCAGAGCGAGCCGAGACCTCACACGGTCCGGCGGGCGAATGCCGCCAGTGCGCGCAAGCAGCGGATAGATCGACGATGACTCGCGTTCAAACAAACGTCCGATCGAACTCATCGACTCGCCGCGTTGCCATCGATCCCATATCTCTGACTTCTGTTTATCTGTGAAAAATATCCGGCGACGATACTTCATTATGCTCACTCCATCTTT
The DNA here is from genome assembly GCF_003352045.1 of Sulfitobacter sp. JL08. Classification (NCBI taxonomy): domain Bacteria; kingdom Pseudomonadati; phylum Pseudomonadota; class Alphaproteobacteria; order Rhodobacterales; family Roseobacteraceae; genus Sulfitobacter; species Sulfitobacter sp. JL08. The sequence goes on from NZ_CP025815.1 coordinate 2,440,390, forward strand.
GGTCAAAGATTAAAGTGTTGCGTCGACCCGTTGAAACCGCCCCGCAAGGCGGTCATTAATGCTGAGTGTAGCGAACGTCTGGTGCCGGTGAAAGCAGTCGTTTAGAACCAAAACTTCGAATTTCCGGTTGTGAGCGGCTGCTTAACGCGACGAACCGGTCGTTAGAGAAAAACAGTCGAAAGACTGCATTGAGCCCTAAGCGGACTCGCCTTCAGTCTTTGCCAGCGAGGCATTAGGCCGCCAAAAAGTCGGCCAGCGCTGTTTTGAAAACTTCAAAAGCTTGCGTGCCCAACAATGGTAAGTGATTTGCTGTCTCAAGTATCACCAGTTCCGACCTTGGAATGCCTTCGACAAGCTTTTGCGCCTCAGAAAGGGGGTGAACTGCATCCCGTCGACCATGCATGATCAGTGTGGGACAGCGGATGTCTCCGAGAATATCCGCGATTGAATCATCGTTTATCGCATCACGATGCTCCGCCATGGTTTCTACAGGCGTCGCAGACTGCATCATTCGGATGAGATCCCGGACAATATCGACCGGACCTTCCGGGAAATAGGAGGTGAGAAAGGCCTGCGCGAAGGCGCTTTCCTTTTTCGACCACCCTTCTTCAATCATCGCTTTCAGGCTATCCGGCGATGGCATAGTTGCCGCGCGACGGCGTACGCGACCGTCGACATATCCGCCAATGATGGCGAGTTTGGAGATGCGTTCAGGATATTGAACGGCAAGGCGCACCGCAGGCAGCACAGCGCCCGAGGTCGAATAGACGGCGAATTGATCTATTCCGGCGGCATCCGCCACGGCGATCATATCGTCCGCCTGGCGGGAATGGTCGAATTCGGGCGACGAGTGATCCGACTGGCCAGATCCGAGGGGATCGAAGCGCAGAACGCTGAACTGATCACGGAGAAAGTCGAAAAACGCGCGCCCTGCTGGAATACGCCATTCCGCGCCCAGATCGGCGACACCCATGGAACGATAATAGAGGACTGGCGGACCGGTTCCCGTGACAGCGTATGCAAGTCGTTTTCCGTTGCTGTTTCGCGCATATCGAATGCGCTGGATCGGCTCTTGCTCGGCCCGCCTGCTTGCAGCTACGTCGGTGATATCGACGGCGACTTCTGTAGCCATCATCAGACCTCGTCGCGTAATCGTGCGTATCACCGCTTGACGCCGTCCATCGTCTCCCACCGCTTTTCTGGCCGCGGCGACGCAGGCGGTGATTGCGGAGTCAGATATGATTCGACCATTCCAGATCTTCTCGATGATCCTGTCTCGCGTGACCATTTCGCCGGCGTGGCGAGCCAGCAGATGGAGAAGGTCAAAAACCTTGGGCTCCACGGGAACAGTCTTTCCCTGTCGCGTCAGCGCATGGCTGGCGTCGTCTAGGACACAATCTGCGAAGCGATATTTCATGACCGACACATTAACCGGAACTTGTTCGCCGCATCCATCCAAATCCAAGGGAAAAGGCAGGAATTTCCTCAGCCATCCCTCAAGTGCGGATCACCTGCAGCGAGTAGGTTAGGCAGAGCGAGATCAGAAGATTGCGGCCGCGGATCGAAGGAGAGAACGATGGCGATGCTGGATGGAAAAGTTGCACTTGTGACTGGCGCTAGCCGCGGTGTTGGGCGAGGGATCGCGATCGGGTTGGCGCGTGAGGGGGCGAGAGTCGTGCTTGCGGCGCGGACGAAGTCAGCCTCCGACACCAGACGGATCGACGGGGATGGCGCTATCGTCAGCGGGTCGCTCGAGGAAACGCTTGATCAAATTGCTGCGGAGGGCGGAAGCGGTCATGCGGTCGCCTGCGACCTGAGCGAGGCTTCGGCCGTTAAAGACCTGGTTGGCGAGACATTGAACCAGTTCGGGCGCATCGACATCTTGGTTAACAACGGCCAGCCGCAGAGCATCCTGACCGGACGCTTTTGGGAAATGCCAGCGACAGCGTTCGATGATCAGATGTCGGTTGGCGCCAGATCATATTTTCTCGCTGCTCACGCAGCCGTCCCCACTATGATCCGGCAGGGTGGCGGCTGTATCGTGAACATATCGTCGCCCGGCGCATGTTTCGACTTTTTCAGCGCGGCCTATTCCATCACTCGTGCAGCGGCTGACCGGATGACCCAGGCATTCGCTGCTGATCTGGTCGGCACCGGCGTGAGGACATATTCTCTGTGGCCATCATTCATTCGAACGGAGCGGGTAATAATGGCCGTCTCGGGAGATTCCGCTGGTTTCCAGATGCCTCCTGATTTCAATCCCATGACGCAAGCAAATTCGCCGGAAGTCGTAGGGCTCGCCGTTGCACATTTGGCTGCCGACACTGATGAGTCCGATCGCAATGGCACGGCCCTTACCCTCTTCGACGCTTCAGAGATCTATGGTTTCAAAGACTATGATGATCAGGCCGTTTTACCGCACGCATCGGTGGCAAATGCGGTCAAGACGCGTGGGTCGGTCGCGCCGCTTGTCTTTGCCAAGATGATGAAGTGATGGCGGCAACGGAGAACTCAGCGGCGTCGCGGCCGCTGACAATGGTCAACTGGCGAAGGTCTGCATCGTCCCGCGTTGCGGTCATAGACGAATTTTTGACGACCGTCCGCTATCGCCCGAACCGGTCATTGACAGCAGAAAATTTGGTTTTTCGCGAACGAACGACCGCTGAGCGGCGCTTAGCCGTCATCTGAGAAAAACAGTCGGATGACCGAGTCGAGCCCAAAACAACTAATGCTGCATAATGTCTGAAAAGCAGTGGAGAGCGAAAAACCGGCATTGGTATTGGTGAGCACATTGGTGCGATGCGCTGTTGCATCGTCACAATACTATCCAGTTCCCAACAGGCGAAATTCTTTGGCCAGACAGGTTCGAGTTGAGGCAGTTTACAACTCTAATGGAGAAGCCTGAATGAGCTGAGTTTTAATTACAAAGTATTGTGATAGGCAGCGGCTTTGTTGAAAAGGGTGACCTATGGTTATCGAAGGAAATCTCCAAGCTACGTCACAATTTGCTTTTCAGAACAAATTACCTTCCTTTCACGCCATAATTTTCGAATTATATCATACATATAAAGGGTTTTTACATAACTAAATTCTTAAGCGCCAAGTCCCAATATCCCTTCCGATCTTGCCGGAAGAATGTTGGAAATTTCACGGCAAATCGCTTCGACGGTAGGTTTGAGGTTCTCAAATTCCTTTGTTTTCAATCTTAGCATTGTTATCTCCAGCGACGAGGATGGAAATCCCAGATGATCAATTCTGACCAACGTTCCATTTTCCAAGTCGTCTGATGTGGTGATGCCAGGAAGCCAACCGCAACCCAGCCCGCAGCGAATGCCTGCCAGAATGGATTGTGTCAGGCCTGAAACCAGTTTCATCGACACTTTGTAAGGAAGTTGCGGCAAAAGCGATGAGCGCATCAGATCACCCATGAAAATCTCGGGCGGGTAGCAGACCAGCGGAATGGATCGATTACTGGCGATCATCTCTTTCAGTTCGGGCAGCCAATACGCGGCACAAACAGGGATGAAGCTGTCAAATCCAATGCTTGTGCGCTGCACCAGATCCTTGGGCGGGTCCAGCCGTTTGGTTTCGGTTTCATAGCAGATCATCGCGGCGACCTCTTCGGTCATCAGCATCTGAAAACAGATTTCAAGGTTGGCGGATCTAAGGCGAATGTCATGCGCTGCCATCACATCGCCCAGTGCCTTGAGGGCGCGGGGCAAGATGTTGGCCGAAATTGAGTGTAGCGCTGCAATCCTGATCAGCTGGGTCGGTTCATTGGCAAACGCGTCCTCCAGCTGATTAAGGCTGACCAGCGTGGTTTCAAGTTCAAGCTGAAGCGACCGTAAATGGAAGGTTGGCCCGGAGGGTCGTTTGCTTCGGTCGACGAGCATCACCTTAAGTTTGTATTCAAGTGCCTGAAGGCGTCGCGAATAGGCTGATTGCGATGCGTTGCGGGTTTGGGCCGCCAGTGTGACGCTTTGGGTGCGGATCAATGCCAGCAAATCAAGAATGGAATTTCTGTCCATGCGTCAGATATAGCATGCACATATTGCATAATAAAATGCAATAATATCGCTTTTAAATCGCACAAGCTGCATACAAATTCAGGTTAGAAATCGTGCGGCAGACGTGAGCCGCTGTTTTCGTTCGCTTATTGGCCTTCTTTGGGGCAACATGAGTGAAAACAACAAAAAGGGAGTAAACAACAATGAAACACGGCTTTAGAACACTTGCGGTGACGGCTATAGTGGCTGCGGGCTTTGCGGCACCGGTATTTGCCGATGCGGGCGACAGCCCAACGCTGAAACGCATTCAGGAACGCGGGGTCGTGAATATCGGCCACCGCGAGACATCAATTCCGTTTTCCTACATTGGCAGCGACAACGAGCCGATTGGCTATTCCATTGACCTGTGTCTGAAGATCGTCGACGCGATCAAAGCAGAGCTGGGCGTTGAAGAACTGGACGTGAAATACATCCCCGTCACGGGACAGACCCGCATCCCGCTGATTGCAAACGGCACGATTGATATGGAATGCGGATCAACGACCAACAATCTGACGCGCCAGTTGCAGGTCGAATATTTGCCAACGACCTTTATCACCGGCACCAAGATAGCGTCAAAGGCGGGTTCAGGCATTACCGAGCTGGAGGACTTAGAAGGCAAAATCATTGGGTTGTCGTCCGGCACCACCAACGAAAAGGCGATCAAAGCCGCGATTGAGGCCGGTGGCCTGAATGTGGATATCGTGCCGGTGAAAGACCATAGTCAGGGCTGGCTGGCGCTGGAAACCGACCGGATTGATGCCTATGGCTCGGATGATGTGCTGCTGTACGGTTTGATCTCAAAATCCTCTGATCCATCGGCCTATCAGGTCACGGGGCGGTATTTGTCGTTTGATCCCTATGCGCTGATGGTGCAGCGCAACGATTCCACCTTTGAACGTCTGGGCCGGGCCACCATGGCAGGGTTGATGCGCTCGGGCGAGATGGCTGAGATTTACGCCAAATGGTTTGAGCCAGGACCGACAGGTATCAATATGCCTTTGTCGGAAACCTTGCGCACAGCCTTTGAAGTGCAGGCGCTGCCCGAGTGACCAGACGCTGATACATCCGGGGGCGGGCGATGTTCCGCCCCCGTAACGACATGCGCCGGGGGATCACATGAACTATAACTGGGACTGGGGCATTTTGTTCCGCGAGCCCTATTTGGGGTGGATCATATCCGGTCTTGGCTGGACGTTATGGATTTCGCTTTTTGCCTGGATCATTGCCTTTAGCCTGGGGTCGGTTCTGGGGATTTTCCGCACCTCATCCAGCCCGGTGCTGCGCGCCATCGGCACGCTGTATGTTGAGATTTTCCGCAATATTCCCCTTCTGGTGCAACTGTTCCTGTGGTATTTCGTGTTTCCCGAACTGCTGCCTGATGATTGGTCGCGCTGGGTAAAGCGCGATATGCCGGCACCGGCGATGACCACCGCTATCATTGCGATCGGTCTTTATACGGCGTCGCGGGTGTGTGAGCAGGTCCGGTCGGGCATTGATGCCGTTGGTCTGGGTCAGCGACAGGCCGGCAAGGCCATCGGCATGACCGAGGTACAGGTCTATCGCCATATCCTGTTGCCCAATGCCTACCGCATCATCATCCCGCCGTTGACCAGTGAATTTTTGACGATCTTCAAACAATCCTCGCTGGCGCTGACCATCGGCGTGGTCGAGCTGACGGCCATGACACGCCAGATCGAGGAATACACATTCCAGGGGTTTGAAGCCTTTACCGCCGCCACCATCGTTTATTCGCTGGTGACATTCACGGTCATGGCTATCATGCGCCAGGTTGATAGGCACACGGCGCTTCCCGGCACCTTTTCAAAAGGGGCTGCATGATGTTCGATCTTGATTTCTCGGTCATCCCGGCAAATTCTGAATTGTTGTGGGAGGGTATGAAAATGACCTTCCTTCTGACCGGGCTGGCCATCTGTGGCGGTATCGTTCTGGGCACGTTTCTGGCGCTTTTGAGGATCGCCAAGGTTCCGGTGCTTCAGCATGTTGCGGCTGGCTATGTGAATTTCTTTCGCTCGCTTCCGTTGATTTTGGTGATCTTCTGGCTGTTCTTTCTGGTGCCGTTGATATTGGGGCGTCCGGTGGGCGCGTTTTCATCGGTGCTGGTGGCCTTTGTCATGTTCGAGGCCGCCTATTACTCTGAGATAATCCGCGCCGGGATCAATTCGGTGCGCCCCGGCCAACTGGCAGCGGCGCGGGCCATTGGCCTAACATATGGGCAATCCATGCGCTATATCGTACTGCCTCAGGCATTTCGCGCGATGACGCCCATTCTGCTGACCCAGGCGATCATTCTTTTTCAGGATACGTCGCTGGTTTACGTTGTCGGCCTGCGCGACTTCCTGGTCAGCGCCGAGATCGTGGCAAACCGCGATCAAAAACTGGTTGAGATGTTCCTGTTCGTCGCGGTGGTCTATTTCACCATCTGTTTCCTTGCGTCGATGGGTGTTAAATATCTTCAAAGAAGGCTTGCCACATGATTGAAATGTCATCCGTCAGCAAATGGTACGGTAAATTTCAGGTTCTCAAGGACTGCACGCTCAGCGTGGCAAAGGGCGAGGTTATCGTGGTTTGCGGGCCATCTGGGTCGGGCAAAAGCACGCTGATCAAAACTGTGAACGGGCTGGAGCCGATCAACAGCGGTCAGATTACTGTTGCGGGAACAGACATCACCGCGCGGAGCACGAATCTGGATCAAGTGCGTTCAAAAATTGGCATGGTGTTTCAGAATTTCGAACTGTTCCCGCATATGAACGTGACCGAAAACATCAAGCTGGGTCAGATCAAGGTGCTAGGTCGGGGGGCCAAGGAAGCCGAGGATAAGGCACTTGCGCTGCTAGAGCGCGTAGGCTTGTCCGAGCATGCCCACAAATATCCCTCACAACTGTCTGGTGGGCAGCAACAGCGCGTGGCGATTGCCCGCGGATTGGCGATGGAGCCAATGGCTATGCTTTTTGACGAACCTACGTCTGCGCTTGATCCCGAAATGATCAACGAAGTGCTGGATGTGATGGTCGAACTGGCACAGGAAGGTATGACCATGATGGTCGTCACCCACGAAATGGGATTTGCCAAGAAAGTGGCCGACAGGGTTGTGTTCATGGATTTTGGCGAAATCGTGGAAGATGCGACCTCAAAAGATTTCTTTGGGGCTCCCCGCAGTGAGCGAGCGCAAGAGTTTCTCTCAAAAATTCTTAGCCACTAATATCTGTTCTATGGCCGATAAATTGCCGAAGCGGTAATCGGTGTGAGCGCAGCGAATTCACACATTGTCCGCAACTGAGACATCCGAGGCGTGCGCAGCGAACGACCGGTTTTCTGCGCTGCGGTCATTGGTGCGTTGCGCGGCGAATGGCGGGACCGAGCCCAAAGCGGTCACCGGTTTGTCCGATGCCGCCACGGTTGCAGGCGTAGATTCGATGAAAATAGCGTTCGAACTCGAATTTGCGCCAGTGACGCCGGTGACAGTAGCTCAGTCGATTTCGCATATAGCCAAAAGCCGTGGAGCGGTTATCGAGCAACCTTAGGACCTGACGCAACGTGTTGTTGAGCTGGATTTGGTGAATCCGGACTTTCCGGCGATACTGTTCACACAACTCTTTTCGCGGTGGCATTGCAGAGGTCCGGTATGACGACAAGCACTCTTGAAGCACCCAAGGCCAGGTTCACGCCGCTCCGATGGCTTGGAAGAGGAGTTGGCCGGATTGCCATTCCGATCCGGGCCAAACTTTTGATTTCGTTTGTGAGCGTCGCAGGGCTCATGATCGTGCTCGCCTTGACCGGCGTGTCCGAACTACAGAAGGCCAATCAACGCACTGCCGACTTGATCACTGATCAAACAAAAATATCTGGATTAACCAATTTACGGTACGTAATTCAAAAAGCGACGCAAGCCTGTATTTTTTTTTACGCAAGGAGCAGTAACAACCAGCTTGGTGCATCAACGACATCCTTAAGCATAAGTCTGAGTCAAGCCCGTCAAATAGCAGGAGGCAACGCTTCTGGCGGCCCCAGATCTTCAAGATACGCGGATTATGAAACATCTGTTGAGATTTTGGGTAGGGTCAAACAACTCCGAGCAACTGGGAAGGAAATCACTCAGCTTTACTCGGCGGGAGACGTCAAGGAGGCCCGTGAATTACTCAGGTCAAACCTCATGGTGGGGCTGGGTGCTCTTGAGGCGGACGTTTCTCGGCTCGCATTTGACGTGCGACTGAAAATGACCAATCGGGCAAGGGTTAACGACACCGCATTCGAGCGATCGCAACGTTTGGTGATGGGGGCGTCCAGCCTCGCCGTTTTATTGGCGTTGTTGCTCGGTTATTCAATTTCGACTTCGCTCAGTCGGCCCATTGAACGCATCCAAAGTGCACTTCTGGATATTGCTGACGGTGATTTCGACACACGGGTAAAAGTCACCAATCGGGATGAAATGGGCAATCTTGCAAACCGGGTAAACCGCACGGCTGAGCGTTTGGGTGTGCTTTACGGCGAACTGGAAACGGCAAATCAGCATAAGTCGCAGTTTCTCGCGAACATGAGTCACGAATTTCGGACGCCCATGAATTCGGTACTCGGCTACACCGAGCTTATTCAGGATGGGATCTATGGTGAGGTTCCAGAAAAAATTGCCGATCCCTTGGCGCGGATCGATGCCAACGGAAAAGCGCTGTTGACGCTGATAAACGACATTCTGGACGTGTCAAAAATCGAGTCAGGTCACCTCGATCTGCAAATTGAAGACTATGAGCTTTCTGAACTGGTGGAGTCCGTGAAGGCCACTATCGATCCGCTTGTTTCGAGCAAGGGACTTAAATTTGAAGCATCGGTTCCACCTTCGTTGCCGTCCGGCCAGGGCGATCCGGCTCGCATCCATCAGATATTGCTGAATGTGGTCAGCAATGCCGTTAAATTTACCGACGAGGGGAGCGTGAAACTGGATGTAACTTTCGATGAAGACCGCTTCAGTCTGGCGGTCAAAGATACAGGCCCTGGTATTTCAACGGACGACATCACCCGGATTTTCGGAGAGTTTCAGCAAGCGGACAATTCCATCACACGGGCTGCGGGCGGAACAGGGCTGGGCCTTTCGATATCCCGCAAGTTAGCAGAGCTTCATGGCGGATCAATTGAAGTGGAAAGCGAACTTGGAAACGGTGCTTGCTTTACTGTTTTATTACCGATCATTGCCCAAAAAACGGAGAGTACGTCATGACAAAGCGTATTCTTGTGATCGAGGATCAACCTGACAATCGCCGAATACTCAGGGATCTGTTGGGCAATTCCGGTTTTGTTGTAACCGAAGCCGAAAATGGACGGATTGGCGTCGAAATGGCCGTGTCAGATCCGCCCGATTTGATCCTGATGGACATACAGATGCCCGAGATGGACGGATATCAGGCCACTCGCGAAATCAAGGCGTCTGCTGCTGGTGACATTCCAATCATCGCAGTGACGTCGTACGCATTGTCCGACGATGAAACCAAGGCACGCGGTGCCGGCTGTGACGGTTATGTCTCGAAACCCTTTAGTCCGCGTGAAATTCTTCGCAAAGTTATCGAATTCATTGGCGAAGCGAAGAGCGATGCGTGATGTCCCGCTGATCCTCATTGTCGACGATCAACCCGACAATCGCTCGATACTCGATGCCAGACTATCCGCCGAAGGCTACGAGACGGCGCAAGCGGCGGACGGTATCGAAGCCTTAGCAATGGCACGATCCAAATTGCCCGATCTCATTTTGTTGGACGTGATGATGCCTTACATGGATGGGTTCGAAGTGTGTCAACGCATCATAGCGGATGAGACAATTTCATTTATCCCGGTTGTCCTGGTTACGGCGCGCGCAGACAAACAAGACATTGTGAAAGGGCTCGAGGCAGGGGCCAGCGACTATTTAACGAAACCGTTTAGCCACCCTGAACTTATTGCCAGAGTGCGTTCCATGTTGCGGATTAAGGCCCTTCACGACCGAGTAGAGCATCAAAAGGGCGAACTGGCTGAGTGGAACCGCGCACTTGAAGCGAAAGTTGACGAACAAGTTCGAAAAATCGAACGTACAAACCGGCTACGGAGATTTTTGCCAAGCTCGGTTGCAGATAAGATATTGGCCGGTGACGACGCGGGATTGCTCGCCAGTCAGAGAGGAAATGTCTCCGTCTTATTTGCTGATTTGCGCAATTTCACGTCCTTTTCGGAGAAGGCGGACCCCTCTTGTGTGATCTCTCTGCTGAATGCCTATCATTCCTTTTCCGGGCCGCTCATCGAGCATCATGAAGGCACGCTGGAGCGGTTTTTGGGGGATGGCATACTGGTGCTATTCAATGCACCGCTACCCTGTGACAGTCCGGTCGAAAAAGCGCTGGATTTGGCGAAAGACCTGCAGCGGGGTTTCCAAGAAGCTATCGCGCCATTTGTACCCGACGGCGAGCGGGTCGGGCTGGGGATTGGGATTGCATTCGGGGGCGCAACACTTGGGTGCATCGGATACGAGCGTCGGTATGACTATGCAGCCATTGGTTCTGTTTCAAACATTGCTTCCAGACTGAGCGACATGGCGCTGGATGGGCAAACCTTGATTAGTGAAGACGCCATAAACACCGGCCAATTCAACGACCGCGTGGCGTTCTTTTCCACAATGAAATTAAAGGGATTCGATTTGCCAACCAGAGTTCACGAATTGTCGGTATCCATGTAGCAGGGTTCTTTTCTCTGGCATTCATCTGAGCAAGCTTGGAGGATTTGAACAGGATTGCGCATGGGCAAGGAGTGACGGCTTTGTCCCGCAACTCGGACGTTCGAGCAAGTTGCAGCGAACGACCGCTAAGAGCCGATTGTGTTGAAAAACTCCATTTTTACCGAAAACCAGTGAAAATTTTGTCCATTGAGAAGCCGTCGAGATTTTTGGCTAGGGGGTCGGCCAAAACACCGGTTCGGCGATGTGAGGGCATGTAATGGCCTGCTCTTGGCAATTAAAGTCAACTTTGATGAAGCATTGGAAATTGGCGGAAAAATGAGGGAGCCGAATTTTCGAGTTTTTCAACACAATCCGCCCATTGTACGCATTCGTAACTTGCGCAGCATCAGTCACGAAGAGCGGATTGCGGACTTTCGCTGCGATTTGGACGAATGACTGCTTTCGAATTATCGGAAGGTCAGTCAAAGCAGCCTCAAGATCAGTTCTTTACTGTTCCACAAAATGAATGCGGACAACGTACCAGTTATCATAGCTGGCACACCCTGCTTCCAAGTGTCGAAGATCAAATGGCACCCGATGGCCCCAACGGAGGTCCCTAGCAGTGCCATGGCCCCAAGTGACATGAAGAGTGTACCCGAGAACCAAATTGTGACAGCGCCAAACAACTCAACCAGGCCCACCAGTCGCATAATGCTTCTATTCAGACCGTAGCTCTTGAACATTTCAAGCTGGATCTGGAAAATCTTGTCCTGCCATCCGAATATTTTGATCGAACTTGCGAACAGGAAGAATGCGGTAAGTAGAATGCTAATGATCACGATCATTGCTGTTGGTCCTTTGTTTGGACCGATTGCCTGTAGGCACGGGGGGATAACCCGGCACGTTTTCGAAATGCCCTGCTAAACGCGGTCGCATCAGAGTAGCCAAGGCTAAGCGCAATGCTCTGGATAGAGGCATTGGAGTTGCCCAAAGAACCCTTTGCGGACTCCATCTTGAGAACCGTCAGAATCTCGACAATGGTCGTATCAAATTTGGCCAATCTGCGTGCCAGTGCAGATTTTGAAAACCCGCACAACTCAGCCGCTTTTTCCACACTCAAGTCATTCTCACCAATGTGTTTCGCTAGTATTGTCTGAATGGCCTCCACAAATCCCTTCGGCGCGAGCATATCCAGTTGCGGCCCGACTAATTCATCCGTGTTTTCGGGCGATAAATCTCCATTCAGAGGTATCCTGAGCCAAGCAGCAGGAAACCGAATGGAAAAGCCCCGGTCATTGCTCTTGATCGCCCGGATGCCGTGAAACTCTAGCGGTAGAACAGCCGGATCGCACATCCTGACCAACACCGAAGACGGATCCCAGCGGAAATCGAGCGCCTCGTGCAAGAATGTGATCCAAATACCTATCATAAATCCATCGCTGTGAGCTGGAGACTCAGTTGGCACAAACCTACGTTTAGCGCTGAAATAGGCCGTGGAATCTTCGACAAACAGGCTTTGCGAGACGGAGGTTGTCTCGCTGGACACCGCTTGCGTGAAGCGAGAGAAAAACCCACCTATTGTAGTTGCTTCTTCAAGTGGGCCGCCAAAAGGCAAGAAGTCTGGCAGATTAATATTCCGCCCAACAGACGCGCAAAAACTCTGGTCATTGCGTAGTTCAGCTGCCGCCGCGAACGCGCTATAGACAACATCGTTACGGATGTAGGACTTCGGATCTTGGGTACGCGGGTACGTAAGATCAAACGCTGCTAAGAAGACATCAATGTCTTCGCCGCTGGTGATCAATGCCTGAGCGACAGGACCCAATACAGTCGCCCGTACCATCGGCACGTCTTTAGGACCATGATCTGTTGCCACCGGAGCACCCCCTCTTGTCACGTGTGGAAGAGTATATACGGCTCGATCGAAACTTGGAGGGCTTGCCCGCTAAAACATGACATTTTGCGACTACAATCGTAATGTACCGCCACGAACTGTCAGGTAATTCGTTTAAGTATCGGGCACTGTGTCTGGAGAAAAGATCCAAGTTTTGTTCTCGGTCATCTTAGGGGAATCCAATGAAATTTCTGTCAAAATATACGACTGGGGTTGCGGCGCTAGCTGCGGCAATAACCCTTTCTGCCAGCTTCGCGTTCGCTCAGGACACGCCGGCGCAGACGTTGTTCACGAATGTGAATGTCTTTGATGGGGTGAACGAATCTCTAATGGAGAACGCCAACGTTCTGGTCGAAGGCAACTTGATCAAGGCCGTGTCAACGGATGCCATTGATGCACCGGATGCCAAGGTCATCGACGGTGGCGGCCGCACATTGATGCCGGGGCTTATAGAAAGTCACGTGCATCTGAATATGCAACATATGGTAGGTGGCTACGATACATTTGAGGACCGCGACTGGCAGGAAATCGGGGCAATGGCGGCATTCACGGCGCAAAGCATCCTGATGGATGGCTTCACGACCGTACGGGACGTCGGTGCCTTGCAGACTGGGATCCGCCGCGCAATTGACAACGGTTTTGCAATTGGGCCCCGGATTTACCACGCTGGCGCCGTGATCAGCCAGACTTCCGGGCATGGTGATTGGAGACTGAAAGGTCAAAACACTCTCGAAAGCCGAAACACTGGCAAAGTCGCGCAACTTGGTCTGGCGTATGTCGTTGATGGGTACGATGCGTCGCTGAGTGCCGCCCGACAGAACCTCGCGAACGGGGCAGTGTTGAACAAGATGATGATGAGCGGTGGCGTTTTCTCCTCAAAGGACGGCTTGCATACGATACAGGGCACTGACGAGGAAGTGACAGCCGTCGTCCGTGCTTCGAATGACTGGGGCACCTACGCGACGGCGCATGTGAACAACCCACCCGATATTCAACGCGGTTTGCGCCTCGGCCTGGGAGAGATCATGCATGGGCAGTTTCTAGATGAGGAGACAGCCGCAATGATGGTCGAGGCAGACGTTTTCTACAATCCGCAGCTCTCGGTTTCTTCTCTCGAAGCAATCGAGCGCACGTTTGGACCAGAGCCATCAGTGAACAAATCCAAGTCATTGCGGGTTGCCGAGGGTATGGCACGTATCCCAGATATTCTCTTAAAGTTTCCGAAGCTTTTGGAAAAGACCACCTTTGGCGTGGATACCGTCACGGTTACGCCAGCGAACGCGATCCGCAACCGTGATCACGAGATATGGTTCTGGGCGGACAAGTTTGGCACTTTGCAGACGCTGAAATCTATGACCTCCATCGGCGGCGATCTCGCCGCTCTCACGGGCGGCCAGAACCCATATCCTGACGGTTCCCTGGGTGTGATCGCGGAAGGCGCATATGCTGACATCTTATTGATCGATGGCAACCCGCTGGAAGACATCACACTGATAGGTGGCAGCAAAGAATTGTTCGACGCACCAGACCGTAAACCCGGAGACATCCCGGCAATGCATCTCATCATGAAAGACGGCGTGATCTTCAAGAACACACTCAACTGATTGTCGCGCGGGGCGGTTTCCCTCGGTCGCCCCGCGCATCCAAATCTCAACTCCAAGAAAGGTTCGATAATATGATGTTTCACAATACCATAACCACGGCAACGATGGCGATGTTGCTCTCTGCAACAGCTGTTTTTGCGCAGCAAGAGCCGCCGTCCGTCACCCTGTTCAAAAATGTCATGGTATTCGACGGAACCACTGACGGTCTTTTGGACCGCGACGTTCTTGTCGTTGGCAACAAGATCCACGCCGTTGCAGAAGACATTCCCGAAGCGGGCACCTGGGAAGTCGAGGCTGGCCCGACCGGACCATTGTATTCGTCGGTGTATTCGTCGGCCAATGGTGGCGGTTCGGGCTATACCTTTATCGTCGACGGCGAACGGGGCCAAACAACGGTCGAACTGTCGCCCAAGGTCATCGACGGCGGCGGACGTACTCTGATGCCGGGGCTGATCGACAGCCACGTGCACCTTTATCTCACCATGGATCAGGGTCGCGTTGGCATGGAAAGTTCCCGTTGGGACACGATGACCTCTTACGGTGCGGCATCCGCACTCGAATGGTTTCACGATGGCTTTACCACTGTGCGTGACATGGGCGGCATGGCGAACGGGCTACAGCAAGTCATCGACAAAGGCCTGATTGAAGGTCCCCGCATCTATCTTTCTGGGGGCACGATTTCCCAGACGGCAGGGCATGGCGACATGCGTCTGGAGAGTCAAAGCGAACCGGAATACAGCAGCCTTGTGCGCAACGGTATGACCCATATCGCAGATGGACCGCAGGAAGTGCGTAAAGCCGTGCGCAAGAATTTCGGTATGGGCGCAACCCAGATGAAGATCATGATGGCGGGTGGCATTGCCAGCAAAGCAAGCCCGTTTGCGTCAGGTCAGTTCACCGATGAGGAAATTCTTGCTGCAGTGGATGAGGCCGCGAGCCGCGGAACCTATGTTGCGGCACATCTCTATCTTGACGAACACATCAAGCGCGCGCTGGATTTAGGCGTCATGAGCATTGAGCACGGTCAGTTCCTGTCAGAAGAAACAGCCATGCTTATGAAGGAAAAAGGCGCGTTCATCGCCTCCTTTCTTGCGTCTGTGCAGAGCGATGCGATCCTCACCCATCCGGTTTACGGCAAACCCGGCACATTCGAGGCTGCTCGCACGATCATGATGAAGGAAGGCTCAGCCGGGTTCGTCGATGTGATCAGAAGGGTGAAACCCAACCTGGTCTTCGCAAGCGACATCCCCAGCGCCAATGGGATGGCTGCAAGGCATCAACGCGACCATGAGAAGTGGATTTTTGCGGACAGCTTCGGAAATTTCGAAGCCTTGAAGGCGTTGACGTCAATGGGTGGTGAACTGGCAATGCTTACCGGTGATCTCAACCCATATCCAAGCAAGCTGGGCGTGATCGAAGAAGGCGCATACGCCGACATCCTGTTGGTTGACGGCAATCCGCTGGAGGACATCGCCGTTATTGGCGGAAATTCAAAATGGTTTGACGCAGAACGCCGCATGCGTGGCATCGAGACCATCAATCTGATCATGAAAGACGGCGTGATCTACAAGAACACGCTGGACTAAGAAACCAACGGGCGAGGTCACGTCCTCGCCCCACAACCTACCAATTGAAAGGTGCAGCTGATGCTACTCACGAAAATAACGACGATAACCGCGTTCTTCATGTTTTCCGCCGCGTCTGTTTCAGCGCAGGACGATCAACCTGCTCAGACATTGTTCACCAATGTAAATGTTTTTGACGGCCTGAGCGAAACGCTCATGGAGAACGCCAATGTTCTGGTCGAAGGCAATCTTATTGCTGCCGTTTCCGACGAACCTTTGGCGGCCGCAAATGCGGTTATTATCGATGGCGGTGGTCGAACGCTGATGCCGGGGATGATTGAGACTCATGTTCACTTTAACCTTGTAAACACGATGGTCACGCTTGGTGATGGCGAGATGGCACGTTGGGATGAGATCGGCTTGATGATCACCGCAAACGCGCGTGATTTTTTGATGGATGGCTATACGACAGTACGCGATGCATGCGGCAGTTCGGATGCGGTTCGCGCCGCCATTGATCGGGGCGACATCATCGGCCCGCGCTTCTATGCGTCTGGCGCGTGCATCTCACCGACCTCGGGACATGGTGACTGGCGTTCAGCGCGGCAACGTGTGCCTGATGGCGGTCGTTCGAATGTCGAAGAGCTGGGTATTGTCACGGTTGCAGACAGAGCGGAAGATATCCGCGAGGCGACACGGCTAAACTTTTCCAATGGGGCAACACAAGTGAAACTTTTCGCGGGCGGTGGCGTATCCTCTACGCTCGATCCACTGTGGTCACACGCCTACACGCAGGAAGAAATGGAAGCTGCCGTTGAAGCGGCTGAATTCTTTGACACTTATATTCTGGCGCACGCCTACACGGATCGCTCGATCAACGCTGCCATTGATGCTGGAATCAAGAGTATCGAACACGGTCAGATGGCGACAGAAGAAACTGTCAAACGGATGGCAGACACCGGCACCTTTTGGGCGCTCAATACGGCTGGTTTGTCTCCGGACCTGTTTAAGGTGCCGAACTATTCGTCCGGTCCAGTTCGCGACAAGCTAGAGTACTTTCTGGAAGAGTCCAAAAACCTTGCAACGTACGTGAAAAAGTACAAGCCCAAGATCGTTCACAACGTTGACTCTGTCCTGCTTAGCAAATCTGCGGCGCGGTCACACCGAGATTTCGAGAAGTACTATTTCGCCGAACTCTTTGGCAATCATATGATGTTGACCTCTGCCACATCGACCGCAGGCGAGCTCATGCAACTGACCGGGAAACGTAATCCCTATCCGGGTAAGTTGGGCGTGATTGAAGTGGGAGCATATGCTGACATCTTAATCGTGGATGGTAATCCGCTTGAGGATATCACCGTGATAGGTGGGAACGAAAAGTGGATCGAAGCGGCACCGCGCGGCGAAGGCATTGATACCATGCGCGTGATCATGAAAGACGGCGTGGTCTACAAGAATACGCTCAACTGAGCGTCGCGCGGGATGTTTCAACCTCGGCATTTCGCGCACCATTTTCAAAGGAAGACGATCATGAGAACATTTCTATTGCCCGCAGTTCTTGCGGCCGCGGCGTCGATTGCATCGGCACAAGACAACTCGGCTGCCCGCACGTTTTTATTTGTCGGAACACCAAATGGAGCCGCTTGGGAGATGCTGATCGCTTCACCGGCGGATCGTGAAGCATCCGTGCGGGGTGGGATTGAAAAACTGGGCGGCGAGCTTCTGAGTTATCATTGGGGGCTCGGCGACGGTAAGAATTACATTACCGTTTCTCTACCTGACGACCCCACGTTCATTCAGGCGTTTTATCTCAGTCGGATGGGTGACGGATTACTGAACGATTACCAGATGATAGAGATGATGAGCAGTTCAGACATGGCTTTAGCGCTTGAGCGTGTAGAAGAGGTGAAGTCCGCAGATGACCTTAAATGACCCGTATCTCAAAAAACAAGTTTGAATGGTGTGTGGCGCTAGCGGCCGTTCTCTTGATGACGGCCACTTCCACGCAAGCTCAACAAGAGTCTGGAGTACTTGCACTTGAAGCCGCAGCGGGCGCATCCATCGGGGGCCCGGCCTCAGCGCAAGCGCAACAAGAACAAGACCGGTTGCGCAGATTGGAAGACTCTCGCTGGCCTTCCTTGGATCGAGCACTTGATCCAGCAGAGAAAAGTTTTGCCAATTTGCGAGAGAATACGGGTTTGTCGCTGTCTTTCGATTATCAAGCTCTCTATCAACAAGCCTCTAATAGTCTGACCGATGTTGACCAATCCGCATCTGGCCAGTTTCGGATGATAGGCAACTGGAGCCTGTTGAATCGAAATACTGAAAATCCCGGAAGTCTGGTATTTGTTCTCGAGGACCGACACCTGTTAGGTCAGGATATCTCACCATCAGGTCTCGCAGGCGAGATTGGATATGCAGGAGCAACTGCGGTGACCTTTAGTGACACGGGCACAACGCTCTCGGTCGCCTACTGGTCTCAAACATTGGCCGATGGTCGCGCTGGATTTGTGGCAGGTCGAATTGATCCTGGGGATTACAGCGATATCCTTGGCTATGTTAATCCACGTACTACGTTTCAGAATTATTCCATTATGTTTAGCCCGGTTCTGCCGATCCCCGATCCGGGGTTTGGCTTGGGCGGCGGCGGATTTCTGACAGATCAAGTCTACGCGCTGGGTGTTGTCAGTGACGCCAATGGCTCTTTGACAGACGTTGAGTGGTTTCCCGGTGGATCAGAGTTATACAAATATGGCGAGATCGGCTGGACACCCGAACCCTCCAAACGCTTTCTGACCAATTTCCATCTTGGGATGTTTCATGTGGATGAAAGAACAGATGCGGGTGTCCCGAAGAGTTGGGGTGCCATGCTGGCGGGCAATCATACATTTGACAATGACCTCATGATCTTTGGCCGACTTGGTTGGTCCGACGGGGCAGCGCCCATCGCGCGCCGCGCAGTTAATGCGGGTTTGATGTGGCGGCCGGGCTACTATGATGACTTGCTTGGACTTGGAGTAACCGTTGCCGATCCCTCCGATAGCAAACTGGAAACACAAACGACCATAGAGGCGTTCTACCGTGCGGACCTATCGGACAATCTCGCCCTGACGGCCGATGTCCAGTACCTCAAGAACCCTGGTTTCAATGATGAAGACCCGTTGGTGTTTGGTCTGCGTCTCAGGTTCAATTTATAGAAACGATGTGGGGAACTTAAAAAAGCTGATCCAAAGTTAGGGCCCGTCAGACCGCATTTCACCATCTGTATCACTCACCGATCACCGATTTCGTCGCCTCTCACTCAGAGCGGCCTTTCGCTGGAAGATGATCAAAGGTCCTCTAAGGGCCGAATGCGCCAATTGGGTTGATCTGAGTGAAGGTCGGGAAAGTCCGCGTTGCAGTCATAGGCGGATTTTTGACTAGCGTCTGCTATCGCCCAAAGCTGTCATTGGAAGCAGAAAGTTCGGTTTTGCGTGACCGTACGACTGCTCAGGGGCGCTTAGCTGTCATCTGAGAAAAACAGTCGGATGACCGAGTCGAGCCTAAAGCGGAAGCACTCAGTATCCAAACAACACGGGCCGACGCGGCCGGACTATTTGGCCGCTAATTGTCTTTGATAAAATTCTGTTCGTTCGCCCGGAGGATTGGGCGAGGCGTCGTCTGCCCCGCCCCTATTGGTTCAGTTAAGTCCGAAGTATGCGTCGCGCTCCGGGCCTGCTGGTTGGAAAGCTGGCGCATTGTCGTCCGGCAACCAGTTCTTGTACACCAGCCCGTCTTTCATCACAAAATCGACGTTGTCTCTCTTCAGGTCGTGGATATCCTCAAGTGGGTTACCGTCGATCAGGATGATGTCGGCATAGCCGCCTTCGGCGATTGTGCCCAAGGTGCCGTCCTTGTAGGGGTTCATACCCCCGGACCAGGTCAGTACCTCAGCCGCATTGCTAGTCGCAGTCTTCAAGGACAGATGGGGGTTCTTGGCGATTTTGTCGTTGAACCAGATGATGTTGTCCGCCTGACGAACTAGATCCGGTCCGAACATGTCGCCGCCGGTGACCATCAGCAAGTCGTGCTTCACCGCCCATTCCATCATTTGCTGGGCACCACTGTTCACCTGTGCCGCCTTGGCTTTTTGATCCGCGCTGAAGAACGTGATACTCTCAGGGTCTCCAAAGGCCTCCAAGGACATGACTGCCTGAACCGAGAGAGCAACGCCTTCTTCTTTCATCCGGATAACAGTCTCTTCAGACACAAGGAAGTTGTGTTCGATGACGCGCGCACCGGCGTCAATGGCCCGGTTCACCGAGCGGTCATGATAACCATGTACATGCACATAAGTACCGTAGTCTTCAGCTACTCCGACGATCGCTTTCATCTCTTCCAGAGAATATTGTGTCATGTGCAGTGGATCAAATTCGCTTGCAACTCCGCCGCCCGCCATGACCTTGATCTGTGTAGCCCCGGCACGCAGGTTGTGGCGCGCCGCTTTGGTGACCTCGGGCACCCCGTCGGCAATGAACCCAACCATATGCGCTTCCAGATCGTCCAGGTCCCCGGGCACATCATTAAAACTGCCGGTGTCAGCGTGGCCGCCAGTCTGGCTCAGGAACCCGCCTGATGGAAAAATGCGCGGCCCGGGAATGATACCATTGTTCACCGCCTTGGCCACACCAAGGATGTTGCAGCCAGCATCCCGCGCGGTGGTGAAGCCCTGATCTAGATAATCCTGCATGGCAATCGCGGTGTAAGCCCCGGCCGCCATCTGATCATAGTTGTCACGAAACTCGAGCATCCCGTTCCGGAAACACAGGTGAGAGTGCATGTCGATCAGGCCGGGCATCAGTGTGCGGCCCTCGCCATCGACAGTAAACGCGTCTGGCGCTTCAATGGCGTCTGCTGAAACGGTCTTGATCAGGTTGCCCTCGACCAGAACGGACCCGTTCTCGATCAGTGTCTCGCTGACCCCGTCAAAGATGTTCACATTTGTGAACAGAACCTGACGCGGCGCCTCATCGTCTTGCGCCATGCTAGCGTGGGGCGCGAACGCAAATACGAAGCTGGCAACTGCGCCAGCGAAAAAGCTACTGTTTTTCATGTGATACTCCCGGTCAGTGTCTTGTGTATCAAAACATATACCTAGTTTAACCACAGAATTCTCAAAATCACTGGTCAATAATGGGCAGGCGCAAAAATTGTATGATGCTAAATGACCCGCAGCGCGTATTCTTTGGCTATTTTCTTCAGGTCAGACACCACGTACTGGCTTCTTGTGGTTTAGCATCAAAACTAAATCGCCAATGTCGGCTTCGTCCGCAAAGCGGAAGTAGACTGATTTTCCGTCAGCGTCCGCTTTTGTGGTAAGCAGCCATTCAATTCCGAAGAAACCAATCCACAACACGATTGAGCGAAGATCAGTATTCCGTCAAATTCCTACTAATTCCAAAGCCACGTGGGGGATATGTTGGGGGATTGAATTGTGACGCGTGTCACAAAATCCATACATTACAATAATTTACATTGTACCAGTGGCGGAGGGCGTGGGATTCGAACCCACGGTACGCTCTCACGCACGCCGGTTTTCAAGACCGGTGCATTCGACCACTCTGCCAGCCCTCCTGACATGCCCTCGTAACGGGGCGGGTTTGATTCTGAAACCATAAAAATTTCCGCAAAAGACGGGGCTTTTTTGCCGACATGGGCGCAGATGGCTTTTCTTGCGACCGCGAGCGCGCTAGAGTCGGCGCAAACAGGCTGAAAAAGCCTGCTCTATCAGGACCGGACAACCGGCAGATCGCGGTACGTCAAGGCTTGGCGACCCGCGAAAACAGGCAAAGGGCGTGGAAATGGGCAGTGGTATACTCCAACGGACCAGTCAGGCGGCATTTATTGGTGTGCTGGTTTTGATCGTGGCGGGATGTGACGAAAACGGTCAGTTTTCGATGGGGGCGCTGAGCCCCGAAAACAACAGCAGCACCAGCGCAACCGAGGCGAGCGGCACAGGCACCGAACGCGATGTCGAAGCGCCCGATGTGTTTCAGGTGACCGAAGCCGGGCTTTGGGACGGGCGACCGTCGCTGGGCGGGGTCTGGGTGGCGCACCCTGATGTGGTTGATCCCGAACGGGTGATCATCCGCAACTCGGCGAATGACAAATTCGTCGTCGGGGCGCTGTTCCGGCGGGAACGCGATATTCCCGGGCCACGGCTGCAAATCTCGTCGGATGCGGCAGCGGCCCTTGGGATGCTGGCCGGCGCGCCGTCTGAATTGAATGTCACGGCATTGCGCCGTGAAACCGTGCCGGAAGAACCCGCCGTTGCCGTCGATGAAACGGCCACAGTTGACGCGCCTGACGCAATTTCGGAAACATCACTTGATCCGATCTCGGCGGCTGCCGCCGCCATAGAAGCGTCTGATCCTGCGGCTGTGGAAACCGCAGCGGCCGCACCCGCAGCGGCAACAGCCCCTGCCCCGACGCCAGCGCCGGTCAAGTCGTCGCTGGCCAAACCGTTCATCCAGATCGGTATTTTCAGCGTCGAAGCGAATGCCGACCGGACCGCAACCCAAATGCGCAGCGCAGGCATGGTGCCGACCGTCAAGGAACAGTCAACCAACGGAAAACCGTTCTGGCGGGTTCTGGTGGGGCCGGCCTCGACCAAGGGTGAATTGAACGAACTGCTGAAAAAGATCAAAGCTGAAGGATTTTCCGATGCTTACGCTGTTACGAACTAGCCGCTGGATCAAAACCGGCGCGATCCTTGCCGCACTGTTCCTGAGTGTCAGCGCCACTGGCGCGCAGGCCTTTGAAACGCGGGCGAGTGCTGCGTTTGTGATTGACCAGAAAACCAATACGGTTCTGCTCAGCAAAAACGCGGATATTCCGTTGCCGCCGGCGTCGATGTCCAAACTGATGACGCTTTACATGGCGTTCGAGGCGTTGCGCGAGGGGCGGTTGACGCTGGACGAGAAACTGCCCGTGTCGCAGCACGCGATGAGCTATGGCGGATCAACCATGTTTCTGGACACGACGGATCGTGTGTCTGTCGAGGATCTTTTGCGCGGCATCGTGGTGCTGTCGGGCAATGATGCCTGCGTGGTGATTGCAGAAGCGATCAGCCCCGATGGCACCGAAGCCGGATTTGCCCGTCTGATGACGCAGCGTGCGCAAAAACTGGGTATGACCAGTTCGACCTTCACCAACTCGAACGGATGGCCGCAGGTCGGGCATCTGATGTCGGTGCGCGATCTGGCCTTGCTAGCCGACCGCCTGATCGTCGATTTTCCGGAATTCTATCCGCTGTTCGCGGAAACCGAATTTGCGTTTGACGGGCGTGCGCCGGGCAATTCACGCAACCGCAATCCGTTGCTGAACCTCAATATCGGCGCCGACGGCCTTAAAACAGGCCATACCCAGGAAGCCGGGTACGGTTTGGTCGGATCGGCGGTGCAAGGTGACCGGCGGGTGATCTTTGTTCTGTCGGGGCTGGAGTCGGTTGCCCTGCGCGCACAGGAATCCGAAGCGATCGTAAACTGGTCATTCCGCCAGTTTGCCGAACGCACGCTGGCACCGGCAGGAACGCGTTTTGCGGTGGCCGATGTCTGGATGGGCGCACAACCAAATGTTGGGTTGGTGGCGGCCGAGGATGTATCGGTGCTGATGCCCATTCTGACCGGTAAAGAAGTATCTGGTGAAGTGGTCTATACCGGCCCGATCACCGCCCCGATCCAGCAGGGCCAGCCGATTGCCGAACTGGTGATCGCGCGCGAGGGGCTGCCGGATACACGGGTGCCGCTGGTGGCCGAAACGGCCGTGCCTCACGGTGGGTTTCTGTCGCGGGTCAGCACGGCGGGCCAGATTTTGCTGGGCCGCATCATCGAAAGCCCCGAGGGTGCAATGTGAGCGCCAAAGGCCGGTTTATTTCATTCGAAGGCATCGACGGGTCCGGTAAATCCACGCAAGCGCGCCTTTTGGCAGATCGCTTGCGCGCCGACGGCCACGATGTGATCCTGACCCGCGAACCAGGCGGGTCGCCCGGGGCCGAGGAAATTCGCGCACTGGTGTTGCAGGGCGATCCCGACAGGTGGTCGGCCGAAACGGAAATTCTGTTGTTCACCGCCGCGCGGCGCGACCATCTGGAACGCACGATCCTGCCCGCGCTGAAGGCCGGAACAACGGTGATCTGTGACCGTTTCGCCGATAGCACCCGCATGTATCAGGGCCTGTCTCGCGGCGATTTGCGCGCGATTGTCGACACGCTGCACGATCTGATGATCGGGGTTGAGCCCGACCTGACATTGCTGATCGACATGGATCCGGCCACCGGACTGGGCCGTGCGCTTGCGCGTGAAACAGCAGAAGAACGGTTTGAGGAGTTCGGGCAGGATTTGCAGGACCGGATGCGCGCCGGTTTTCTGGCACTTGCACAGGAATTTCCGCAACGGTTCCGCGTGATTGACGGCGCGCATGACATTGATGTCGTGGCCGATGCGGTCGCCCGCGCAACAGAAACCGTCTTTGCATGACGGATGATGTCTATCCTGAACCTGATCGCGTCGATGGCGCGCCGCATCCGCGCGATACCGTGCAACTGGTTGGTCAGGACAGCGCGCAATCGGAATTTCTGACTGCCTTTGGCAGCGACAGGCTGCATCATGGCTGGCTTCTGACCGGTCCGCGCGGGGTGGGCAAGGCGACGCTGGCATGGGCGATGGCGCGGTTCTTGCTGGCCACCCCTCTGACGGATGCGGATGACATGTTCGGCGCGCCGCCCGCGCCGACATCATTGCGCATTGACCCGGATCATCCGGTGGCCCGGCGCATGGCTGCGGGATCCGAACCGGGCCTGTTAGTGCTGCGCCGTCCCTATGATGAAAAGTCCAAAAAACTGCGCCAGCAGATCACCGTGGACGAAGTACGCCGCCTGAAATCGTTTTTTTCGATGTCCGCAACCGATGGCGGCCGCCGCGTTGTGATTGTGGATGCGGCAGATGAATTGAACACAAGCGCCGCCAACGCATTGCTGAAACTGCTGGAAGAACCGCCCGCGCGCACGACATTACTGCTGGTCAGCCATCAGCCAACGCGGCTGTTGCCCACGATCCGCTCGCGCTGTCGCGAAGTGCGGCTTGGCCCGCTCAGCGCACCCGACATGGCCGTGGCACTGGCGCAGGCCGGTGCGGATGCGAATGCATCGCCACAGGCGCTGGCCCAACTGTCCGGTGGCTCTGTTGGCGAGGCGATCCGCCTGCTTAATCTGGGTGGTGTCCAGATTTATACGGAACTGATGGCCCTGCTGGATACCCTGCCCCGTCTGGATCGCCCCCGCGCCCTGAAACTGGCCGAAGCTGCGGCCACGCGCGGGGCGGATGACAAGCTTGACCTGCTGATCACCCTGCTTGATCTGGCACTGGCACGATTGGCCCGCACAGGCGTCACCGGCCACCCGCCGCCCGAGGCGATTGCAAACGAAGCCGCGATCCTGTCGCGGCTGGCCCCCTCGGCGCAAAAGGGACGCGCATGGGCCAGCGCCGCGCAGGAAATCGGCGCACGTCTGCAACATGGGCGGGCGGTTAACCTTGACCCCGCCGCGCTGGTCCTAGATACGTTTTTCAAAATCCAGCACATTGCCGCGGGTTAGTCCCCGCACAGGGGTAAGATGACACAACCACCGTCGATTACCGACAGCCACTGCCACCTTGATTTTCCCGATTTTGACGCAGATCGCGGCGCATTTATTCAGAACGCGCTGGACGCGGGCGTTATGCGTATGGTGACGATCTGCACACGATTGCGCCAGGAACCCGGTGTGCGCGCCATCGCAGAAGCGCATGATCCGGTGTTTTACGCCGCGGGCACCCACCCGATGAGTGCCGCACAAGAACCGCTGGCAACGGCAGACGAATTGATCGCGCTGTCGGCACATCCGAAATTTGTCGGCATCGGGGAAACCGGGCTGGATTACCACTATACGGCCGACAGTGCGGACGTTCAGCGCGCCTCGCTGCGCATTCACATCGCGGCCGCGCGCGACACCGGCCTGCCGCTGATCATTCATGCACGCGATGCAGATGATGATATGGCGCGCATCCTGACCGAAGAATACCGCAACGGTGCCTTTTCCTGTGTGATGCACTGTTTTTCATCGGGCGCGGAACTGGCCCGCGCGGCGCTTGATCTGGGGTTCTATCTGTCGATGTCGGGCATTGCCGCCTTTCCCAAAAGCCATGATCTGCGCGCGATCTTTGCCGCCGCCCCGGTCGACCGCATTCTGGTGGAAACCGACGCGCCCTATCTTGCCCCGCCGCCCCATCGCGGCAAACGCAACGAACCCGCCTATGTTGCCCACACCGCGCGCGCGGGCGCTGCGGTGTTCGGAATGGACTACGCCGAATTCGCCGCACAGACCGAACGCAATTTCGACCGCCTGTTCTCCAAAGCGGCCCGATACAAGGCGGATGCCTGATGGCCGAGATGAAACTGACCATATTGGGATGCGGATCATCGGGCGGAGTACCACGGTTGGGCGGGCATTGGGGGGATTGCGATCCCACCAACCCCAAGAACCGCAGACAACGCTGTTCGCTGCTGGTAGAGCGGATCACGCCAAGCGGCACAACGCGCGTTCTGATCGACACCTCGCCCGATTTGCGGGCCCAATTACTAGCTGCGGATGTGGGGCAGCTTGACGGGGTGCTTTACACCCACAATCATGCCGATCACGTGCATGGCATAGATGATCTGCGCATGATCGTGTTCAACATGCGCGAACGCCTGAACGTCTGGGCCGATGGCCCGACCCAAGAGGCACTTTATGACCGGTTCAGCTATGCGTTCGTGCAGCCCAAAGGGTCGTCCTATCCGCCGATCCTGAACATGAACACCATCGATGGCGATGTGACCGTAACGGGCGCGGGCGGCGCGCTGACCTTTACGCCGTTCACCGTCAATCACGGGGCGATCGATTCACTGGGGTTTCGCATGGGCGATGTGGCCTATCTGCCGGATGCCGCCGAAATCCACGAGGAATCCTGGCCGGTTCTGGAAAATCTGGAGTGCTGGATCGTCGATGCCCTGCGCCGCGCGCCGCATCCGACCCACGCCCATCTGGACAGAACGCTGGAGTGGATCAGGCGCGTTGCCCCCAAACGGGCGGTCCTGACCAATATGCACAACGATCTGGACTATGACACGGTTGCGGCCGAAACCCCCGATCACATCATCCCCGCCTATGACGGCATGACCCTGACATTTGCCGATTGATATGGCACGCACACCGCGCCCCCCGCACCTGACGGAAGCGGATTATCCGACATGAATGCTCTGATCCAAGTCATCCTGCCGGTTTTTCTGGTAATCGGCGCCGGCTACGGTGCCACGCGCACCGGTTTTTTCAGCTTTGAAAACGTCAACGGGCTAATGCGGTTCAGCCAGAATTTCGCCATCCCGCTTTTGCTGTTCCGTGCCATTTCCACGCTTGATCTGGGCGCGTCTTTCGATCCGCGTCTGTTGATCAGTTTCTATGCCGGCGCGGCCATCTGTTTTGCTGCCGGTATAGCGGGTGCGCGGTTGCTGTTCGCCCGACCGTGGGAAGACTGCATCGTGATCGGGTTCTGTTGTCTGTTTTCCAATTCCGTGCTGTTGGGCCTGCCCATCATGGAACGCGCCTATGGGGCTGGCGCATTGCAGGGCAATTACGCCATCGTCGCGCTGCATTCACCGTTTTGCTACGGGCTGGGCATCACCGTCATGGAAATCACCCGCAACCGCGGGCAAAGCGGCTGGACCATGGCGCGCGCCACGTTGAAGGCCATGTTCCGCAATGCGCTGATCGCGGGAATTGCCCTTGGATTTGTGGTGAACCTTTCGGGCTTTACCCTGCCGGTGCCCCTGACCGATGGCATGGATCTGATGATCCGCGCGGCCCTGCCTGCGGCCCTGTTTGCGCTGGGGGGTGTTCTGGTTCAGTACAAGCCCGAAGGCGATCTGAAAACAATTGCGATGGTGTGCGTTTTCGCGTTGCTGCTGCATCCCACGCTGGTCTGGGGGTTTGGCACCGCCCTGTCGCTTCCTGCTGACGCGTTTCGATCGGGTGTTGTGACAGCGGCCATGGCACCGGGCTTTAATGCCTATATCTTCGCCAATATGTACGGCCGCGCCAAGCGCGTTGCTGCCTCGTCGGTTCTGATTTCAACCGGCGCGTCGATTTTCACTGTCTGGGTCTGGCTGGGGCTTTTGGGTGGCGCGTCTTAGGATTGTGATCGGCAGTATGAACACCAGCAAGACATGGCTCAGGTGATCGAACAGGTTGGAACTTGCGATATCCAGCAACCACAGCGCCTGCGCCACTATGACCACGCCCAGCAACACGATATGGCCGCGCCACAGCGCACAGCCCGACAGCAGCACCGCCACAATCGCCGCGCCCTGTCCGCCGTATCCGTACCTGTAGGGATCCCATTCGAATACGCCCGCCGAGGCCATCAGGAAAAACAGGTAAAGACCAAAGGCCGCCAGCATTTCCGCGATGCTGTAAGGTTTCGTTTGAAACCCCAGACCGTGCGCCGAATTCTGCAGAGCCAGGGCCGGCAATAAAACACCGTAAGGGGCCAGAAGTGCGGTAAACATACCCGTCAGAAAGCTGGAATAGCTGAGCAGAACAATAACCGCAGACAGCCCGTAGCCCAAGGCGGTCGCCCGCGCAGGCGACACCACCAACCCCAGAATGCGGCTGATGCACCAGCCGAATACCACCGCCGCCGCGCAAAGTTCATAGACCGCCGTCATTGCGCCACGGCCCAGCTTTGGGTGAAGACATGCGCACGTATGCCGGTCTTGCCATCCACCGAATAGGTCAGGACAATTCGCCCGTCCGGCAGGTAGCGCATCATCGGGTAGCGTACCGCCCCTGCCCCCTGTTCCAGTGTTTTGCCTTTCGTCCATGTCCGCCCGCCATCCGCTGACAGCGCCAGACGCATCGTATCCGTCAGCTGCGCGTGATCGTTAAAGGCCATCAGGATACGCCCGTCAGGCAGGCCCAGCGCCGCCACCGGAGAGTTGGGATTGGGCAGTGCCAAAGGCGCGGGCCTGCTCCAGCTTTGGCCGCCGTCGCTTGTCCACGCGGCCAGCAACCTGTCGCTGTCGCGATCGAAATTGCGCAGCAAGGCCACGGCGTTTTTGGCATCTTGCGATACGATCATGGGCTGGATGCTGGCAACACCGCCGGCCATCCGGCTTTTGCCGCGCACCCGTCCCGACGCGGTTACACGCGCCAGCGCGCCATAGGCATTGCCCAATTCGAAATAAACCGGCAACCCGTCGATACCATCGGCGAACTCCACCATGGGCGACTTGACCAGATAGGACCGGTTCAGAAGTGGCGACAGGTTCAGCTTGCGCGTGGAAACAGGCACACCGTTTTCCATGTCCACCGCGGCGACCGATGACATGGCCCAGCCGCCCACAGACACGATTGTCGCCAGAAAATCGCCCGGTCTGGCATGAAACTCGACGCTGTTGCCCAGCGTCAGTACCGTTTGCGGCGGCATCATCACCGAGGTAAGCGATTGGCGGCTGAACACCGGTGCCGGCGTGTCAGCCTGCCATCCGGCTGCTGTTTCGCGCAGACGCGTGCGGAAAATCTGCGTGTCGTTCGAAGATTCGCGCAATCCGTCAAACCAGATCAGATCAAACCCGTCTTCTGTCACGTCTATCGCCGGTGCGTGTGCGGTACCGACGGGTGAAGTGTAGTCAAAAACTATTTCAAAGGCGGGCGGGCGCGGATCAGGCGTGACATCAGGCAGCGCAAAGCGCCATTCAAGCGCCGGGCGCAAGACCAGCCCCAGCCCCGCAAGGGCGCAACACAAAACAAATAGCGCCAGCCTGCCCGTCATGCGCGGGCAAAAAGGGCCGCATTGCGCGGTCGCAGAACAATCAGAAACAACAGGATCGACAGGGCAAATTCGCTTAACTCCGCGCGCTTTCCGTCCGCGATCAGAACGGTTGCGATCAGCGCCAGAACAAAGCCCAGTGAATGATGCCATGCAGGGACAGGAATATAGAACCAGTCCACCAGAACGCGCAGCCGTTCGGAACGTGCATAGAAAAACGGCCCGATCAGAAAAAACAGCACCAGAAACAGCGTCAGCAACTGGCCGAATATGATCTTGTTGATTTTCGCCTCGCCCACCATCAGATTGTGCAGATTTGTTTCGGCCTGATCGTTGTTTTCCTGGAAAAACGCGTTTGAGTCAAAGCCAAAGATGCGCTGTCCCCAGGACACTTCTTCGCCCGCACCAAAGATGAACAGAACGGTGGTAAAGACCATCATCGCGCTGAACCAGCCGGTCTTTGCGCCCCGACACACCAGCAAACGCCACAGGCTGATACCCGCCACGGCCAGCAGGAACCCTGCCGTTGCATATTCGATCACGCCGTCTTCGGGAACATACCAGTTTACATACATCACAGGATCATAGGCCGCGATCGCGACCCCGGC